>CAYFQH010000140.1:0-1528 GCA_964345215.1 uncultured Oscillospiraceae bacterium | reverse complement strand
CTGGGGCTTACCCATGATATGCGCCTGATTATTTCTGCCTATAAGACAGGCTATGGGCACCATCAGCTGAGTTTTTTGTAAGGAGCGGAAAAAATGGTTTAACCTGTCTTTACAAAGGGATTTGCCTAAGGAAATAATGTGATTTAATAAGGTTAAGAAAGTGAATATAGTATATCTTTTAGGAGAGGATTATTTTGAAAAGCATTATTATTTCAGGGCCTTCAAGAGCAGGAAAAACCACCTTGGCTAAAAAAATCAATCAAGAGTTTGGGCACTTTGTATTAAGCCTTGATAAGTTGGTTGCTACTTTTCAAGGAGCCTATCCCCGGCTGGATATTAGGCTTAATTGGGATAGGGATAAGGTTACGGAAAATATCACCCCCTTTATCGGGCACTTTCTGGGCATGTTTTCTGCCAGCCATGGCATTGTTAACGGACTGAGCCTGGAAGCCCACGCTATAAAAAGAAATCCCTTTGTGCTGGAGGGAGGATATTTTGATGCACATAAAGTAAATGTATATATGGAAAAACCCATTTAGATCAAGCCTGGCAAGCTGCTATAGGGGGCATAAAAAATTTTGTTTACCTCTGTTTATCTTGGGGTAAAGGATAGAGGTAAGGGATTGATGAAAAAGGTATGGCAGATTATGCAAAAATAGATTGCAAAAAAACTAAACTTTTTATAAAATACCCTTGGATAAACAAAACCTGGAAACATATATTTTATTAAAAGGTGGAACAAATATGAAAAAATATTTAGCGGAACTTTTTGGAACCTTTGTATTGGTTCTCTTTGGCTGTGGCACAGCCGTGGTGACGGGCGGTTTTACCGGTGGTACCGGCGTAGGATTTTTAGGGGTGTTGGCCATCGCCATGGCTTTTGGCCTTGCTATTATTGCAGCAGCTTATGCCATTGGCCATGTCTCCGGCGCCCATGTAAACCCTGCCGTATCCCTGGCGGTATATATTAATGGCGGCCTTTCATTTAAAGACTTGGTAGGTTATGTTGTAGCTCAGGTGATAGGGGCTTTTGCCGGCAGCGGGCTGGTCAGCTTTATTACAGCTAATTCCAATCTGGCGGGCACAGGAGCCAACGGTTACGGTGCCCTGAGCGGCGTAGGGCTCACCTTGCCCGGTGCTTTTGTAGTGGAAGTGGTGTTAACCTTCGTGTTTATTATGACCATTTTAGGGGTTACGGGCAGCAAGGCCACCAGCAACATCGCCGGCATTGTGATTGGCTTAACCCTTACTTTTGTCCACATTATTGGCATTCCACTAACAGGCACATCGGTAAACCCTGCGAGGAGCTTGGCTCCTGCGGTGTTTGCAGGCGGTGAAGCCTTAAGCCAAGTATGGGTGTTTATTGTTGCGCCTTTTGTAGGGGCCATTTTAGCGGCCTTGGTGCATAAAGGCCTGTTTAAGGTGAAGGAAGCCTAAAGGAGTATAGCATACGATCAAAAGCACTGCTTCTGTAAAGGAACAGTGCTTCAGGGTGTCGATAAAGTCGACACCCTCCCAATAAAATGAA
>CAYFQH010000139.1:0-1655 GCA_964345215.1 uncultured Oscillospiraceae bacterium | reverse complement strand
CCGCCCCGAAAGGCGGCAGCCTTTTCCATATCCTCAAGGCTCAGGTCCTCTTGGGGCTTTTCTTCGTCGTACCCATGGTCAATATGAACCACCTGATCCCAGTTTTTAAAGTGATCAAAAGCCTCCATGGAGCCAATTTGCTCCCATTTTTCATGGCTGCCCCAGTAGGCTGCAATATGCCCTTGCATGTTTTTTTCAATAAAGCGCACCGTTCCCTGGCTGCGGCGGGCAATTTTTAAAAATATGCTGTGTACAATGGCGCTGACCAGTTTTTCACCTTTTGGCAGAGCCAGAGCTATTTTTAACAAAGGCATAAAGGGTTTTATTTTGTCAAAATAGGCTTTATAAAAATAGTCGATGCCATCCCGCCTAAAATCCAGGATATCGTTTAGTTTATTAGAGTCTAAATAATACTGGCCATGAAAATTACGGGTGGCAAACCAATTGGCGCTAAACACATTGCCGATATGGCCGATGCCCAATTTTTGAAAGGCCCCCTGGTACAAGTTGTAGGTAGTAATGCGGCAACTTTCTCCGCCGCCGATATTAAAAACATGCCCCCAAAAGCCTTCCTTCAAAGCCCCCTGTTTTTCTTTTAAGCACAGGTTGTATAAAAGCCGGGCCGAATCCCGATCGCTTACATATTCCATGGCGTTGTCAAGGCAGCTGTGAAACATAATGGCATCTTCTGTTTGGGCCATGGCAGCACTCATAATTCCCGTTTGCCTCAGGCTAACCCAATAAGGCAAACCCGATTCGATTACATGGCGCTCTGCTGCCACTTTAGACACGGCGTAGTAATCAAATACGCTGGGTTTAATGGGGTCCCCTACCCGGCCCCAATGAATGGGGGGCATTCGATCCCCCGTTTCAGCAATAGTGCCAATGTATACAAGCCTTGTCTGATTTATTTGCCCAAGGGCTTTAATGGCTCGCACAATGTGTACTGTCGAGCCGTAATT
The DNA here is from genome assembly GCA_964345215.1 of uncultured Oscillospiraceae bacterium. Lineage (GTDB taxonomy): Bacteria > Bacillota > Clostridia > Christensenellales > Aristaeellaceae > CAYFQH01. The sequence goes on along the minus strand of CAYFQH010000139.1, from coordinate 693 downwards.
AACCCGCATGGCTTCTTTCGGCCGGGCATCGGCCTTTGGGGAAACTAGGGCCCCTACGTGCAGCACTATATCCGCCCCTGCTACGCAGGTTTTTATATTTTCATAGGAGGTCAAGTCACCCCAAACCACTTGAATGCTTCCTTCTTTTATATAGGGCTTTAGTTTTTGATGTTCCTTTTTTTCATCCAAGGCCAGCACAACCAGGTCAATCTCATCCCTGGCTTCAACCAATTTCTGGAGGGTTAAAAAGCCCATGGTGCCTGTGGCTCCCGTTAAAAAAACACGCTGTTTTCCCATGGTTCGCCTTCCTTTCTGTTGCAGGCAGATGCTATGCCCTTTTGGGCTCTTTTCCGCCTTGGCCAGCCTTTATTCATTACAAAGTGTTTTTTTGAATATTAAGAAAAGCCCTGTGCAACTCGTCAACTGTGCCAAGAAATTAAATAAGAGCATCTGTTTGTATTTGTATTGTATCACCAAAGATTCTTTTGTGCTATTTGCAATGGTTTGTCTATATTAAAGAGACTTTAAGCCCGTTCTTTATATTGACAAAAAAATCAGTTCGTGCTATATTTATATCAATTCTTTAGGTTAAACGTTTGCCTTGTTGCTCTCCATAGTTACTCTGTCTGGCTTTATCCCTTCCCTACCAGGATAATGTGTTTTTTATACTACCTTATGATGCACCTTTCGCGT
>CAYFQH010000138.1:0-1664 GCA_964345215.1 uncultured Oscillospiraceae bacterium | reverse complement strand
ATAAAGCTTGTAATAATGTCCTTTGATAACTGCATTTAACCAAGTAATATCCCAGAGGTGTCATGATGTTTTTGCTTTTCTGTGTCTTGACAAGGGGGACACTTTAGTACTATCAAGCAGAGCAAGAAAAAATCGATTTAATCGGTGCCTTAGGTTATGGCGTTTACATAGAAGAAGAACGGCTATTGGCCATTCTTGTTATTACTAGTCATCCGGAGGATCATAGGCGCGAACAGTGCACACATCTGATTTCCTTAATGAAGCAAATGGAAATTGCTTCCCCCTTAATAGGGGTTGGCAAAATAAAACAAGGCCTCGAAAATATTCCGGCTTCCTATTTAAAAAGCTACATTGCCATGAACGAAAAAATGGGATCGACAGAGGAAGAACAACTGTATTTTTATGAAGAAAAAAGATCGGAGGAAATCGCTGAAAACATCCGTTCATGGATTTTGGCCGACGAAGGGGACGTAACGATTTATTTGCAAAGCTTGTGTAGTGTAGATCAAAAAACAGCCCTCTCCATGATGGAAAAGCTGCGAAAGAAAATGAATGAAAGCCACAACAGCATCTTAAATATTACGTATACTCGTTTTGAGTTGTTTTCCAAAGCCCTTAGTGTATGCGAGGAAACCATTAAAAAATTCTTTATCAAAAGGCGGATGGTAAACTGAAGTGCACCATAAAAAAAGCCCATAAGTAGATGAGTTGTTGTAAACTGTATTTGCGTGAATACAAAAAAGCAACAAGGAGAATCTATTTATGAGCTACCATCATTTTAGCACAGTTGAACGGGGCCGTATAGAAGAATTATACCATTTAGGATATTCGTGCCGCAGCATTGGAGTAAGGCTTGGACGCAGTCACACCAGCATCAGCCGGGAGTTGAAACGTAATGGTGCACAAGCTTCTTATCAAGGGGCTCTTGCCCAGGAAAAGTATGAGATGCGCCGCCAAAAAAGTTATTGGCTAGGTAAATACACTGCTGAATTGGGGGAAGTAATACATTGCAAGCTAGAAGAAACATGGTCACCAGAGCAAATCGCTCATACTATAACCTTAGGTAAGGCAAGCACAAAAACAATTTATAATTGGCTTTATCAAGGAAAGTTTGGACCAATAAATATGCAGCTTCTTCGCCACAAAGGTAAAAGACGAAAGAAGGAAAAACGAGGTACTTTTACAAAGGGCTTTTCTATTTCTGATCGCCCAAAAGAAGTAGAGGCAAGAGAAGAATTCGGCCATTGGGAGCTGGATACCATGGTATCCAGCCGAGGTAAAAGCAAGGGTTGCTTATCCACCTTTGTGGAAAGAAAGAGCCGATTATATACAGCTTTTAAAATGGAGGACAGAAGTGCTCAGTGCATGGAAAAATCGATTAAAGATTTTTTCCATACCCTACCTGAAGGCGCCTTTAAAACCGCTACAACAGACAGAGGAAAAGAATTTGCTTGTTATGATAACCTGGCTGCCGACTTGAATCTTCCTCTTTATTTCGCAGATCCTTATGCCCCCTGGCAAAGGGGAAGCAATGAAAACGGTAATGGCCTGCTGCGTGAATTTTTTCCCAAGAAAACAAACCTTGCGACCATCGAGCAGAAAGAACTTACCAAAAACCTCTTTCTCATTAACAATAGACCAAGAAAATGTTTGAACTGGAAAAC
>CAYFQH010000137.1:0-1711 GCA_964345215.1 uncultured Oscillospiraceae bacterium | reverse complement strand
CTACGGCCTGTCTCCCCTTTTTACCATGCCTCAAGATGACTTTGAGAAGTATGAACTGAATTTTCGCTTAATGGGACGCAAGGCTGCCGAACTATTAATTAATAGCTTGCGAGGTGAAGGCTCGCCCAATCAAAATCATAGCCTTTTGGCAAACGGTTTTCGCCAATGGGTTCCCCAGCGAAAAAAATCCCAAGAGAAGTTGACCATCGCCACCCTCGACAGCCCCAGTGCTAGAATTTTAAAAAACATCTCCCAACTATATACAAAAGCGACGGGCACTAAAATTAACGTCGCCTTTTATTCCTTTGAGGGGCTGAATGAAATTTTTTCAAACATCGAATATACCAGCTCTATTGATATTATTCGTATCGATCGACGCCGTTTTTCCTGGTATGCTGAAAAAATATTTACCCCTCTAGCGGAAATAGATCCCCATATCGAAAAAATTTTTGAAACGTTTTTACCTGGTCTCTCAAAAGAGTACTCACACTTTAACAATACTCTCTACGCTTTGCCCAGCACCCCCAGTTCCCAACTTCTTTTTTACCGTAAAGACCTTTTTGAGAATGCTGCCTATCGTCGACAATATGCCGAGACCTTTGATCAGGAGTTGTTATTACCTTCCACTTTCCAACAGTTTAACCAAATTGCCAAATTTTTTTCACAAAAGTTCAACCCTTCCTCGCCGGTTCCCTATGGTACCACATTAACCATGGGCAACAGCAATGTAGCTGGTCGTGAGTACTTAACCAGGTATTTTAGCCATTGTACCAGCCTTTATCAGGGGCAACAACTTTTATTAAACAGTCCAAAGGGCATTGAGGCAATGGAGGAATTAATTGAAGTTAAAGAATTTATCGGCGCTGATCCCTGCATGACCTGGCAGGACGCGACCCGCGCCTTTTCCCAAGGTAATGTGGCTATGAGTGTTATGTTTTCAAACTTTGCTTCAAGCATTGCCGCTACCGATTCACAAGTTTTGAACAAGGTTGGTTTTGCCTTGGTTCCCGGCAGCAATCCTATGACCGGTGGCAGTGCCATTGGCGTATGTAAATATTCAAAAAAACAAGAAGAGGCCCTTCGCTTTATCCGCTGGCTATGCACTGAAGAAGTGGCAACAGCCATGACTTTAATGGGCACTATGTCTCCCTGTTTAAAAACCTATGATAATTATGAGGTAATGGACTTATACCCCTGGTTGACCATGGCAAGAAACAACTTTTCCCTCTCAAAAACATCTTATGCTCCTAAGGGGGAAAGCCTTCCCTTTGATGAGCCTAAGTTTTTAGGTATTTTAGGTATGGCCGTGCATACAGCTTATAATCAAATTATGCCGGTAGCCGAAGCCCTTCAGTTTGCACAAACCACCTTTGAAAAAACAATGATGCCTTAATAAAATTATAAGCATTTTGCTATTGCCTTAAGTAATAAAGTAAAACAAGTTTAATAATTTTGAATTATGCGTTATACTAAAACAACGGCATATGGAAAACGATTTAGAGAACGGGTACTAAGTTATTTGCAGAAGGACACACTTATAAGGAAACCTCATCTCTGTTTGCTGCTAATATAACCACAGTTCAAAATTGGAAAAGACTCTTATCAGAAACTAGCAGCCTAAGAATAAAAAAGCGTAACCGTCCCCCTAATAAATGACTCCCTAGCGAATTGATTGCTTATGTTGAGCAACATCCGGATGCCTATCTTTCGG
>CAYFQH010000136.1:0-1770 GCA_964345215.1 uncultured Oscillospiraceae bacterium | reverse complement strand
AAACAGCTGGCAGCTCACCCCAATATCGGCGGCTGGCTGGTAGAGACCCTTCGCCGCCGGCTAAAAAAACATTTTTCGGCCCTGGCGAAAGAAAGGCGAAACGCCGCCTTTTCCCTGGACGATCCGGACCGGCCCCCCATCAGCGACCCTGTCCAAGCCTATCCCAACCCAGAGGAGTTTTTACGCTTAAAAGAGCAGATGGATCTGCTTATAAAGCTTTTAGGCGATGAAAACGCCAGGTTGTTTTATGCTTATTGCATCGTTGGCCAATCCTCTAAAGAAATTGGGCAAGCATACCAGCTAAGTGAAAACTGCGTACGCATGCGGGTTTCCCGGATGAAGAAGAAAATCATTGCAAACCAACAGCTGTTTTTTGCCCTTGTGTTATTGCTGCTGGTAAGGAGGTAATTACATGAAAAAGAGAATCTCCGCCCTTAGGCCTCTGGCCAACACCTTGCAAGATCAATACAGCCGCAAGGAAGTTTTTACAGCCTTGCAGGAAGCGCTTTTTACCTCAGCAGATCAAATGGACTTGCCCTTTATTGAAGAGGCCCTTGCCCACTTAAGCCCCGGCGGCATACCCGCTCCTGTTTTTGGCAAAAACCATGTGTGGCAAAACATTCAAGACACCCTCGCCCCCTCACCCCGGTTTATGCCTAAAAAACTGGTTATTACCTTTGTTATGCTTTTGCTGCTTCTTACAACAGCCCTGGCCCTGGTAAGCCACTATCATTCCTTAACTGGCCTAAGTCACCAAGACGCCGGCTATAATTTGCCGATTAACAAAGACACCATGGGTTATGTAAGCCACAACCTGGCAGCCGCCACCTTTAAAAACAGCCGGGTTGTAATTGAAGAAGCCCTGTTTGACGGCCAGCAATTGCGCATTGTTTACTCGGTAACCGACACAAGGAATACACCCCAAACCTTTGCCCCAGATCTTTTATGGGCAGATGGTATGGAAGTAGAAAAAACAGATAACTTAACAGGCATTCTGGGCCACGGCAGTATTCTTGTAAATGGCGAAAAAGTATATTTGGAAGACACAGTAGATTTTACAGGGGATGTGCCTAACCAGCGGAAATATTACATGGGTGTTACCTTGCCAGAGCATTTGCGGGGCGCAAAAGAACTAAAAGTGGAACTGCCCCTTCATTCCCGATATCACAGCAGTGATCCGCAGAACCCAAAGCCTGACCTTACCATTGATCCCGTTGCTCACGAACTGTCTTTTACCCTTTTATCCCAAGGGGCAAGCAGTCACCTAAACCGTAAGGGCACATCAAAGCCTGTAACGATTGAAGGGGTGGAACACCGGATTAAAGCCGCTTTATTTTCAGCAGTGGATGGTTACATTGCGCTTGAATATGATGCCTCTGCCCTGGAAGACGACCCCTTAGACTGGGCCGGTGTTCATTGGGCTGAAGGCTATTTAACCGATATGAACTATAATATCATCGCCACCCGTATTGCCCCCAGTTGGAACAGCAAGACAATTTGGTTCCACTTTGTTCCTAAAGAAGCTTGGCCGGATATAATCATTTTAAACGGCAAAGATGAAGGTAAAAATGAGAGCAATGTGTATAAAATCAAAATTGTGCTGGAATAAAGGAAACCACCTGGTGATGATGATTTTTACGTTTATTTTGGCAGCAATCACCTGCAATTTTCTTTCTATTTATAGTACATGCAGCTATTTTTTTAACCTAATACACAAAAATATAGGGTGCTTATCTTTTGGGCCACTCTTGTTTGCCGATGAAAAAAGGA
>CAYFQH010000135.1:0-1842 GCA_964345215.1 uncultured Oscillospiraceae bacterium | reverse complement strand
GTACAATTCACCAAAAGAAAAAGAAATGGATAATAAGTCTCTTGCTAAATACATTTTGATATTCCGATGCAGATTTACATATGAATTTAGTCCAAGGAACTTCAGCAGTTGAATATAAAAACACTAAAAACCATGCTCAAGTGAAAAGAGCATGGCCTTTATATTTAGTTAAATTTGGTTAATGGCTTATAGTCCCGATGGCATTTCTTTGGCAAAGGCCTTGGCTAAATCCTCCTGCCAAGAACCGATAGGTTCCAATTTTCCCAGGAAAAATCGGAGGGTATCCGGTTCTTTTACAAAGCGTAGGCCGCCAATTAATTCCCGGTGTTCAAAAAGCCAGGCAATGCGGTCGGCTGCATACTTAATTTGAGACAGGGTAAATACCCGCTTTGGTATAGCAAGGCGTACCAGTTCCATAGAAGCCAGCCTTTCGGAGCCGTCGGGGTTACGCTGTTCGGATAAGGTGCCCCGTTCCATGCCCCGAATGCCTCCGGCAATGAAAATGGCTGCGGCCAGGGCGCCGGCGGGGTATTGTTCCTGAGGAACATGGGGCACAAACTGGCTGGCATCAATATGGCAGCCCAGGCCTCCGGCAGGGGTAACCACAGGCACGCCTTTTTTCTGCAGCTCATCCAAAAGGGCAGCTATAAATAGCGGTGTTTGGCTAATAACGTCCATGTCCAAGGTTTCTTCAATACCCACAGCCATGGCTTCCATTTCCCTAACGGACATACCTCCATAGGTCAAAAAGCCTTCAAAGAGGGGAATCAAGATTTGCATTTTTTCGAACAAGCCCTCGTTAGAGGTGCAAATGCCGCCCCCCCGGGCGCAGCCTAATTTGCGGCCCGAAAAGTAAATGAGGTCAAAGAAGGAAGCCATTTCTTTTACAATTTCCCCGGTGGTCATATTGGCACAGGCCTCTTCCCGGGTTTTAATAAAAAACAGGTTATCTGCTAAAAGGCTTGCATCTAAAACCGTTAAAATGTTTTGTTTGTGGCAAATTGATGCAACATCCCTCATGTTTTCAAGGGATACAGGCTGTCCTCCAATCAGATTGGTTCCCGCCTCTACCCGCACAAAAGCTACGTTCTCAGAGCCTACTTTATCAATAACAGCCTGCAATTTATCTAAATCAAAATTGCCTTTAAAAGGGTCGGTACTGTTAATTTGAATGCCGCTATCTCCAATAACCTCCTCTACCTCGCCCCCCCTTAGGGTAATGTGGGATTTGGTTGTGGTAAAGTGGTAATTCATAATGACAGTGCTGCCGGGGGTGACCATGGTTTCGGCAATAATGTTCTCACAGGCACGGCCTTGATGGGCCGGCAGAAAGAACGTGGTGCCAAAAAAGTCATGGAGGGTTTTTTCCAGCCGGAAAAAGGTTTCCGATCCGGCGTAGCTGTCGTCAGCCAACATCATAGCGGCGTATTGCTTATCACTCATGGCATTTACGCCGCTATCGGTCAGCATGTCCAAAAATACATCGCTGTTGCGCAGTAAAAAAGTGTTGCTGCCTGCGGCCTGTATGGCTTTAAGGCGCTGATCTACAGGCAGCAGGTTTAATTTTTGAACCATGCGCACCTTGTGCATCTCCAAGGGAATGGTCTCTCCTGAAAAAAAGCTGACGTTTTGTTTGTTTTCCATTGTGGCATTCCTCCAAATATTTTATTTGTTGGATGGGCCAAAACGATGTCCGGACAAATAAAAAAACCTTCACCCACTGGACAATCATTTGCCCAAGGGACGAAAGCACTCTTCCGCGGTACCACCCTTATTACAGTAACTAAAACTTACTGTCACTTGTTTATTTAGGTCCAACAACCCTAGCCATGTAACGGTGGC
>CAYFQH010000134.1:0-1886 GCA_964345215.1 uncultured Oscillospiraceae bacterium | reverse complement strand
TGCAGTTTGAAAACTTTAGCTTTGTTGTACAAAAGGTGCCTTTTTTTCGCTATGTATTAAACACCGCCGTGGTTACCCTTATGCAAATGGCAAGCGAGCTTTTTCTTGGTATTATGGCGGCCTACGCCTTTTCTAAAGGCCGCTTTCACGGCAAGCACTTTTTCTTTTTGCTGGTATTGGGGGCTATGATGATTCCCCTTCAAGTTACCTTTATTCCCCTGTACATTGTTATTGCAAGGGCGGGGCTTATGAATTCTTACTGGGGTGTATGGATTGCCGGGTGCATTTCCTCCTACTCTATTTTCCTTTTGCGTCAATCCTTTATGACGGTAGACGATAGCTATTTAGAAGCTGCACGGGTAGACGGCATGAATAAAATGGGGGTTTTGTTTAAAATTATGGTGCCTATGTGCAAGCCCACCGTTATTACCGTTTGCCTTACAGCCTTTATGGGTGGCTGGAACAATTATTTTTGGCCAAAGGTTATTGTAAAAGAGCAAAACATGTACCTGCTTACCGTTGGCCTTCAACGGCTTCGCACCTCCTACGGAGGCGAGGTAACCAACAACTATCACCAAATCATGGCTGGCGTGCTGCTTTCCCTTATCCCTGTGTTTATTGTTTTTGCCATTTTCCAAAAGCACATGCTCAGCGGTTTTACAAAGGCGGCTATGAAATAATGAAAAATAAAAACCTTCGTTTACTTTTAACAGACCTTGACGGAACCCTTTTATTAAACGATCACCAAACCGTAAGCCCTCGTGCTATCGCCGCCCTTAATGCCCTTAAAGCCCAAGGGGTTACCCTTTGCGCCTGTACAGGGCGGGTAGGTTGCCTTATTCCTCAGGAGGTTTTAGCCTTAGGCTTTGATTATGCCATTACCTCAAACGGTGCCTTATGTATTAATTTACATACCGGCGAAGAAATTTTCTCCGCTTATATCAGCGTATCCGCTGCCCGCTACGCCTGGTCGCTTATTGCCCCCCTTAACCCCTTAACCCAGTGGTATGTGGGCAACGAAATTTTAATGGACAGGGCAAACTTTAACCTTTGGCCTCAAAAGCTCCGCCCCCACTGGCACCGCACGTATTTAGGGGCAGGCCGCGGTCGTATTGTAGAAAATATTGAAGCGTATTTTTTAGAAGGCGCCCCAAAGCTTGAAAAAATCAACCTTTGCGAGCGCCCGCAAGGCACCGACACCCAAGTTATCGCCCCCCTGAATGCCACCGGCTTATTCGAAATTTCCAGCTCCCTTGGCCGTAACCTGGAAATTACCCACATCAACGCCGATAAGGGCAGGGCCCTTCTTTCCCTTTGCCATCACCTTGGCATTAACCCTGCCGATACCCTTGCCTTTGGCGATGGGGGGAACGATTTGCAGCTTTTGTCTACCGCCGGTGTAGGGGTTGCCATGGGCAATGCCATTGACAGCCTAAAGCAAAAAGCCGATGCCATTACCCTTACCAACGAAGAAGACGGCTTGGCCGATTATTTAGAAAAGTGGGTGCTGTAATGTTTTTGCCTCCGGCGGCTAAAGGACTTTGTCCTTTAGAATCCATATATGGGGATAGTATATAATAACCGAAAGGTGATTATATAGGCTATTTCGCCATTTAAAAACGAACATACCCTAAAAAAGGGCGGCCAAACACCAGTTTTTTTGGCTAATATCATTCTTCCTGTAGTGGCTGCTCTTTACGAGAACTCTTCTTCGTCCAAAAAGTTACTAAACATGAATAAGGACAATTTTTATACTAAATATTATGAAACACTTGAACGGGTGGGATGCCGAAGACTAACTCCCTACAGCTGCCGTCACACTACAGGAACAGCATTAGCCAAGGCAGGAGTGCAACCAGCGATAATAAAAGAAATAATGAGACATA
>CAYFQH010000133.1:0-1946 GCA_964345215.1 uncultured Oscillospiraceae bacterium | reverse complement strand
TTTCCTTGACAGGAAAGGCCCTTTTTGCCTATAATAAAAGGGTGTTTTTAAAGACTTAATTAATGATGAAATATTGATATGGATAGTTAAGGAGAGACCAACGTGGAAAAAATGACAGCAGCGAAACTTAGGCAAATGTACTTAGATTTTTTTAAGGATAAAGGCCATACGGTGATTCACAGTGCCTCTGTTATTCCCGAAAATGACCCAACGGTGCTGTTTACCACAGCAGGGATGCACCCCTTAGTGCCTTATTTAATGGGTCAACACCACCCGGCGGGCAAGAGGCTGACCAACGTACAAAAATGTATCCGCACAGGGGATATTGACGAAGTGGGGGACAATTCTCACCTTACTTTTTTTGAAATGCTGGGGAACTGGAGCCTGGGGGATTACTTTAAAAAAGAGGCCATTGCCTGGAGTTGGGAGTTTTTAACCAGTCCTCAATATTTGGGCCTTGATAAAGAGCATCTGGCCTTTTCTGTGTTTGAAGGGGATGAAAATGCCCCAAGGGATGAGGAATCTTACCAGTTATGGGTTGAAAACGGTGCCATTAAAGAAAATATTTTCTTTTTACCTAAAGAAAACAACTGGTGGGGCCCTGCAGGCGTAACCGGCCCCTGTGGCCCCGATACGGAAATGTTTATTATTACCGATAAAGCCCCCTGTGGCCCCGATTGCACCCCTGCCTGTGATTGTGGCCGGTATTTGGAAATTTGGAACGACGTGTTCATGCAGTATAATAAACAGGAAGACGGAACCTATGCCCCCCTTTCCCAAAGAAATGTGGATACGGGCATGGGACTGGAACGAACCCTGTGCGTATTAACAGGCACTCCCTCTGTTTATGAAACGGAGTTGTTTTCCGGTATTCTTAATAAAATTGGCCAGCTTTCAGGCAAGGAATATAACCAAAGCGCCGATACCCAAAAGGCCTTTCGCATCATCGCCGATCATATCCGTACCGCTACCTTTATCATGGGAGACCCAAGAGGGGTGTCTCCTTCCAATGTAGATCAGGGCTATGTATTGCGCCGGCTGATTCGCCGGGCGGTGCGTTACGGCATTCAAATGGATATGCCCGATGGTTTTACGGTAGAGGTGGCCAAGGTGATTATTAACCAATACCAGGGCCCTTACCCGGAATTGAAGGAGAACGAAACCTTTGTTTTAGAACAGTTTGCCATGGAGGAAAACCGCTTTGCCCGCACCTTAAAACAGGGCAATAAAGAGTTCGAAAAGGTGGCTAAAAGGGCTGAAGATGGAAAAATTGACGGTAAGTCGGCTTTCCGCTTGTACGATACCTTTGGTTTTCCCATTGAAATGACGGTAGAATTAGCCAAAGAACAGGGGCTTAAAGTGGATGTGGCCGGTTTTGAAGAGGCCTTTAAAAACCACCAGGCCCTGTCCCAAGCCGGGGCGGAACAGCGCTTTAAAGGAGGTCTGGCTGATAACAGTGAGGAGACCACCAAGCTTCACACCGCCACTCACCTGCTCCATGCGGCCCTTCGAAAGGTGCTGGGGGAAGAGGTTCACCAAAAGGGTTCCAATATTACCGCCGAGCGGCTGCGCTTCGACTTTTCCTTCGGCCGCAAAATGACCAAAGAAGAAATTGCAGAAGTTGAAAACCTGGTCAACCAGGCCATCCAGGCCGACTACCCCGTAACCATTGAGGAAATGGACGTGGAAAGTGCCAAAGAGCAAGGGGCTATTGGACTTTTTGAAAGCAAGTACGGCGAAAATGTTAACGTATATACCATGGGCTCTTTCAGTAAGGAAATTTGTGGCGGCCCCCATGTGAAACATACGGGGCAGTTAGGCTCCTTTAAGATTAAAAAGGAAGAATCCTCCTCGGCGGGGGTTCGCCGGATTAAAGCCGTTGTAGGCAAATAAGTGATGCAGCTTTACAAAGTGGTGCAGCTACTTACCAAAAGGTAGGTAGCTGC
>CAYFQH010000132.1:0-1973 GCA_964345215.1 uncultured Oscillospiraceae bacterium | reverse complement strand
AGCCGGTTTGACACGGTGATCAGCGCCTTTGGCCCTAAACTGGGTCAGGAAGATACCTTGGTTGCTTTTATGGAACATGCCATTAACATTTTTGCAGGGAATCAAAAAACACGGCTGCTGATTTGCGGCGGCGTAGGCCCCATGTATTTTGACCTGGAGAAAAAGGCCCGAGTTTCTGATTCTACAGAGTTGCCCAAAGCCTTTGTGCCCCTGGCCAAGGGCGAAAGCCATGCCTATGACCTGTTAAAGGAAAGGAAAGACTTTAATTGGATTTACTTTACACCCCCTTTGGAATTAACATATAAAGGGGAAGAAACGGGAGCTTATAAAACAGGCGGCGAGGTTTTGCAGTTTTCTGCCGCAGGGGAAAGTTCGATTTCTTACAGCGACTATGCCAGCGCCATTGTAGATGAAGCCCTTAGCCAAAAACCAAAGCACAACCAAATTGTTTCTGTTGTGAACAAATAATCCCGGCCGGTTAAAAAGAGCCCTGCCCCCCTTCTTACGCCTTACATCTAGGGTCCTTTAACGGTTTGAGGGCCTTTTTTCAAGTAGAGTCCTTTTTTACTGCAATGGTTTTATTTGGGTAAAAAATAAAGCGCCGGCTTCTGTTTGGCTATCTTTAAAATGGGTGGTTTTTAGAAATATAAATTATATTTTTTCTTAAAACATGCTAAAACACCTTCTTACAGGGGGCAAAGCCCTTGCAAAGGGCCAAAAAAACTGATATAATTCTAAATCGGCACATCCTTGCGCTATTGGGGTTAAAATAGCGCCATAAGTCCATGAGGAGGTGAAAGTGTGAATAAGTATGAACTTATCTACATCATCGACACTGCAGTGGAGGAAACCGCTCGAAAAGAAATGGTCGAACGCTTTTCCAACATCATTACCGACAATGGTGGTCAAATCGAAAAGGTAGACGAATGGGGCAAACGCCGCTTGGCTTATACCATCGACTATAAAACCGAAGGCTACTACGTTATGGTGAGTTTCGAAGCAGAAGGTGATGTACCCAAAGAGGTAGAACGGAATTTGGAAATTAACGAAAACATTATCCGTTACCTGACTGTAAGATTAGAAGAAAAGAGCAGCAAGGTGAAACCCCGTGCCGCTCGCCCGGCCCCTGTTGCTCCTGTGCAGCAAGCCCCAGCTGTGGCTCCCGTAGCCCCAGTACAGGCACCCGCAGCCGAAGTTGAAGCGGAAGAAACCAAACAGGCAGAACCACAGGAAGATGCCCAGCAGTAGACCCAGAAAAGGTGGTGTGAAGGTTGAATAAAATTATTTTAATTGGTAACTTAACCCGTGATCCGGAACTTCGTACAACCAGTACCGGTATAAATGTAGCTACATTTACCATTGCTGTAAACCGTAGAAAAGGCGCGAATCAAGACCAGCCTGAGGCGGATTTTTTCCGTGTAACAGCCTGGCGCCAATTGGGCGAATTAGTGAGCCGCTATTTGACCAAAGGCCGCAAGGTTTGCGTTGTAGGCTCCGTATCTGTTTCAACCTACGAAGGCCGAGATGGCGTAACCAGAGCTTCTTTGGAAGTCACTGCTGACGAAGTGGAATTCCTCACCCCCCGCGGCGAAGCGGGCGAATATACTCCAAGTGAACCTGCCGATATGGGTAGTGCCCCCACAGGCGGCGGTTTTACGGAGATTGATGAGGATGAACTGCCCTTTTAACCGAATAGAAGGAGGAAAAGAACATGTCTGAAGATCGTGGCGAAAGAAGACCACGTCCCCGTGGCGGACGTAGACCTCGCCGTAAAGTATGTAGCTTTTGCATGGATAAAATTCCATACATTGACTATAAAGACGTGAATCGCCTTCGCCGCTTCACCAACGAGAGAGGTAAAATTGTACCTCGGAGGATGAGCGGAAACTGTGCGAAACACCAACGTCAATTATCCCAGGCCATTAAACGGGCAAGGATTATTGCACTGCTACCCTTTACAGTAGATTAAAAAA
>CAYFQH010000131.1:0-2079 GCA_964345215.1 uncultured Oscillospiraceae bacterium | reverse complement strand
AAAAAGCACCTGTCCCTTTTTTTGCATCTGAATATGATGACCAACCAACGGGTACTTTGCCCCCAGGCACCATTGTTGCAATATCTACCCTTCATAAAAACAACCGCTATTCCTGTATACTAGGAAATCATCGCTTTTATATTCAAAAAGAAAACTTGTTTTTATTGCCCGAACCCTCTTTTGAAGGGGATCCCTACGACCTTAGTCTTTACTTTTTTCCCTACCAAGAAAAAAATGATGCCATTCATTCTTTTAACCTCTATGCTCTTCCCAATGAGGCGAGCGAAGTCATTCAAGCATTTCCTATGGGTACCACCGTTCATATTTTAGAGCGCTTGGGCCCTTGATACTATATTGAAATCAACAACCTGAAAGGCTATGCCCTGTGTCTGAATATTCTGCCAAGCCTTCCTACTGATTATATGGGCTCCCTTATAGGCGCGATCACATCCCCACAGGGGGAGTTGCAGGTAAATGTGTATCACTACCCTCGCTTTGACGCGCCCATTGTCAATCGCCCCTTTAACGGTCAGCTTTACGATCTCGAATTTATTGGGGATGGCTGGTATAAAATATTCGATGGTTATGTTCCTAAAGAAAATTTTATGCTTTTATATCCAATGCCTCAATAGAAAGCAATTCATTTTTTCCTGCTGTTTATCACTAGAGCGAAGTCTATACAAAACCAGCAAAATGCCTTTATATAAAATCATTACCTTGCGATCGGTGCGCTGCGTATTGGGCCGTTTTCCCAAGAAAATTGCTACACTGCTACAAATTTTTTGCCTGTAGGTTTTGATGGCAAATACGAGAAATTTGCAGGTTTAACAAAATGAAATTTATTTTGTTAGCAAAGTCTCAGCTTTTGCGCTACCGAAAAGTCTTAGTATGTTTTTATCCTTTATCTCCACGCTCCTCCCCTTTTATTTCATTCAAAACCCTTTTTGCTTGAAAAAAGCTTCTTTTAGCCCCAAAAAACCTTCCATATTAGGCCTTTGACACCCTTTCGTGGGTTTTAAAACCTAACTCTCTCCTTTATACCTACAAAGGGTATTATGGTTCTTGCTATTTCATAGCGTACATTTTAACGCTATGGGCAACCGGCTAAAGAAGCTGGGATTAGATACATGGTTATAACGTTTTTTGTGAAAAACCACTATGAGTTGATTTTTAGCCTTATTTTTCTTTTAAACTCCCTTTTATATAAAAAATTGCTAATTTAACAGATTTTATCTCCACTTTTATTTTTGTTCCTTCTCTTCCCTTTTGATATAAAATGATTTATGATTGAAAAAGGATTTGGAGGGGATGACTTGTTTACAAAAAATAGTAAAGTAAAAGAAATACTGGAAATAGAAGGGATCCTTCCCCTTGTGGAAGAGCGGATTGGGAAAAAAATTCCCCCGGCTCTGCTTGCAATGGGCAAGGGAATGACCCTTGAAAAAGTAGGCAAGCTGATAAAATTGAGCGAGGAGGAAATGGCAGATGCCCTTGAGGAACTCAATGAAGCAGTAAAAGCACTCAAAGAGGAAAACGAGGGAAAAAAGAAGTAAAGTGGTAAAGCTAGCCTTAAAACCACTAATAGTACAAAAAAAGGGGTCAATGAAAGAAAATTGAACCTGAAAAATAATATATATTGGATTTAAATGGAAACACATGCAGTTTGCTTCTGCATGTGTTTTTGTGTTTTTTTAAATACATTTACTGCTGCTTATTTCAAGGTAGTACCATGGACCCATGCGCTCTAAAATATGAACCGTGGTACCCAACGAAAATGCTGCTACTCGCCCAAAGGCGCTAAAGCTTTCGTGTATCCCTATCATCCTTTTTTTCCAAGCTGCTGATAAGGACAAAAGTGATGAGTAAAATAAAAGGTGTAGCACCATAGTGGTAACGAGGAATACTGGTGATAAAACTGTGGCTTACCACCAGCAAAAAAACAAAGGCAATCAATATTAAAAGGCGGTTATCTATAGGTTGACGCCATTTTTTTATGATGAAACTGCCAGATGATAAAACAAATAAAAAAAGCATGACCCAGTATGGGAAATTTAACAACCCTTTTAAATAAGGGCGAAG
>CAYFQH010000130.1:0-2133 GCA_964345215.1 uncultured Oscillospiraceae bacterium | reverse complement strand
AGTTTTTTATTACAAAGAAACAGGCACGAAAGCCCCTGCTTCTTTTGTTACGGTATTACGAAGTTTGGTTGGTGTTTGCCTCGGGGTTTTGGTTCATGCTTTTAAAGCGCTTAACATCCATCTTCGGTTTGCGCTCGGGGGTTAACAGGCCGTTGATTTCCTGCATTACGTCGGTTAGCTGGGTGTAACAGTAGCCTTGGCAGTAGGGAATTTCCCTTATGGCGTCGGTTACTCCTTTAAAGCGGGCGAAAAAGGCTTCTTCATCGGTTACCTTGTCGTGATAGCCCCAGGTAGCCATGCCCCCCATGTCTTCCTGAATGCCAATATTTTGAAAAGCGATGCCGCCGTATTCGGTAACCATAAAGGCTTCTTTGCCGGTATAGTTTTCGCCAATGGCATAGCAGGCCCGCCAGTCACAAGCCGTTTTTTCAACTTCTTCCCGGCTTTTAAAATGATTTGCCAGCACCTCTTTTTCAGCTGCGTAATCGTGAAGGGCGCAAATATCGGTGGTTACTTGTTCCCATCCGTCGTTGGTAGAGCAAAGGCGTGTGTTATCTGCTGCTTTTACCATGTGATAGAGCATACGGCCGGTGGCCTGCTGGCGGGGATCGGTTAGAATTTGCTTTACGCCCCAACTTTCGTTTAAGGGCACCCATGCAATAATAGAGGGGTGGTTAAAGTCTCTTTGAATAAAGTCCAGCATGGTGTGAGAAAGGTTTTTAACCGTTTCGTCGGTAAAGTCGTAGGGGCTGGGTACTTCGGCCCAAAGAAGAACGCCCATTTTGTCGGCCCAGTAGTAATAGCGGGGGTCCTCAATTTTTTGGTGCTTTCTGGCACCATTGTAGCCAAAGTCAAGGGTGTATTCTAGATCAAGGCGAATCGCTTCGTCGCTTGGGGGGGTTAACAGGGAATCGGGCCAGTAGCCCTGGTCTAAAATCAGCCGCTGGTAAAGGGGGCTGTTGTTTAGCCATACCTTCCCTTCACGAACTTCTATTTTTCGCATACCAAAGTAGGTATCTACCCTGTCAAGCTCCTTGCCCTTATGCAAAACACGCAGGGAAACATCATATAGATGGGGGTTTTGAGGGGACCAGAGGTGAACTGGGTCTAAATCCCCCTTAATAATGAGGTTTACAGGGATACGGGTAAAACGGTCATCGGTTTCCATGGTGATTTTGCGCTTTACTTCCCCTTTATACAGGATAGACAGCTCCATTTCCACAGGCTGAACCGGGGGCCTTTCCAGAGCAATTTCTGCTGTCATCATGCTGTTGTCTACATCAGGGGTGATGTGAATGTATTCAAGGGCCAAGTCCCCAACGGCTTCTAAGTAAACAGTTTGCCAAATGCCGCTAACGGGGGTGTACCAGCAGCCCATCAGCCCCGTGTTCCAGTATTGCTTACCCCTTGGCTGGGTACAGTCGGGGTAGTCTTCTACCCGCAAGCAAAGGTCGTTTTCCCCTTCCTTTAGGGCAAGGGTAATATCAAATTGAA
The DNA here is from genome assembly GCA_964345215.1 of uncultured Oscillospiraceae bacterium. GTDB lineage: Bacteria > Bacillota > Clostridia > Christensenellales > Aristaeellaceae > CAYFQH01. Next base: position 639 of record CAYFQH010000130.1, on the reverse strand, counting down.
AGGGGGTGTAGCCGCCTGTATGGCCGCCCAGGTGAATGCCGTTTAGGTAAACATCCGCCTTATAGTCAACAGCCCCAAAGCGCAGCAGTACCCGCTGGTTCTTCATATCATCAGGCAATAAAAAGCTGCGGCGGTACCATAAAATAGGGTGAATATCATCGGTTGGGCCAAGGCCGCTTGATTTACTTTGATAGCAAAAGGGAACGGTAATCTCCTTTGTAAGGGCTGTGCCTGGCTGCTGCCAATGGTTTTTAAGGCCAATATTGTCATCGTCAAAATCAAACTGCCATTGGCCGTTTAAGTTAAAAAAAGTTTGGCGCATAAAATCCGGGCGGGGGTGTTCAGGGCGGGGAATTGAATTTGGTGCGGTATTGCTCATGAAGACTCCTTTCCTTACACGAAAACGTGCAGTAAAGCTTGTTTATTTTCAATAATTATAACTAGTTTTAGTATATCATAACAACCAAAAATGTAAAGGTAATGTGAAGTAAAAAATTGAATAAAACCGTAGCCCTGTAAAAAGATAAGAAAAAGGGAAGTAGGCGCAAAAATAAAAAATATAATGGCAATTTACGCAGCTGGTTAATGAAGGCTTGGAGCCGCCGTTATAGATAAAGCAGGAGGATAGAAGAAGAAAAA
>CAYFQH010000129.1:0-2182 GCA_964345215.1 uncultured Oscillospiraceae bacterium | reverse complement strand
CCAAGTGAAACCTTTGAAACCATATAAACCGTATCATTATTATCAAACTAATTCAAAATAAAACCGCTGGAAATGGCGGTTTTTGTTATGTAAGGGTTTAGGAGATTTTGAACAGTGTTGAACCGTTGTTTAAAAGGATAACAAAATGCAAAATGGCGAAAAATACAAAGATAATGATATGAAAAGAGAAGAACGGCTCTATCCAAAAGCAAACTAAAAGCGGTAGAAAAATAAATATTTTTGCTTTTCGCAGCAGAAAAGCAAAAGAAAAAACCCATTTTAATGTCATAGTCAGACATGATGTTTTTCATAATCATTTTATCTTGCCATTCTACTGAACAGATTTTGAAACAAAGAAAATAATTTTTCAATTAACTTGTTATCGCTTTCAATTTTTTATATAATAAATTGAATAAAAAATTGACAATGATTGCCAATTTAAAAATAGAGGATATGATATGCGTAAAACTCTGTCCCTGGTATTATGTGCCCTTCTGTTTTGTACAAGTATTGCTTTTGCAGAAACAAAGCCCTTAACTGGTAAAGCCGATGGTTTTAAGAGCCTGATTGAGGTTGAAGTAACCTTGGATGGCGATAAAATTGCCAATGTAGAGGTAACTGGGCACGACGAGACCAACGGTATTGGTACCCTGGCTGTAGAACAAATTCCTGGTGCAATGATAACAGCCAACTCCGCTGATGTGGATGTGGTTGCAACGGCCACCGTAACCAGCAATGCAATTATGGCAGCGGTTAAAAACGCTATTGACCCTGAAAACAACCCTTATGAGGAACCCGAAGCCGAAGAAGAAGCCCCACCGGCAGAACTGGCTGCTGCCGAAGCTTATATTGGCTTTGGCCTGGCTAACGCAGGGCGCCTTGGGCCTGGCAAAGATGATACGGATACCCAGGTGTACTCTATCAACCAAATTTTTGCCAATGCTATTTTCGATGCCCAAGGCAAAATAATATATGCCTATGTTGATCAGCTAGAGGTTGCTACCCCCAACTATGATGGCGCTTCCATGCCTCATTTTAGCGGCTTCCCCGGCCAAAGCTACAATAACGACAGCGACCATGATGAAAAGGTAGACGGCACCGTAGATGTTACTGAAGAAAGCTACCTGGCGGAAATTGCTTCCTGGCAAACCAAACGGGAGCGGGGCGCCGATTATGCCATGGGTACCGGCACCTGGGACAAACAAATGAATACCTTCCAACAAGTTTTTGTTGGCAAAACCATTGAAGAAGTGGAAGAGTGGTTTACAAAGTATTGCTCTGACAGAAACGGGCGTCCCTTAAAAGAGGGTGCTGAAAATGAAGAGGATGCTGCCAAATATAATGCTTTAACCGACGAGGAAAAAGCCATGCTAAACGATGTAACTACCAGTGCTACCATGAGTTTGAACGATAGCCACGGGAATATTTTAGCCGCTTTAAAAAATGCTTATGAAAACCGCTTGCCCTTAACTGTTGAAGCTGCCAAGGGCATTGGGTTTGGTTTTGATGCTTCTGGCCGCTTAGGCCCAGGTAAAGATGATACGGAAGTGGGTGTGTACAGCTTTAATGAAGTGTACGCTACTACTCTGTTTGATGATGAAGGCAAAATTGCCGCTATTCATATTGACCAGCTGGAAGTAGCAACCCCTAATTATGACGGGGACGGAATGCCTCACTTTAGCGGCTATCCCGGTCAAGGCGGCTATAATTTTGACGAAAATCATGACGGTAAGGTAGATGGTAAAACAGAAGATATTGACGAGAATTTTATGGCGGAAATTGATGGCTGGCAAACCAAACGGGCTCGTGGGGCGAACTATATGATGGGCACCGGCACCTGGGCGAGCCAAATGAACGCTTTTGAACAGCTTTTTGTTGGTAAAACGATTGAAGAGGTAGAAGAATGGTTTGCAAAATATTGCTCCGACCGAAATGGCCGCCCCTTAAAAGACGGCTCTGAAAACGAAGAGGATGCAGCCAAATACAATGCCTTGAGCGATGAAGAAAAAGCCATGTTAAACGACGTGACCACAAGCGCCACCATGAGCTTAAACGACAGCCACGGCAACATTCTAGCGGCTGTTCGCAACAGTTTTGATAACCAGGTTGAAGTCAGTTTAACCATTGGGAAATAATATGGAATAATATGGAATAATAAATAAGTAATAAAAAACCGCCGGTT
>CAYFQH010000128.1:0-2321 GCA_964345215.1 uncultured Oscillospiraceae bacterium | reverse complement strand
AAGCTTGTACAGCCGACTAATCCCCCTAAAGCGACCCCTGTAATACCATATACAGGCGATGATAGTGGAATATACCTGTGGGCAGGTTTGATGCTTCTATCAACAGGCGGCTTGTTATTGTTCCTGCGGAGAAAAATGAAACAACCTGTATCAGAAGACTAAGGCTAAAAAACAGCAAGTCATGTCTAAACCCATAACAAACAATAAAACAGCCCCTTCCTGGTTACGCCGGGAAGGGGCTGTTTTATGCAGTACATTACTTACAGTTGGCATATATTATAAGGGCATGCCAACTATTTTAAGCGGTATGGGCATTTTTCTTGGGCATTTTGCTTAGTGTTGCCTGAAACCATGTAAAAGTAACAATACCCCGTAAGCAGGCGCCCAAAGAAATACCCCACCAAATGCCCTTTAAGCCAAATTTTTCGGCTAAAAAGTAGGTTAAAACCACCCTGAACAAGTTACTGCAAATACTGGAAACAGAAGGGGGCAGGGTTTTGCCCATGCCCCTGAATGCCCCGGCAGATGCAGCTTCAAGGGAGCCAAAAACCTGGCATAGGGCCAAAACCTTTAAAAAATAAGCCCCCATTTCTACCAAGCTGGGTTCTGGCATTAAAATGCTAAACAAAAAACCGCCGGCAAAAAACAAAAGCACCGTAATAAAAGCTCCCCAAAAAACAATGGCTATTAAAGATATTTTATACCCTTCACGAATGCGGCTCCATTTTTTGGCACCGTAATTTTGGCCTACAAAGGCTGTAACTGCCGTTGCAAAGCCACCGGAAATGAGCCACGAAAGGGATTCGACCTGAGAACCTACCCTTTGTACGGTGATGGCATCGGTACCAAAAGCGGTAATAAACCGGGTAATAATCATGGATAAAAAGGTAAAAAACATGCTTTCAAGGGCAACAGGAGTGGCCCAGTAAAAAATTTTTTTAATGCTAATCCAGTCGGGTTTTGCAAAAAAACGATACTTTTTTATGGGTTGAAAGTGCTTTGCTTTTAGAGCAACAATCGATAGTAAGGCAACTACAATTTGTGAAAACACCGTTGCATAGCCGGCTCCGTGAATACCCCAATTAAAGGTGAAAATACAAATGGGATCAAGAATAATGTTGAGCACAAGGCCCACTGCATTAATAAAAAACGAAGTTTTTGAATTACCGGCAGCATTAAAAGTGCCCGCAGCCGTGGCGCTAATGAAGGTAGCAGGAATGCCAACAGCGGTAATCATCAGGTATTCTGCTGCTTCCCGGGCAACGTTCACATCCTTCATACCAAAAAAGCTGATGAGCTGATGGGAGAAAATAAAGGCAACAAGGGCAAAGGAAAGGCTGAGCACAATAGATAAAAACATAGCCACTTGGGCAAAACGCCTTGCACCCTGGTCATCTTTAGCACCCAAATGCTGAGAAACGCCAATTTCAGCCCCGGTTCGGCCAATAAACATAAAGCCGTTAGAAAGCCACAAGTACATACCGGCAGTACCCGATGCGGCTACTGCTTGGCTGCTGAGTCGCCCCAGCCAAAACATATCTGTTAAGTTATAGGCCATTTGCAGCAGCTGGGTACCCATAATGGGAAGGGCAATTAACAACAGTTTACCAAAAATACTCCCATGGGTTAAATCGTGTTTTTGCTTTGTTAAGCTCATTCAAACAGCTCCCTTTTCTCAACATCATTTTGCCACATGAGCATAGCCTTTTTATTCTACCTTGTTCTATTTTAAAATACAACAAAAAGGGAGAGAATAGGGCTTGTTTATTCTTTGTCAATGGTATAAAAGTTGGAAATTAGCCATCTGTTTAAATCGTTGTAACGGTTTTATACCTTGAGGTGGGGATTTTTGGTCAAAGAAATGAACAGGTTGCCTATACCAATCAAATTGTAAAAGTCCAAGAGCATTACTTTTATATTAAGTTAAAGGATGATAGAATAAAATGAACGTCAATAGTGATTTAAATAAGCTGAAATCAGTATAATATTATTACTATGCTCGATCTAAAAAGGATTTTGTTTTGCTTAAATAATATGCAAATAAGTTAAGTGGGGGGAGTGAAGTGGATGTTAGTTAGAAAAGCAGGAACCATAGGAGTACTATTAATTTTATTGTTATTGTGGCCTTTTGCCGTGGTTGGTGAGGTGCCGGGAAATGTTGATGTTATGATACCTGATTGGATAAGCTCCCTGGCCGTTGTAAATCAACAGGCCTATGTTACCACCTTTGAGCAAGTATATCATGTTAACCTTCAAACCCAAGCCGTAACCTTGCTGGAAGAAATAGGCACTAGTTATACTCAACCGGCGAATAACGAAAG
>CAYFQH010000127.1:0-2322 GCA_964345215.1 uncultured Oscillospiraceae bacterium | reverse complement strand
TCTTTGTATGTTATACTCTTTACAAAGAGGTGATTTTATGGCCATGGAACGGCTATTTGAAATGGTCTATTTGCTGATGGAGCGCCCCAGCATTACCGCTAAAGAACTGGCGGAGCGCTTTGAAGTATCTACCCGCACCGTTTTGCGGGATGTGGACACCCTTTCCAAGGCAGGGGTCCCCATATACACCATTCAGGGCAGGGGCGGCGGCATTGCCCTTATGGAAGGGTATGTGCTGAATAAATCCCTGTTAACCGAGGGGGAGCAGCAGGAGGTGCTCTTTGCCCTAAAGGCCTTAACAGCGGTGAAGGCCATGGATACCCAGGGTACCCTGGATAAAGTGCAGACCCTGTTTCAAAAGCATAACACCGATTGGATTCAGGTAGATTTTTCCCCCTGGGGTACCGGCCCCAAAGAAAGGGAAAAATGGCAGCTGGTAAAGGAGGCGGTTTTGCATAAGCGGCTTTTGGCTTTTGATTACTATAACCGCTACGGGCAAAAAAATCATCGCCTTATTGAACCGGGGCGGGTTGTATACAAGGCCCACAGCTGGTATATACAGGGCTATTGCACCAAAAAGAAAGACTGGCGCATTTACAAGTTATCCCGTATGAAAAACCTTGAAATACAGGAGGAAACTTTTACAAGGCTCCTTCCCCTAGGTTTGCCCTTTGATGAAAATGATGGAACCGGGCCCCAAGGTACCTTTATTAAGCTTAAATTTTCCCCCAGGGTGGCCTGGCGGGTTTACGATGAGTTTGAAGAAGAAAACATTACAGCTCTTGAGGATGGGGGCTTTATTGCTACGGCTTATTACCCCTACGATGATTGGGTGGTAGGCCATGTGCTATCCTTTGGCAGGGATGTTACCGTATTGGAGCCTGATTTTTTACAGGCTGATGTAATACGGCAGGGTGAGGAAATTCTTCGAAATTATGGTAAAATATGACATGAAGCTGTCTTCTTTTAGTTGATACAATAAATACATCATCAACAAAAGGAGGGAACCCCATGGAGAACATGAAAATTTGCCAAAGCTGCGCCATGCCCTTAATGGAGGAGAAAGACCAGGGAACCAATGGCGATGAAACCCTAAATGAAGATTACTGCCACTACTGCTATAACCAAGGTGCCTTTTTGCGGGAGGAGACCATGGAAGAAGCTGTTGAAACCTGTATTCCTTTTGTGCTCAATGGCCAGCCTTACCACAGCGAGGAGGAGGCCAGAGAGGATATGCTGAAATTGTTCCCAACGTTAAAAAGGTGGAAAAAAGAAGTCTAGGGGTGCAAAAAATCATGTAAGGGCCTTTGCATGGTTCCCCTAAAAACTGGTATAAGGGGGCTGGTTTGACTTTTTATAAAATCACAGCCAGCCCCTTGAAAACCTAAAAAATCATAAAAAAGCAGGGTAAAAATAAAGGGCAATGGGCAGGCGGTTGCCATGCCCCAGCAAGGAGGTGGCCTATGGAAACAGTACCCGCCAAACACTTGGTGTATAAAAATCAAAAACCAGGCCAGTGGTTTGGCTATGATTATAATATGAACATTTACCGGGGCTGTAACCACGGCTGTATTTACTGTGATAGCCGCAGCGATTGTTACCAAAACCCGGATTTTGACCGGGTAAAGGTAAAGGAGGAGGCCCTGCGCCTGATCAGGGATGATTTAAGGAGCAAATCTTTAAAAGGGGTTATCGGCACCGGGGCCATGAGCGACCCTTATAACCCTTACGAGGAGAAGCTGCAGGTTAGCCGCAATGCCTTGGAACTGATGAACGCCTACGGTTTCGGTGCGGGGATTACCACCAAAAGCCCCCTTGTAACAAGGGACATAGACATTTTGAGGGATATTAAAGCCCATTCGCCGGTTTTGGTAAAACTAACCATTACCACCATGGATGATGATTTATGTAAAAAGGTAGAACCGGGGGTGGCCCCTTCATCTGCCCGGTTTGAGGCCCTGGCCCAATTGGCCCGGGCAGGGATTTTTTGTGGTATTTTAATGATGCCCCTGCTGCCCTTTATTAACGATACCAAAGAGAATATTGAGCAAATTTTAGTGGGTGGTAAAAAGGCAGGGGCAAAATTTGTGTACCCTGCCATTGGCATGACTTTAAGGCAGGGGAACCGCGAATATTATTATCAAAAGCTGGATACCCACTTCCCCGGCCTTAAAGAAAAATATATGAAAACCTATGGCAACCGTTACGAAGTAACCAGCGCCAATGTAAAAACCCTGTGGCCTTTTTTTGTTGCCACCTGCCAAAAGCTGGGGCTTACCCATGATATGCGCCTGATTATTTCTGCCTATAAGACAGGCTATG
>CAYFQH010000126.1:0-2390 GCA_964345215.1 uncultured Oscillospiraceae bacterium | reverse complement strand
ATTCCGTGGCAACAGCCATGGGTATATTCCATCAACCATTAGTTTTGTGCTTGTTGTAGCAACAAACTGGCTATCAAATAAGGCAGGTGACTATGGCGTATGGTAACCCAAAGAAGAAAATCAAAATGGATTGAACCAACGGCGGCTTCAAAGCCCTTTAGAATATTTAATATGTGCCTGATGATTCTTTTATCCTTGGCCTTTCTAATGCCCTTTCTATTGGTGGCAGTTGCCTCTTTTACACCGGAAACAGAAATTGCGGCCAAGGGCTATCACCTGTTTCCCTCTTCTTTAACCTTATATAACTACAAGTATCTTTTCGGTTCCAGCGAAAAATTTACCCGGGCCCTTAAAATGACTGCCCTGTTAACAGTAGTGGGTACGGCAAACTCCCTCTTTTTTACGGGCCTTGGGGCCTATGCCTTGAGCCGCAGATACCTTCCCTATCGGCGGGGTCTTACCTTTTATGTGTTTTTAACCATGTTGGTCAGCGGCGGGCTAATTCCCTGGTATATGGTTGTGCGAAGCCTGGGCTTTATTGATACTTTTTTTGCCCTTTTTGTGCCGGGAACCATCTCAACCTGGAACTTGATCGTAATGCGTAACTATTTTATGGCCGTTCCCGAATCCTTGGAGGAGTCGGCCAAAATTGACGGGGCGGGAGACTTTACAGTTTTTTTCAAAATTATTTTGCCCGTTTCAAAGCCCATTATCGCAACCATGATTGTTTACCTGGCGGTAGGTTACTGGAACGAGTGGTACTCTGTGCAAATTTTTGTAGTTCGCAACACAAGACTGTACACCCTTCAATACCTCCTGCGGGAGATTTTGGTATCCAGCGCTTCCCTTAACAGCCGGGGGGCCATTGATATACGGGCCGTCAGCCAGCAAGCCATTCCTTCCCAAAGCTTAAAAATGGCCGCGGTAATGGTAGCTACAGTACCTATTTTATGTGTTTATCCTTTTTTACAAAAATATTTTGTACATGGGATTATGGTGGGCTCTATTAAGGGCTAACTTACCCCTGGGCCACGTTATTAAAAAACCCCCGTTCCAAACCAATAAGGAACGGGGGTTTTTGGGTCCCTTGGAGGTAAAGCCAAAAAGCCACCATATAAAAAGGAGGAAACTTCAAGATCCCAATAAAAGGGTAAGGCGTATAGAAAACCCTGTGTTAAGCAGTATAAATAAAACAAAGCCCTCTTCCATATTGTATACTGGAAGAGGGCTGCTGTGTGTTATAAAAGACTGGGGTTATTTGCTTTTTATGTTCTATTATCCTTTGGGGAAGCTACGGTATCACGCTGAATAAGGGTAGGCATAAAGCGCCTGTTTTTTTCTTCAAGAGGCTTTTTTTCAATTCGGCTCATCAGCATTTGAATAGAGGACATCCCAATTTCATAAGCCGGTTGGTGCACAGTGGTTAAATTGGGTTCAACGATGGTTGAAAGGTAAACGTCGTCAAAGCCAATAAGCGAAATGTCGTCAGGCACCCTTAGCTGGTGTTCTCGAATGGCTTTTAAAGCCCCCATGGCAATTAAGTCGTTCCCACATACAATGGCTGTAAAAGGTACATTGCGGCTTAAAAGCCGGATGGCTGCTTTATAGCCCGTTTCAAAAGTAAAGCTGCCGCTTTCAAACAAAAAGGGGCTTGGGGCAATATCCCGGTCGTTTAAAGCCTTTTTATAGCCTGATGCCCGTTCATCCCTAGGGTGGTTGGGGGCAGCAAAGCCGCTGATAAAGGCGATGTCCCTGTGGCCTAAATCAATTAAGTGCCGGGTGGCGTTGTACGAACCTGCATAATCATTTACGTATACGCAGTAGTTGATGTTGGGGGCGTGTACCTCGGTTAAAACATAGGGAATGCGCATTCTTTTAATCATTTCAATATTAGGTTCAATATTTTCGCTTCCCCCTACCAGGACAATACCCGCAGCATTATATTCAGCCATGGTTTGAATGGCGCTAAGCTGCCGTTGGTGCAGGTTATCGGTGTTAGAAATCATGACATGGTAGTCATATCGGGCAGCTTCATCGGTCATGCCCCGCACCATTTCTCCATAGTGAGGGTTTGAAATATCGGGAATAATAAGGCCTACCATGGAAAATTTTTGAGACACCAAACCCCGGGCCAGCATATTCGGCCTATAATTTAACTCGTCGGCTATTTTTAATATACGCGCTTTTGTTTCTTGCGAAACCTTTGAGTAGTCGCCGTTGAGAACTTTTGAAACGGTGGCAATAGATACACCGGCTTGGGCGCTGATATCTTTAATGGTAGCGGCCATATAAACCCTCCCTTGCTTTACTACCCTTTATGATAGCACAATTGCTACGTAAATTGGAACTTCTTTTAAGGTAATCAGCAATTTTCCATCCTTTTTCTCTAC
>CAYFQH010000125.1:0-2502 GCA_964345215.1 uncultured Oscillospiraceae bacterium | reverse complement strand
CGATTTCCGTTTTATTATTTTACTCTTTCTGCCTGCCTTATGGCTCAGCATCTCTATCAATAACACCCTCTGCTCTCTTTAATGCCCAATCATTTTTCCTGTGATCTCTTCGCTAATACCTTTTCTTTATTAAATACATTACAAATGCAGGAACTCCTTTGACTTTCCCTTCTTACCCCCTGTATAATATTTCTATGCATTTTCCGCGTCACGTAAGGAGGAGTTTTTTTTATGGCAAAGGTTACTTTTAATACCGATTTATGTAAGGGCTGTGCTTTATGCATCAATGTGTGCCCTAAAAAAATTATTGAACTGGAAACAAAAGAAGTAAATAATAAAGGTTACCATCCAGCCCACTGCATTGACCAGGCACAGTGCATCGGCTGCGCCTTTTGTGCCAGAATGTGTCCTGATTGTGTAATTACTGTTGAAAAATAGGAGGCGGTTGCTTTGTCAAATCAAAAAATGTTAATGAAGGGCAATGAGGCTATTGCCGAGGCGGCCATTCAAGCTGGCTGCCGTTTCTTTTTTGGATACCCCATTACCCCCCAAAATCAAATTCCCGAGTACATGGCCAAACGTATGCCCCAAGAAAAGGGCTGTTTTTTACAGGCCGAAAGTGAAGTCGCCGCCATTAATATGGTTTACGGTGCCGCCGGTGCTGGGGCCAGGGTGATGACCTCCTCTTCAAGCCCCGGCATTAGCCTAAAGCAAGAGGGTATCAGCTATATTGTAGGTGCGGAGCTGCCCTGCGTCATTGTAAACATGGTGCGAGGGGGCCCGGGGCTGGGCTCCATTCAGCCAGCCCAAAGTGACTACTATCAAAGCACCCGGGGGGGTGGTCACGGGGATTACCGCATGGTGGTTTACGCCCCTGCCTCTATTCAAGAAGCGGTAGAGCTAACCCAGCTGGCCTTTGACGTAGCCGATGAGTACCGCAGCCCTGTAATGGTAATGGGCGATGGACTGATTGGGCAAATGATGGAACCCGTTACCATGCCTGACTACGCCCCCCGCAAGCCCCTGCCGAATAAAACCTGGGCTGCCACCGGCTGGAAAAAAAGCGAACGAAACCGGGCGGTGATTAACAGCCTATACATCAACTCTACCGACCTTGAACAGCACAACTTAAAGCTGGCCGAAAAATATAACCAGATGGAAGAGCACGAGTGCTTGGTACAGACAGAGCTGCTTGAAGATGCCGACTATGTGCTTATCGCCTACGGCACCACCGCCCGTGTAGCCCGAAGCGCCATGCGCAAAGCCCGGGAAGAAGGGCTTAAGGTAGGGCTTATACGCCCTATTACCCTATGGCCCTTCCCAAGTGAGGTAATTGCCAACGCCGCCCAACAGGCCAAAGCCTTTTTAACCGTTGAAATGAGTATGGGCCAAATGGTGGATGATGTAAACCTGGCTGTAAAAGGGCAAAAGCCCGTTCACTTTTTCGGGCGGACCGGGGGCATTGTACCTACCGTTAGGGAAGTGTACGAAAAACTTCAAGCCATTGCAAAGGAGGCGAAGTAGCCATGGCCATTGTATTTGAAAAAACCAAAATGCTTACCGATAAGCCCTTTCACTATTGCCCCGGCTGTACTCACGGCATTATTCACCGTTTGGTAGGCGAGGCCATTGAGGAATTGGGCATGGAAGAAGAAGTTATCGGTGTTGCTCCCGTAGGTTGTGCCGTATTTGCCTACGACTACTTTAATTGCGACATGATGGAAGCCGCCCATGGCCGGGCCCCTGCCGTGGCCACCGGAGCCAAGCGGGTTCATCCTGATAAACTGGTGTTCACCTACCAAGGGGATGGGGACTTGGCCTCCATCGGCGCCGCGGAAATTATTCACGCCGCCACCCGGGGGGAGAACATCACCACCATTTTTGTAAATAACGCCATTTATGGTATGACCGGAGGTCAAATGGCTCCCACTACCCTGCCAAATCAGGTAACCACCACTTCCCCCTACGGGCGGGATATTAACCACTGCGGTTTTCCCATTAAGGTAAGTGAAATGCTTGCCACCCTGACCGGGCCTGCCTATATCGCCCGGGTTTCCGTACATGATGTAAAGCATGTAATGGAAGCAAAAAAAGCCATCAAAAAAGCCTTTGAAATGCAAAAGACCGGCAGAGGCTTTGCCATGGTGGAAGTGTTATCCACATGCCCCACCAACTGGGGCCTGACCCCACAAGAGGCTTTGGAGTGGCTGAAGGAAAACATGATTCCTCAATACCCCTTAGGGGTTTATAAGGAGGTTGAATAAGAATGGACGCTCAATTTTTAATTGCCGGCTTTGGAGGCCAGGGGGTCTTGCTCATCGGCCAAATATTGGCCAAGGCCGCCATGGACGAGGGGAAAAACGTTAGCTGGATGCCTAGCTACGGCCCCGAAATGCGGGGAGGCGAAGCCAACTGCGCCGTAGTGATTAACGATGAGCCTATTGGCAGCCCCCTGGTAACAGAGCCGCCGGTGGCTGTGATTATGAACCTGCCCTCCATGCA
>CAYFQH010000124.1:0-2615 GCA_964345215.1 uncultured Oscillospiraceae bacterium | reverse complement strand
AACTCCTGCCGTATTTTTTCCGCCCGCATTGGTTCTGTTAAATCAATAAACAAAATGGCGCAGCCGTCAAAGGCGGTAGGGCCAAAGTATACCCCATAGGTGCGGCCTTTTTCGCTTATTTGAATAAAGCGGCTTTCCCCTTGAAGGGCGGCCCTGGCTTCGGTTAAAAAACTTTGGCTTTGGCTAAGGTCAAGCAAGGTGGTTTGCGCCCTTATTTCACTGGGGCCATCTAATATAAAAAGGGCCGTTTGGTTGGCCAGTAAAACGCTTTGATCGGCGTTTAAAAGAACAATGCCTTCCTTCATGTTTTCTAAAATGGCCGTTAGGGTCTGCTGCTGGTCTTTTAGCTGTTTGGCCTGGGCAACAATTTCTTCCTTCTGTTCGGTAATTTTTTGGGCGAAGGGGTACAGTTCGCTGTACACATGGGTTAGCTCTGCGTTGTCGGTTAAATCAAATTTTTCCAAAGGCCGCACCAGGCGGGAAGAGAGTTTTTGGGATAAAAACCCCGATAGGACAAGGGCAACAAGCATAAAAACAGATAAAGTTGGAATGGCAGAAAGAACCAGGGCCCAAGTGCTTGCAACAATGGAGGAAATACGAAGGACATTGCCGTTGTTAAGGCGCCTGGCGTAGTAAAAATAATCCTCCCCCAGGGTGGCGGAATGGCGCCTGGTGCTCCCCTCGCCGGTTTTAAGGGCCTGGGCCACTTCCGTGCGCTCTAAGTGGTTTTCCATGGCGAGTACATCTACTTCATCATCATATAACACCTTGCCGTTAGGGGCGATTAAGGTGTAGCGAAATTCTGCTGTAAGGAGAAGTTCCTTTGGCAGCTGTTCAGCCAAGGGTGCAGCCTGAACCAGGTGGTCGGCCTCCCGCTTAAGGGCAGCTTTGGCCTGGCCTGATAAGAGATAGCTGGTGTTAAAAAACCAAAAACCAAAAAAAACCAACAGCACCAAAGTAATCATTAAAAAGAAAGAGCGGTGGAGGATTTTCTTCATTCTTCACTATACTCCATTTTGTACCCAATGCCCCGAATGGTTTGCAAATACCCCTGGGCATCGCCTAATTTTTGCCGCAATGTTCTAATGTGGACATCAAGGGTGCGGCTTTCCCCCTCATATTCGTAGCCCCAAAGGCGGCTTAAAATGGTTTCCCTTGTAAGGACAAAACCCTGGTTTTTAAGTAAAAGGTGTAACAGTTCGTACTCCTTATAGGTTAGGGATATTTCTTCCCCTTTAACGGTTACCATGTGGCGCAGGTCGTCTAAAACTAAAAAGCCCAAGGTGAGCTGAGGGGATTCTTTGTCATCCGCCTTACGCCTTAGAGCCACCCGCACCCTTGCTAAAAATTCCAATACGGAAAAGGGTTTCGTGATATAATCCTCCGCTCCATAGTCAAGGCCCTTTACCTTATCCATTTCGCCGCTTTTGGCAGTGAGCAGAATAATGGGCACCTGGCGGGTACGGTCTTTTCCTTTAAGTTTTTTTAAAATCGAAAGGCCGTCTTCTTCGGGGAGCATGATGTCTAAAATACAAAGGGTGGGGAGTTTTTGCTCCATGGCGGGCCAAAAATCCCTGCTGCTTTCAAAGGCAGTTACCTCATACCCTTCAGATTTTAGGGCGTATTCAATAATTTCCCGTAGATTTTCATCGTCCTCTACTATAAAAATGTCCTTTAGAATATCTTTCATTGGCTAACCTCATCGGCCCGCAGTTTTTTGCCGCTGACCATATAGGTTACCCATTCGGCAAGGTTAACTGCGTGGTCGGCAATACGCTCTAAATACTTTGCCACCATTAAAAGGTGAAGCCCTTGGTCGCTGGTTAATTCATCGGTTTGATTTTTTTCTACCAAACAATTTTTAGCATCCACAAAAAGGGAATCTACAATTTCATCGCTAATGATAATGGCTTTGGCCAGGTCGTAATCTTTAGCCACATAGGCTTTTATACTTTGGTCTGTCATTTCAATGGCCTTGTCAAACATGGTTTTAAGGTAGCTGGCACATACAGGACAGGGATTGCCGGCTAAGTGGGGAATCAGCTGGGCAATATCCTGGGCCTGGTCGCCAATGCGCTCCATATCCGTAATCATTTTAAGAACGGCGGATACGGTGCGTAAATCCTGGGCCACAGGCTGCTGGGTTAATAAAATAAACAGGCAAAGCTGTTCAATTTGGCTTTCTTTTTGGTTAATAATATAATCGTTTTTAGCAACGGTATTAGCCATATCCGTATTTTGAGTGACCATGGCCGCCCTTGTGTTTATAAGGGCCTGGTTAATTAGCACCGACATTTCAAGCAGGTCCGTGTGCAAATTTTTCATATGTTTGTCCAGCTCTTTTCGCATTAACCAAACCTCCCGGTAATGTAATTTTCGGTTCGTGAGTCTTTGGGGTTAGAAAACATGGTGGTGGTTTTATTGTATTCAATGAGTTCCCCCAGCAAAAAGAAGGCCGATTTTTCGCTGATTCGGGCCGCCTGCTGCATGTTATGGGTTACGATAATAAAGGTTAATATCCTGGGTGCTGTATATGTCCTTCCTATCCAAGGTGATTTTGCCCTCAATACGGCAGCCTTCCACCAGGTCATTCATACGGTTAATGGATTTTAATA
>CAYFQH010000123.1:0-2650 GCA_964345215.1 uncultured Oscillospiraceae bacterium | reverse complement strand
CTTTTGCGCAAGGCTTTTGTTTATTCCCTAATCTATTCCATTCGTTCGCTGAAAGGTTCCTTCCAGCCCACAGCAAGGCCAATCCATCCCTTTTCTTTTTGCCAGGAAATGTTTTTAAAGCCAATGGCTTCTAAGGTAATCAGCATTTCTTGCTTAGACAAAAAGAAGGCAAAACCCGTTTCCTCTTTGTTTTTTGCCCCTGGATTTATTAAGGTCAAAAATTTAGGATAGCTGGGGGCTGCCAATACAAATTGGCCTCCTGGACGAAGAACACGGTATACTTCTTTTAATATTTTTTCTGGGTGAAGCATTTCTACCAAGGTGGTATTACACATCACCACGTCAAAACTATCATTTTTCCACGGAATGTCCTCAGGTTGAGCGTACATCACATTTACATTGCCAAGATTGCCCCGCACCTGGCGGAACTGTTCTACTGAGGAGGCCATGGCTGAAATTTGGCAATCCATCCGCTGAGAAAAGTACTGAAGCACCCCACCATTGCCGCAGGACATATCTAATATTCTGTCTCCCGGGTCTACCTGCACCCATTTTGTAAAAGCCTTCATCATTGATGACAGCTTTAAAGGGGGTTGTGGGTAGGGGCTGGTTATTTGCTGTTGCTGTGCCGGTTTTAATAACAAATGAATCCCTCCTACAAGGCAAGCCTGTAAGAAGATTATAGTACATATTTATTTATTTTGCAACACAATTTTAATAATTGGCTCAATTTATTTCTTTTTCGATATAAATTTTTGAAAACTTGTTACAAAGCAGCCATTGTACCAGTATAAACCCAGCAAGAACCGGCACACATAGCAAAAGAGAAAGAAGCCATAAATCCATGCCTGTTTTGTATAAAAAGTATGTGAGAAAGCCAAATGCAAGGAGGACCACCAGGTAGACTACCATTTGAATCATAGAATTCACACTTTGTTTAATGGCCTGGGTTTCGTTTTTCCAGTCAAATTTGGGCCTTGCAATATCTACCATCAATCCAAGGCCATTTAAGGTATAGTTTATTACAAGGCCAAGAAGAAGGCCAAGGAAGATGAATAGGGCCATCTTTTTAAAGGCAATAAGCAAAATAATCCCGCTCATCAGGCTGGCTAAGGCAGTAATGGAAAAACCAAACCACTGTTTACCCATAACCATTTTAGCGGGATTAACAGGAAAGAGCTTAAAGTGGTCATGATAGGCTCCTTCTCGGGACACAACGGTTGACCCCGCAACGTTTATCATGCCGCAAAGAACGAAGACCAGGGCAGAAACCCATATAAACAAGGCTCCGGGCACTGAAGACAAAAGGGCCGATATATCGAAGCTTGCCCCCCCTATATTTGCCTTTTGGCTTGTAAAGATAAAAATACCAATCATAATCGGAAACAAAAAAACACCGGTTAATCCATTTAAGGCGTATACCGAACTGCGCAAAACCTGCCGCCACTCATTGGCAAACACCGCCAGGGTAGCACTTTTTTGTTTGTATATCCCCTCTTTAAGGTTTTTCTTCTTTGTAGCGGCCCCTTCCCCCATAGCCAAAACTTTGCTTTGATAGCCCTTGCCAAAAATGCCAATCAGCAGAATAAAGCTTAGTACACTTACACCAAAAAATTTAAGGCCCTCCAACCAGTTGCCTCCCAGCCAGCGGGTAGCCCACAGGGCCGGCGGAAACCAGCCTACCAGGCCTTTGATGGCCGCTTCTTTCTGGGTTAAAAATTGCACCATGGCCATAATATCAATATCATCATTAGCCTGCTGGCTGGTAAAAAACATAGGAAGGATAACAACGGCAATAAAAAATAAAAAGCTTAACACCATCAGCCAACGCTCTTTATTTTTAACCCGGCTGATGGCCGATGACAAAAGGCCTCCCACAAAAGTGGTAATCACAAGGGGAATCGCCGGCAGCACCAGGGATAAAACAACGGATAAGGCATAAAACAAGGTCCCCTGCTCTGTACAGATGCCATAGGTAATGGCCAAGGGTAAAAAAATCAACAGGGCCATGGCGCTGTAGGCAATGATGTTGCTAATAACCTTTGCGGTAAAAATACTTTGGGAAGAAACAGGAAGGGCAGCCAAGCTTTCTTTATCCCTGGCCAAGAACAGGCTGATACTTCTAAAAAAGCCGAAGAAGGTAACAAAAATCATGGTGATTAAGACCAGGCTTGACAAAAGAATCTCCTGCATGTTTAAAATAGCCATGGCTTTAATCAGCTGTACTTCTAAAAAAACAAAGGTGCCAATAAGAATACTAACGCTTAAAAGAACCGTTAAACCAATGGCAATGTTTTTGAATAAGTTTTTACGAATGTTTTCTTTTCGAAGGGGGGATAAAAGCTGCATCAGCTCGTATTTAATGAGCAAAGCTACTTTATTCATGTACTTCCCCCTCCTTTGTTTTGGTTAAAGATAAGAACACGTCCTCCAAGGTGGTTCCCTTGGCTTCACTGCGAAGGTTCTCCATGGTTCCCTTGGCCACCAGGCGCCCCTTGGCAATCACCCCTATTTCATCGCACAAATTTTCGGCCACCTCAAGCACATGGGTGGAAAAAAACACCGTGTTCCCCTGGTTGCAGTGGTTTCGCATCTCTTCTTTTAGTAAATGGGCCGCCATAGGATCAAGGCCTACCATGGGCTCATCCAG
>CAYFQH010000122.1:0-2724 GCA_964345215.1 uncultured Oscillospiraceae bacterium | reverse complement strand
TTTCCCTTTTTCTTTTTTTATTTTTCCCTTCCTATTTATAGGGCCGTCAGTCATTATTCCCAGGCATAATCTTTTTCCCACAAGCAGCATGAAGAGAAAAGGCCTTTCCTTTTCGTAAGTGCATTATTTTGTTCCCCTTTGTACGTTAACCAAAAAATCCTGCACGTTGGTTACAAAGGTCTTTACCCCCAGACTCCCCCTGTCTTTAAGTTTTCCTACGGCAAATTCGGAAATATCAACGCTATACAAATACACAGGCCGAAGGGTTCCATTAACGAGCCTAAAGGAGGGGGTCATGTTTCCAGTGGCAATAGAATGCAGCTGAGTAGCCACGCAAATAACAGTAGTGGCCTTTTTGACCAGGTTTCGCATAGCGTCTTGCGCTTTATAAACATTGGCGTACACTTCCGGCAGGGGGCCGTCATCCCGGATAGAACCAGCTAAAACAAAGGGAATATCATTTTGAATACAGGCATGAACAATGCCGTCTTGAACATGATATTCTTTCATAAAGGCAGAAATCGAGCCGCTTTTTCTCACCTTGTTTAACACATCAATATGGTTATAGTGTCCATTTTCGGCGGTTTTTTGTGTGTAAACATCCTGGCCTAAGGCGGTACGCATCAGCCCTGCCTCTAAATCGTGGGTTGCCAGGGCATTCCCCGCCAGCACCCCATGGCAATAGCCCCTTTGAATCAGGGAAGCCATCGCTTGGCGGCTGTCGGAGTCGAAACTGCAGGCCGGGCCTAAAACCCACAAAATATTGCCGTGGGCCCGTTCGTGGTGAAGCAGACCATACAGCTGGTCATAATCGTAAGAGTAGGCCGTTTCTCGGGTGCGATTTTGCCTGAAAGAAAAACTGTCGGCCCGCCCTTCTCCATCGGTTGAAAAACCCCGGTCGTGAACGAACACCCCTTCACTGCCATCCTCTTTCCTGCCAAGAACCACTCGGTCGCCTTTTTTAACATTGCGAAATTCCTTAACAAATAGTTTCTGTTCAGGGGATACAACCACAACACAGTCCATCCTGCTCTCTTCTGCCAGCAGCCATTGGCCTTCTATTTTAAAATATTCAGGAAAAATAGTGGTTCCATGATAATATTCCGGCACCACCCCGTCTTGAGGGGCCGATTGAGTTTGAACATTTGGGCACCCTTCAAAAAAAGGCGAAGAAAAATCAGCAGGATGATATACGGGAAGAGAAAAAGCCATAAAACCACTCCTTTTAAAAGCCTTTATATATACTGGTGATTAGCGGGTACAGCACGCCTTTATTTTACCATATATTTCCGATTTGTTCAGCCTTGCCACTTATAAAATTTCCTTTCCCATTTGCAGTGATTTGTGCTATGATATTTGGTAGAAAGCAGGAAGAAAAATGATTATTATTACCGGTTTTAAACCCTTTGATCAAGAAAAAGAGAACCCCTCTTGGGAAGCTGTGAAAAGCCTGCCTGAAACCGTGGGCGGCATGACGCTTTTTAAAATGCAGCTGCCTGTTTCTTACACGGATTCTTTTTTACTGCTAAAAGAACAAATGGAAAAAACGCCCCAGCTGAGGGCGGTCATATCCGTTGGCCAGGCTAAAGGCCGGTCAGCCATAACCCCAGAGGGAATTGCCATCAATAAAATGTATGCTCCCATTGCCGACGAGGCAGGAGCCAGTCCTTTTCATCTACCCATTACCACAGCAGGCCCCGATGCTTATTTTTCAACCCTGCCCATTCTAGCCATGAGCGAGGCCATGGGTAAACAAAATATTCCCGCCTTCATTTCCTATCATGCAGGAACCTACGTATGCAATAGTCTTATGTACCAAACCCTCCACTACATCAATCTTTCAAAGCGAAACCTGCCCTGCGGCTTTATTCATGTACCCTTATCAAGCGAGCAGGTTTCTACCTCAGGGCAGCAGCAATTGCCTTCTTTGCCCATAACCACAATTTCGCAAGGCCTGGCCCTTTGTGTTAAGCAAGTTGCCTCCTCTTTGCTTTAGAGCAGCACCGCACAAATTGGCCGGGGTAGATGGGCAGTTTTTATGTGAATCATCTTCACCAATGCTCTCAACTCCTTTGCTGCTTCTTTGTTTTTCCCTTGTTTTCCGCAAAAATCTCCTGCTTTTTCATCGTCTCGCCTTTTTCACGGCGTTGCCCAATGCTTTTTCATCTTTTTTGTAGAGCTTTACATAAAAATACTGTATACTATTAAAAACGGACAAGTGCCTAGCATACAACTAAAAACAGGGCAAAGCCTTGTGAATCCATTATCGTAAGAAGCTATAAAGGCGCTTTAAAGGCCAGTTTTTTATTTCATTGAAGCGTAAACTCGAGAAGAAAAAGAACCCAGCACAACCCGGAATACTTCCCCTGTGCTTTCTACTGGGCAACCAGCGTAGGATAGCCCATTAAAACATTTATTTAAAAAGGAGAAATGCCCAATGAAGAAATGGACCAAAAAAAGATCCCTAAAAACATTGATGCTGGTTATTCTGTGTACGGCCATGGTGTTTTTATTCTCAAGCTGTGCACCCAAGGCTCCGGAGGATACCGTTTCCCCTGCCGCCTCGACCCCAATCGCAACCGAAGCCCCCACCGATAAGCCGGATGAAACCGCTGTTCCTGCTCAGGAAGCAACAGCGGCACCTACGGAAAAGCCTACACCTAAGCCCACTGAAGAACCTACGCCTAAACCCACCGAGAAGCCTACACCTAAACCCACCGAGAA
>CAYFQH010000121.1:0-2774 GCA_964345215.1 uncultured Oscillospiraceae bacterium | reverse complement strand
GTCATGACCACCTTTGTAAAAGACGCATTAAATGCAGGCCAAGTGCGGGGGCCGGTACAGCTAGGTTTTGCCCGCAGCATTGACCCTATTGTACCCCAGGAAATTACCATTACCCGAATTGCCATTACCACCGAAAAAGATGCGGCCAACAAAACCACGGAAATGGGGCGTAAATACATCGTTCCCTACGGCCTTTATAGGGTGGAAGGCTATGTTTCTGCCAACTTGGCTCAAAAAAGCACCGGCTTTTCGGAAGAAGACTTAGAGCTTTTGTGGAATGCCATTATTAACATGTTTGAACATGACCACTCTGCTGCCAGGGGCAAAATGGCTGTTCGGGAACTCATTGTATTTAAACACGATAAAGAGCTAGGTAATGCCCCTTCCTACAAGCTTTTTGATTTGGTGAGGGTGCGAAAAAATACCGAAAATCCCCCCAGGGCCTATTCCGACTATACGGTAACCATTGATGAAGGTAATCTGCCCGCAGGGGTAACCCTTAGCCGCAAGATATAAAAATGGACAAAAATGAAACTTTAATGCTCTCTGGTCTCCAGCATTTTGCTTTTTGCCCCAGGCAGTGGGCATTAATTCATATTGAGCAGCAGTGGCAGGAAAACCTGCTCACCGTACAGGGGATGCTGATGCATGAAAAGGCCCACAGCGAAACCACAGAAAAACGGGGAGATACCATTATTTCCAGGGGATTGCACATCCAATCCCTAAACCTTGGCATAACAGGCATTTGCGATGTGGTGGAGTTTCATTTGGATCCTCTGGGGGTTGCTATTAGCGGCTATAGCGGCACTTATAAAGTATTGCCGGTGGAGTATAAAAAGGGCCGCCCTAAAGAGCATAATGCCGATGAGTTGCAGCTTTGTGCCCAGGCCATCTGCCTTGAAGAAATGCTTTTGTGTGATATTCCAATGGGTTATTTATATTATGGCGAAAACCGTAGGCGTACCCAGGTAGTCTTTTCCAAAACCTTACGGGATGAGGTGAAGGCACTTTTAGTTGAAATGCACCGCCTTTACAAGCGAAACCATACCCCCAAGGTAAAATATGCCCCAAGGTGTAAAAGTTGTTCCTTGGTTGATTTGTGCTTGCCTAAACTCTTTAAGGGCAAGCATAAATCGGCCCTTGGTTATGTAAATCAAACCCTGTTTAGGGAGGGCGATGAGTTATGAAAAAGCTACTGAACACCCTTTACGTTACATCGGCAGATAGTTACCTGGCTTTAGAGGGGGAAACCATTGTTATTATGCGCCCTGAGCAGAATCAGGTTCGCATCCCCATGCATAATATAGAAGGGGTGTATGCTTTTGGTTATACTGGGGTTAGCCCTGCTTTAATGGGAGCCTTGTGCAAAAAGAATATTTCCCTGTGTTTTTTAAATCAGCATGGCAGGTTTTTGGCCCGGGTAACGGGGGAAAGCCGGGGGAATGTACTTTTACGCAAAGAACAGTATCGGGTTTCTGATGATGAGGGCCAATCATTGGTGGTTGCCAAAGGGATTATTGCTGCAAAATTATATAATGCCAAGTGGATACTGCACCGGGCCCTTCGGGATCATCGCCTGCGCATTGACGAACAGGCCATCAAACAGCGTATTAATAGCCTTCATGAATCCATAGCCATAACCCAAAATGCACAAAGCCTTGAACAGCTAAGGGGCATTGAAGGGGAGGGGGCTAAGCAATACTTTTCGGTATTCGATCATCTTATTTTACAGCAAAAAGAAGGGTTTCCCTTTCATGGACGAAACCGCCGCCCCCCTAAAGATAACGTAAACGCGATGCTATCCTTCGGTTATACCCTTTTGGCCAACGATATTGCCGCTGCCTTAGAAGGAGTGGGGTTGGATGCCTATGTAGGGTTTTTGCATCGGGATCGGCCGGGGCGGGCCTCTCTGGCCCTGGATATGATGGAAGAAATGCGAGGCTGGATGGTAGATAGGTTGGTACTCTCTCTAATCAATCAAAAAATGGTAAACCCCAAAGGCTTTAAAAAAGAGCAAAGTGGTGGGGTGATCATGAATGATGAAACCCGAGCGGCCTTTTTACAGGCCTGGCAGCAGCGGAAAAAAGAAGAAATCACCCACCCTTTTTTAGAGGAGAAGATTTCCTGGGGCCTGGTTCCTCATGTGCAAGCCCTTCTTTTAGCCCGCTATCTTAGGGGGGATTTAGACGGCTATCCGGTTTTTTTATGGAAGTAACATAAAATGGAGAACCCAAATAACAACTATTTTTTTTTAAGAAAGGCGGGAGGATACTTTGCTTGTGTTAGTCAGTTACGATGTGAGCACCAAAACAGAAAACGGCCAAACACGGCTGCGAAAGCTCGCCAAACAATGCGAAAATTATGGCATCAGGGTACAAAACTCCGTGTTTGAATGTGTATTGGATGCTGCCACTTGGGAAATAGTAAAGGCAAAACTGGTTAGTATTATTGACTCTGAAATGGATAGCCTGCGCTTTTATTACCTGGGCAACAAATACACCGGCAAGGTGGAGCATGTAGGAGCCAAGGTGACCATTCAGCCTGAGCAGGATATTCTTATTTTGTAACCCCGTGCGAGGGGGGAGTGAACGGACATTCCCCGGTGGCTTCGCACCTTATAAAAGAGCGAAAACACGGATTATGTTGAAAATATCGGTTGAAAACTTGTGATTTATACCTATAGTTTTTTGCAGATTGGTAGATAGTAACAATATTTTCTCATATAATTGGTTGTTTTTGCTGTCGCTCCCCACGCGGGAGCGTGGATTGAAATA
>CAYFQH010000120.1:0-2842 GCA_964345215.1 uncultured Oscillospiraceae bacterium | reverse complement strand
CCGACAGTTGAGGATAAGTCTTGCGCAATAACAGGCCCCTGTAATGGGGTATGTGTACCTGCCTTAGCGCCTCCGCTAATAAGGTATCACTCTTGCCACCCCCGGCTGCGCCCCCATACAAAGCCTCATACTCTCCCCGGCGCATAAAGGCCGCCTGCTTGGGCTGGGGCCGCCAAACGACCGGCTGCCCTGTGCTCTTTTTGTTTTTTGCGTTCATCCTTTTCCCTTTCTGCCGCTGGTTCTTTGGGCAACCCTTGGTTTTCTTGCCGGCCCTGCCCGCCGGCTTTTCAAATATTTTCAATCCCTTGCCCAGGCCAGGCTCCCCTTTCAGCCTTTTTCCCGCCGTCTCCGCCAAAATTCGTTTCAAAACCTTCTTCCTGCCCTTCTTCCTGCCCTTCTTCCTGGGCCAAAGGCAGCACCACCACGCCCCCCGGCTCTCCTTCTTTTCCGGTCTTTCCCTCTCCCTTTTCCCGCCAGGTGCCGGGCCTTCTGGCTTTAAGCCAGGTTAAGGCGGCGCTGGTATCCGGGGCCATTTCCTTGGTTACCCGCTTTGTAATCACCAGTTCCCCTTCCCGCAGTTCCTCGGTGGTTTCCTGGTAGCGGTAGCCCATGGCCTTTTTAAGCAGGGCATTTTCCACTTGCCGGTCTACGGCGGCCCGGCCCTCTTCCATGGCTTGCCCTAAGGCCGGGGCTGTTTTTTGCCAATCAGCAAAGGTTTGCCCCGGGATGCCCATTTGAGCGGCCATCTGTTCATCGCTCAGTCCCTGCCGGGCCCATTCCCTTATTTTTTCCAGTTTGCTTTTGGTCATCCATTTTTGACTTTCCGGCCCTTTCACCCAATCACCCCACCTCCCTTGGCCTTTATGGTAAAGAATCCTTCTCTGCCTTTCTCCCCGGTTCGGATGTTTTTTTCCAGCGGGGCCTTTGCCCTGTTCTGGCCCAAGCTTATATGCTTAATCCTTTATAAGCCCTTGCATTTTGCCCAAGTCATTCCTGTTGCTATTCTTCCCTCCTAAAACAAAGGTTTTAAACGGCCCTGTTTCCATTGGCGCAAACAAGGTAAACTTCGATTTCGATGATGCATTGATTACGGCTCCCAAAAAAACGAAGTTGCCTTTCCCAACCAAATTTTAAAAGACGAGTGTGTTCTTGATGGCGTTCTCCTGTTTAAAAAGCCCGATGGAAACAGTGAAGTCCTTTTGTCCATTGATGAAAACGACCACCCCACCCTGAGCATCCTGGGCCTTCATGACCAGTGGTACCACGTGGCCATTGGCAACGAGTATTTTGGCTATATCCCCCAGCATTTTTTTATGGAAGCCAACGGCTAATTGGGCCGGGCCATGCCCTTTCATTCCTTTGCATGTTCTTGAGCCGATCCGGCCCCGGCAACATGGTTTCCATGGTTTACCCATCCTTCACAATACCTGCAAGGGGCATAACAACACTTTTTGGGGGTAAATGCAGGTATTAACTCCTGATGAAAAGGCGTTTCAGGGTACCGCCTTGTCAGGCACCCTGGGGCTCATTGCCATTAGCCGGCTTTTTACAATGTGCATGAACTGCCTAAGAATAGAAGAACCGGTTCATTGTATGAGGGCAGCTGAAAGTCATTTTCCCTTACACTACAGCCAAGGCTATACTCAGCACGGGCTTGGCAAATTAAAGGGGCCTTGTATATTATCTGAATAAAAAGTGCTAAAATAAGTTTAGAAAAACACCGCACAAAAACAATGGCCTATCCATTGTGCCCCATTTGCGCGGTGTGATTTAAAAAAATGACTAAAAGGTATCAGAACAGGAGGAAAGGGCAGTGGATCATTTAAAATTAACCCAGGGGGATTCTATTGGTTTTGTGTGCCCCTGCCATATCGGCAGCGAGGAAAAACATCGCAAGAGTATTTTTACCCTGGAAAGCCTGGGCTTTAAGGTAAAGGTTGGCAATAATGTATACAAAAATACCCATGGCTATTTGGCCACCCCCAAAGAAAGAGCCGATGATTTTAATGCAATGGCAAAGGACGATCAGGTAAAAATGATTTTATTTGGCGGCGGCGAAGGGGGAAATGAACTGCTGCCCCATTTGGATTATACGGCTTTGCGGGCTAACCCAAAACTGATCTGCGGCTTTAGCGATGGCACCACCCTGTTAAACGCCATACATGCTTTAACAGGGCTTAGGGTGTATTACGGCCAGGGCCCCGGTATGTTTAACGAGTTAAAGCATTATGATTACAGGCATTTTCATGCCCGGTTTATCGCAGCAGAAGAAAGGGAGTGGATAGCAAGCGCCCCATGGCAAACCCTGTTTCCCGGCAGGGCCCGGGGAAAGTTGTTAGGCGGCTATCTGCGTAATTTTGCCTTGCTGCTGGGAAGCCCTTATTTTAAGTATAATCCCCAGGAAAAGCACCTGCTTTTTTTAGAAGATCACGAAACATTGAGCGGTGTGGCAAAGGTTAGCTCCTTCCTCTCCCACATTGAACAAAGCGATTTTATTCATACGGTGTCAGGCCTTATTTGGGGCCACTATGCCCAACAAACACCCGTGGATTTACTCAACCGCCTTGCCCGTTTTGGAGAAAAGCACCAGGTACCGGTGGTTTACACCGATGATTTTGGCCATGGGGTTTACCACGGCATTCTGCCCATCGGCATTCAAGGGACCCTGGATGCAACAAATAAAAAACTTTGGTTTGAACAGTAAACATCAAACCTGGGGGAATAAAAGAATAAGGGCTGCTGAATGAAAAAAAGAAAAACTTTACCGGATGAACACACGATTGCTTAGGATCTGGCAAGTTAAAACCATTGTCTTCAGATATGTTTTTATTTATTACAATCA
>CAYFQH010000119.1:0-2853 GCA_964345215.1 uncultured Oscillospiraceae bacterium | reverse complement strand
CAGCAGGTAAATGAAGCCATGAAAAAGCACACGGAAAACAACCCTTCCTTTGGCTATGACGACCGGGAGATTGTTTCCGGCGATGTCATTGGCTCCACCTTCGGTTCCGTTTTTGACCCTACCCAAACAGAAATTACCAGTGCCGGGGATCATCAGCTGGTAAAAACTGTTGCCTGGTACGATAACGAATATGGTTTTACCTGCCAAATGGTACGGCTGCTGGAGCACTTTGCAAACCTATAAAATTCATTCAATTTCATTAAAAAAGAGCCGAAAGGCTCTTTTTTAATGCTTACAGAGGAGAGGACAGGGAATGATAAAAAGAAGCCTTGCCGATCAATCACGGATCCTGGGTTAAGGCAACAGGTTCAGGGCTGGTTTGGCCGCTGGCATAAACCGGCAGCAGAGAAAGGGTTTGGATTTCGGTCTTTATCTGTATTTTAACCTCAAAGGTGTTGGGGGCCGTTTGCTGCCATTGCTGGCTCCATGGATCCTCATAAGGGGATAGAACCGCCCAAAAGGTGTTGTTTACATATAAGTGTATAGATGAGAACTCCGGTGCGGCTTCCTTTGGGTCAAAGGATAAAAAGGCGTGCACGGTAAAATTGCCATTCATCCGTGCCTCTTCAATGGCGGTGGCGTACAAGGTATAGCCTTCGGTCATGGTTTGAAGGGCTGTATAAGTGCGCCCGCCGGTGGGGCTGCTGCCGTTTCCGGGTACTGCTTCCATGGGCTGGGTTTGGGTGTTTGCATCAGGCAGAGCTTCGGGGGCAAACACCGAGGGGGTTTGAAACTGGCTTTGGCCTGAACTGCTTCCCGAGGGCATCAGGGCATTGGTCTGTATGGCATAAAGGGGGATCACCTCGGCTCCCTTGGCCCATCCGTCGTACACGGGTATTAAGGCCAGGGATTGAATGGTATCGTTAATCAAGGCGCTTAAAACATAAGTAGACCCGGCGCCTGCACCGGTGGAACCGGCTGTTTGGTATGGCATTAAAACCCCAAAAAATTCATCGTTTAAATACAGGTAAAACAACGAAATATTGCCTGTGGAGGTACCGGGATTATCGTAGGCCAGGGAGAGGTTAAAGGTAAACCAATTTGGCCTGTCGGCCTGCTCTAAGGCGGTGACGTTTACTGTATACCCGGCCGACATGTGCTGGTTTGCCTGGTAGGCCCGCTGGTAAGCGGGGGCCGGGGTAGGCTGGGGCTGTTGGATAGGGGGCTGGAATTCATAGCCCTGGTTTGGTGGTTGGCTCGCATTGGGCAGGGGGGTTACAAAGCCTTGTTCGGGAAGAGGCTGCCCTTCATCCTGGGGCTGGGGCGTATCCTCAGGGGTATCGGTATTTTGGTTAAATGTAATGGAGGTTAAATATTCGCTGTTCATATAGCCTGTAAAAACATCGCTGCCCTTGTTGACGGTTACCTGGGCCCAGTTTTCTTTTGGCCGGCCAGTAATTAGCACCGGGGTGCCTGTTGAAAAGCTGGATAAAACGGAACTTTCGCTGTGAGGGGAGTTGCGCAGGTTCAGTTTGCTGCTGGAAGAGGACAGGTTTACCTGGGCCAGCTCTCCCTGATGAAAGCAAGGGGTTTGGTTGGCGCTGTCCTCTCCTCCCTGGCGCAAAACAGGCACAAGATAAAGGCTTTCAATACTGCTTTCTATATTAACCTGGGCTATGAATTCGCTGGGTGCAGTGTAGTAATTGGCCAGAGCAGGCACAGCTGAGGCTAAATACCCCCCCTCGTCATAAATACTAAAGCTAATGGGCGGGTTGGCCGTTTGGGCCGAAAGCTGAAGCAGCTGTACTTGAATTGTAAATACATCGCCTTCCTGATTTTTTGCCTGGGCTGCGATGATATAACCCTGGCTGCTTACAAGGCACAGGGAATAGACTGTATCCTCACCCTTTACAGCAGGTGCAAAGATGAAAAATAGCAAGATAAAAGCCAATACAAGGGCTAAAAACGCAGGGCCACGGTGTTTTACAAAAAAAGATGAATGTGCCTGCACGAAAAAGCCTCCTTAACGCACAAAATAAGCGGGACCTACCCAACCTCTGCCAAGGTAAAAAACATATTTGTATGTTATAAGCATACCATAAACTCTTTTTTTCGGCTACAAAATGAGGAAGATGTAAAGAGGAAAAAACATGGCAGCAAAAAAACCAAAAAGGAAGAAGACCCTTGCAGGCAAAGAAAGTCGGTTGTTGTAAAAGCAAGAAGGAGCAAGGGATATTATCTATGTACCCTGGTTTCTAAAAAGCAAATGATTAGGCAAAGAGGGCAAAAGAACTTAATGATGGGGCTGAATAAGCCCGGCCTTTTTTACCTTTAACAGCATGTGCCCAATGTTTCCATCGCCCCCAAAACGGCTGTAATCAAAAAAATCTTCATAGGCACTAACCCAAATCAGGGGGTTCTCCCGGCTGTCAACAGGCACAGCTTGCTTTAGCTGGCCGACGTATATTTCTAAATAAATATCCTCTAAAGGGTAGGAGAAATTCATCAGATGGGTTAAATCAATGTGGTTTTTTGTAATGGCTGTTTCTTCTTCCAGCTCCCGATAGGCAGCAACAAGGCCTTCTTCCCCGGGCTTTATTTTACCTCCCACAAAGTTAATCAAGCCAAGGTAGGGTTCTTTTATACGTTTACACATTAAAAGAGTACTGCCGGAAGGGTCAAAAACAATAATGGCGTTTACCTTGTGTTTCATGTATCATACCCGCCTTTTTGAAAGGATGATTTTTAATAAATAAATTATATCATAAAACAGGAAACGAAGGTGAAAATTGACAAAAGAAAGGCCATGTTTTATAGTGATGGCAATCATCCAAGGCAAGTGAAAAAGCACCT
>CAYFQH010000118.1:0-2868 GCA_964345215.1 uncultured Oscillospiraceae bacterium | reverse complement strand
TAAATCCGGAGGCTTTTACGAAATAATCGAAAAATGGGCCGATATATTTGCCAATACACTTGCAAAATGCGAGAAAATTAGGTACAATATAATATGGATTTAACAAGTATTAAACTATCAGGAGGTAATCATTATGGCTGTAAAAGTTGGTATTAATGGGTTTGGGCGTATCGGGCGCTTGGTGTTCCGTATTGCTGTAGATAACCCCAATATTGAAGTAACCGCAATCAATGATCCATTTATTGATGTAGCCTATATGGAATATATGCTGCGCTATGATACGGTACATGGGCAGTTTAAAGGAACCACCCGTGTGGATAAAGAAAACAATATCCTTTATGTAAACGAAAAACCCGTTAAGGTATATGCTTCAAAAGATCCTGCCGGAATTCCTTGGAATGAAACGGGTGCAGAGTACATTGTTGAAGCAACTGGGGTTTTCAATACAACCGAAACCGCATCTGCCCACTTAAAAGGCGGCGCTAAAAAAGTAGTGATTACCGCCCCTGCAAAAGATAAGGAAACCCCTATGTTTGTTATGGGTGTAAACAACGAGAAATACACAAAAGACATGGTTGTTGTTTCCAACGCTTCCTGCACAACCAACTGTTTGGCACCCTTAGCTAAAGTGATTAACGATAAGTACGGTATTGTTGATGGTTTGATGACCACCGTTCATGCGACCACCGCTACTCAAAAAACCGTTGACGGTCCTTCCGCTAAGGATTGGCGCGGCGGCCGTGGTGCAGCCTTTAACATCATTCCTTCTTCCACCGGTGCTGCAAAAGCCGTTGGTGTTGTTATTCCTGAATTAAACGGAAAACTGACAGGGATGGCCTTTAGGGTTCCAACAGCAGACGTATCTGTTGTTGACTTAACCGTTAACCTGAAAACCCCTACCACCATGGAAGACATTAAAAAGACCATGAAAGAAGCTGCCCAGAGCGATCACTGGAATGGCATTATCGGCTACACTGAAGATGCAGTGGTTTCTTCCGATTTCATCTCCGATGACCGTACCAGCATTTTTGATGCCACCGCCGGCATTCAACTAACCGATACCTTTGTAAAATTAGTTGCCTGGTATGACAACGAATGGGGCTATAGCGCCAAAGTAGTTGACCTGGTAAATTATATTGCAAAAGTGGATGCTCAATAAGTAATACGTAATGGCTAAGAATGAAAGCCCCTTCTAATTAGAAGGGGCTTTTTATGTGAATTTGGATATGAAGGTGCACCTTAAGCACCCTGCGTATAAAAAGGCACTTATAGCCTTAAGAGTACCTTTTTGAATAAAGGACGAAAATAAGGTACAATGAAGAAAAGAAGCTTGAAAAGGAGTGTTTTAGATGTATTACTGCGAAAAATGTAGCCTGTTGGATAATCAAACAACCTGTACAAAATGTAAAAAAGAAAAACGCGAAGTCAGAGACGATGATTTTATTTTAATTGGCAGGTTTAGCCCGCTAAAGGCAAACATGATAGAGCCTATTTTAAAAGACAATAACATTCCCTATATCCGCAAAGCCAAGCAGGGCAGCGGGCTTACCGCTCAGGCCGGGGGCTTTTTAGAAGAGATTGCCCTCTACTTAACTTATGAGCAATATGAAAAGGCCATGGAATTGATTTTCCCCTTTTTGCAATAACATGGGGATGTTTACAACGTTAACATACCCGTAATAGGTACTTTTTAGGAAAAACCCCCTTATTTGGTTTGGATATAAAGCAAAATTTCATGTCAAAAGATATTTACTACTTTGCTATAAGAATATCTGCGATGCGGGCACTGGCAAAGCCGTCACCATAAGGATTGGAGGCTTTGCTCATTTTTTCATAAGCCAGCTGGTCATTAAGGAGCTCCCTGCAAGCGGCATATATTACATCTTCTTGGGTGCCCACCAAGCGAAGGGTTCCGGCTTCAATCCCCTCAGGCCGTTCGGTGGTGTCCCGCATAACAAGAACAGGCTTGGCTAAAGAGGGGGCTTCTTCTTGAATACCGCCGGAATCTGTAATAATAAAAAAGCTTTGGGCCAAAAAATTGTGAAAATCAAGCACATCCAGAGGTTCAATAATGCGTATACGGTCTTGACCGCTTAGTTCCTCTTCAGCTGTTCTACGAACTACAGGGTTCATATGGATGGGATAGATAACCTTTACATCGGGAGTTTCGTCAACAATTCTACGGATGGCCTTTAACATGTGGTGCAAAGGTTCACCTAAATTTTCTCTTCGATGGGCGGTGAGCATAATAAGGCGGCTGCCTTTGGCCCATTCTAGTTGAGGGTGAGTATAGTTATCGCGTACGGTGGTTTTTAAGGCATCAATGGCCGTATTGCCCGTAACATAAATGGTTTCGGCTTTCTTACCTTCCCGAAGAAGATTCTCTTTAGACATGTTCGTCGGCGAAAAATGGTATTTTGCCATGATGCCCACTGCCTGGCGGTTAAACTCTTCAGGATAAGGGGAGTAGATATCGTAAGTACGAAGCCCCGCTTCCACATGACCAATAGGAATTTGCAAGTAAAAGCAAGCAAGGGCTGTAACAAAAGTGGTGGATGTATCGCCGTGGACTAAAACCACGTCAGGGAGCTCTGCTTCAAGAACCTGATGAATATTGTTTAAAATATTTGTTGTAATATCAAACAGGGTTTGGCCTTGCTTCATAATTGAAAGGTCATACTGGGGAACCACCTGAAAAGCCTCTAATACCTGATCTAACATTTGCCGGTGTTGGCCGGTCACACATACAATGGTTTCAAGCTCTGGTCTGGATTGAAGCTCTTTCACCAAAGGGCACATTTTAATGGCTTCGGGCCGGGTACCAAAAACCGTTAGAACCTTTTTCATTACTTTCTCAACTCCGTTTTT
>CAYFQH010000117.1:0-2982 GCA_964345215.1 uncultured Oscillospiraceae bacterium | reverse complement strand
TAACCCGTTTTACGGGTTTTTTATTTATTTTTTTTAAAAACAAAAAACTTGCCCACAAAGTAGTTAAAAATGACCACGCCGATATTCGTTATGAGTTTACTGATTAAATCGTTGATACCAAATACATTTGTTATCAGGGCAAATAAGGCCACATCAAAGAGTACAAGGGAGATGAGCCGGCCTCCGGCAAAATACATCAGTTCCCCAACCACGGCTTTGCCGCCTTTTTTTTCACTTTTAAAAACCCATTTGCGGTTGGTAAAAAAGGCAAAGAGAACAGCAATTACCCAAGCGATTACGTTGGGTACAATCAAGTCAAAACCCCAGGTCAAAAGCTGTGTACCTAGGGCGCTGTTCATGGCTGTGAGCCATTTTTTCATGGCAATATCAATGCCTAAAAAGCGGGTTGCCCCAAAGTAAACCACATAGTTTACAATGGTGGTTAAAAGACCCATTATCACATATAAAATCAGTTCATCCCGCTGAGCCTTTTTTGCCCATAGTTTTTTTAGCTTTTGAAACATTGCATTCTTCTCCTTCGCCCTCTCCATGATCGCCCCTGGCGTAACCTGCGCAAAGCAGAGCCTCATAAGGCAGGCTCTTTGGCTTTTTTTGCCTGGCACTGGTGTAGATAAAAGCCCCTTGTTCCAGGCCCAAAATCCGAATATTTTGCTGCTCCATTTTTTCTTCTTTTAGAAAAATCACTTTTATTTTTTTATTATTTTCTAAGGAATAACGTAAAAACCGTTCCATAATAAGGTCATCCCTCTTCATCTGTTTTCTTCTTCTTTTGCTACTTTATAGATGATAATTTCTCCATTCTCCCCAGTATATACTTTTTCGTATAGCCGGTCAAAAAGGGGTTCATTCACCTTATAATTACCTCGCTCGTAGGAGGATACCATAATATAGTCTACATCATATTGAGCCAATAGGCTACTGTTTAAAAAGGGATTTTCATAAAACTCTTTGATCTGTTCCTGGCGCTGGGTGGTATCAAAGCCATGGTAGTGCAGCCATATATCCGGGCCGCATACAATTTTTTGCCCCGCTAGGGAAGATACGGGATTTAAATGGTGTGTTCCCGTTAAAAACATGGTCTTTTCGTTTTTATTCTTGGGCGCCAGGTTTTCTTCAATGTATGCTGCCACCTCAACATCAGCCTTTGTATAGGCCATGTATTCGCTTACAGTTTCCCGGCCAATGGATAGGGCGCCGCTGGTAAAAAACAGAACGCAAACCAAAGCCGCCAAGAAACCCCGAGTCCGAAGGCCATGAAGCCGATGGTAGAGCATCAGGGAATAATCGGCCACGATGACAGCACACAACATATACCAAACGTAAAAAAGCTTGTTATTGTCGTATAGGTTAGGCTGAAACTGAACCAACTCCGCCACAATAAAAATGCAAAAAGCCCCTGCGGCTAAAAATCGGTAGTTTTTGTTTTTTTCAAACAAGGCTGCAACCAGTAGCAACACGGGCAGCCCAATATTTTTAATATAGAACCAAAAATAATTGTCGATTAAATCAATCTTTCCCCCGGTACCTTGGTTGTTGATCCAGTTAAAATGAAATTGCAGGGGAAAGGCTGCATTCCCAAGGGACTGTTTAAAGGTCCAGGTAATCAGTTGAGGCATGGAAAGAACAAAGGCGATTGCCCCATAGCATAAAAAGTTTTTAAAATAAAAGGTTCTTTTCTCTTTTGGGCCTGCGGCCAGTACATAGATCATAAAACCCAGGCTCATCAGGGCCAAGGCTAAAAAAGAGTGGGTATGAATCATGGGCAAGGCCCCGGCCATAAAACCCAAAAACAAAAGAGGGCGAATATTCTTTTGAAAGCCCTCTTTCTCCTGCCCCCACTTTGAAGGGGCAAAAAGGCTAAAAAGCATGTATACACAAGGAATCAGCCCCGTCCACCCGGCCAGGGTGGTTCGCTGGGGCACCAGCATATCGGCAATTACATTGCTCCACCGTAGGTTATAAGGTTCCGGCTGGTTGGTTGGGGTTTGGTAAAAACCGTTAAAAATATTTTGAAGCCTTTGTCCAAGCTGGCCCCCCGCCAAGTCAAAATGGTAAACAAAACCCAAGCCCCCGTTGATAAAAAATAGCAAAAAAGCCAATAGAGCGGCGGCTTTGCCACCAGTCATTTCCCTGGCAGTAAGTAAAAATCCCATGTAGCACAAAACCATCATCACCGTGCCGGGAAAAACAATACTGCCCTGAAGGCTGGCTCCAAGCAGGTATAAACTGGTGGACAGGCTGTCGGCCAAAAAGGGATAGGTGAGTCTGGCTCCGGGCAAAATCGTGTATTCCGGCGGAAAGTTGCTGCCCCGAAGGCCCGTTATAAAAGACAGGTGCATGGAAAGATCTCCATAGGTGCTTTGACCCACCCATAAAGCCCCTTCGGGCCCGGGCTTAAGGTTGTGAGTATATTGCAAGTAGCCGCTAAGCAGCCCCAGGGGAATTAAAACAACCAAAAGCAACAAGCCAAAGCTTTTTTCCGCTTCATCAAAGGTTTTTAAGGGCTGGCTTTTTTCCCTGAACAAATAGGCCAATGCCATCAGGACCAAAAGCAGCACCAGGGATAAAAGGTTACCCCCTACGTTAAAGGTGGTCAAAAATGCCAGCAAGGCCGGTAGCCACATGGCCAACACAACCCCCAGACTCGCCCCCAGCCACAGACGTACCAGGGGTTTAAAACCCGGCAGTAAACAGCGGATTATCCACATACCTGCCATAATATACAAAACAAAAAACAAATAACCAAGCATTCACTTCACCCTCCTTAAGGCAAAAGAGGCAAGCCCTTTACGGAATTTGCCTCTTTTGCATGAGTTAGGGCCTGTCCCTTTGATTTAGGCACCCGCCTTTCACCCTAGGCCAAAGTGCGATTGGTGCCTGTAAAAACCTAAAGGGTGCATTTAAATAATTTCATCCATTTGCACAAAGGCGTGGAGGAGTTTTTCCGCCCCTTCCATATCC
>CAYFQH010000116.1:0-3075 GCA_964345215.1 uncultured Oscillospiraceae bacterium | reverse complement strand
TAACCTTGCTGGAAGAAATAGGCACTAGTTATACTCAACCGGCGAATAACGAAAGAGTGATTGTTAAGGTAGATTATATATATGGTGATGGGGAGAATATTGTTGGTATCAACCTGATGGACGAAAAAATATATGCCTTTACCCCCCAAAAAAACAGTCTTACCCTTACTGATGAAGCCACTTTTTACATTCCTGGTAACAACGCAGATGGAGAGGAAAGCGTTTTTAAAAAGGAGATTGCCGGTGGAATTTTACAGAACAATCACCTGTATTTGCAGATAAGGGAAATGAACGGAACCCTAACCATACATGACTTTGACTTAAGGACAAAAACCCATATTCCTTTACCCTTTAAAAACGTTGTAGGTGTTTGCGCCTATGAAGATGGCCTTCTTCTTGGGCTAATTGATGATGAACATAACCTCCCTGACAGGGAAGAGAACCCTTGGGTATATATTTTAAATCCGAAAACGGGGGACAAGGAAAAACTTTTTCAGCTGCCCTTTTTCTATGCTCAAGGGGTGGCTTATGACCAACAAAGCCAATTGATTTATTATTTTTATGATGGCAAAGTATATGCCCAAAGCATCGATGGGGCAGAACCTTCCCTTGGGGCATACATGCCATCAGCTTATAACAGCGGCCTATCTTTTTTGGCAGAGGATGTGTATTTTTATACAAGTATGGATAGGCTTTATGGGCGAAACATCAATCCCCGGTATTTGCCTGAAAAAGTACTGAAGATTTACGGGCATATTGAAGATGATGTTGTTAAAGGTTTTTCAGCCAGATACCCAAACCTCCCTCTTGTATTTACAAACCCCAATCCGGAAACAATACAGGATTTTGCTTTAAAGGTGATGGCCGATGGCGGCGGCATAGATATTTATATTGCAGAAGGGAGCATGCTTGGCATTTTAATGGAGAAGGGTTATTGCTTTAATTTATCAAATAACGAAAGGCTTTTTTCTCAATTTAACAGAATGTACGATTACATTAAAAAAGAAATAAGCTTATACAACGAGCCAATGGCGATGCCTGTAGAACTTTATGGATCGACCTGGATGTATCATAGGGATGTTTGGCAAAGGGTAGGAATGGAAGAACTTTTACCAAATAATTTTATTGATTTATGTTATTTTATTAACCTGTGGGCAGAGAAATATGCTGACCAATACCCAAACATTGAATTGATTGAAAATGTTATAAACTACCGGGCGTTTTTGATGGAAAGAGCTTTAACCCAATATCTGGATTACTGCAGCGCAATAGACCAGATACCAGACTTTGGTTCGGATTTGTTCAGAGCTATGATAACAGCAGCTCAAGGGGTAACAAATGAGCTAGATAAAGAACCTTATGTTGATGAAAACCGAGATGCCCTTTTGATGGCAAACTACAATATTCTTGAGTTAGAGCTAAAAAACCATGGCTACTGCCCCTTAAACATGGCACCCGGTCCAGAGGTAGATTTCGTGCAGCCTGTTACCATTACTACTGCTTTTATACACCCCCAAAGCGAAAATCAGGAAGAGGCTGCAAGACTTCTTGCTTTTATACTGGATGAAATGGAGCCGGAAAAGCGTTTAATTGTTTTTAAAGACGAGAAGGAGCCTATCATTCACCCTGAATACGAGGGCTATAAAGCAGAGTTGGAAGAAGAAATTGATCAAATTAAAATCGAGATAACCACAGCCCAACAGAAGGACAAGGCCTTGCTGGAAGAAAACTTGGAGGGCTTACATCAAAAAGAAGAATATAATAATAAGGTGAAATTTTTGATTGATCAGAAAACCATAAACTGGTTTCATAATCGCCTGACCCCTCTGTTGTTCGGGAATGGAAAAACTTTTTTGCCAGGCAATGATCCAGCTACAGAAGAAGTTTTTCTTCTTCTGCAGGCTTATATAAATGGCCAGGTGAACTTAGAGACCTTTATTGCAAAAGCTAACAGCAAAATCAATATGATAATGGGTGAACAGTAGAACGTATTATAATGCTGCATTGTTAAGTGAAGTGTATCTGTTCTATTAAGCCTTATGGCATAAAAATATTTTAGTTCTGTTCTCATTCAATCATTCGGGAAATTCGGTCCAGCTCTTGAACAAATTGATGATGGCTCCTTGGGCAAAATTAGCTTCCATCTGCATTAAATAACGGCCTTCTTTTGTGTTAATATCAAAGATACCAGGAATCGGAACGTAAATGGTATCACCAAAAAGACGGTAATCCTCTAGCGCTTCGTGCGATAGAAGATGCTTCATGTTTTTATTCTCTTTAAGTGCATTTTCTTGATCTAACAGTTCTGTTTCCAGATCTTCCCTTGCTGTAAAGCTTCTTTTGTTTTGTTTATTTTTTACTGTAACTGGGCCACCTGCTCATCAATATGAGGGGCTTCAAGGAGCTGGGCATCCTTATAAAAGTAAGCCTGTACCCGATCTCACAGGTAGGTTATTTTCTAAAAGTTCTGTGGGCAACTCTTTTTGACTTGTTGTAACATGAATGGACAAGGTGTCTAAGAATGGCTCGGAGTAGATGGAGCCGGGCTTCATTTAATCGAAGGGATAGATGATATTTATTTGTATTACTAATTCAACCGCCGGAGGATATGGATTGGATCAACCCCGGATAACCATTGCCGGGAACAGGCTCAACGCTGTAAAGGGCCAGCTCTATAGCCTTGGCTCGCTCTAAAAGGCTTATAAACTCAGGGCTGTCAAAACCCAAGGGTGTATTTACGAAATTGCTTTGAATAATATGGTTTTTAACTAAAAGGTTAACCAGCCATTTACTGCATGTGTATTGATTGTAGAGAGTTTCGTCCCAGATGTTGATGATGTATATCTTTTCTGGATTCTTCTCTATGCGCACGATCCGTTTTTCTATAATTCTAAAAAAGCCGAATAGGTTTTGGGCACGTACTCCTCAATCAAGCCTGCAGCTTCCGAGGCTTTTTAGTTACAATAATTGTAGCGAACAATAATGCTGAAACTTAAACCCCAAAATGATTTTTATCCTATAGGTTTTGTTACAATTTTCAGTGTATTTTATATAAATGATGTTTATGCTACAATA
>CAYFQH010000115.1:0-3108 GCA_964345215.1 uncultured Oscillospiraceae bacterium | reverse complement strand
AATTTCATCCATTTGCACAAAGGCGTGGAGGAGTTTTTCCGCCCCTTCCATATCCCTCATGTCAATGGTTTCGCAGGCGCTGTGTACATAGCGGCAGGGAATAGATAAGGTGCCAACCGCTACAGCCCCCCGGGCTCCTTGAATAGCCCCTGCATCGGTACCGCCAAAGGGCAGTACTTCACGCTGGGTTTTAACCCCGGCCTTTTCCCCGGCTAAAAGAAGGGCATCCTTCACTTTGGGGTGGGAAATGCTGGCCCTGTCCATAATTTTAACGGCTACCCCTTCCCCAAGAAAAATAGCAGGGTCTTTCGTTTCGGGGGTATCTCCCCAGGCCGTTACATCAAGGGCAATGCCGATGTCGGGGTTAACGGTATAGGCAGCGGTTGTAGCCCCCCTAAGGCCTACTTCCTCCTGGGTGGAAAATACGGCAATAATGGTATGTTTAGGGTCTTTTACATTCATCAAAAAGGACACCAGCAAGGCACATGCACAGCGGTCATCCATTGCGGGAGAAGCCACCCGGTGGGCCCCTAAGCGGAAAAAGTCCTTCTGGTAAACGGCCATATCCCCAACTTGCACCATGGTTAGGGCCTCTTCTTTATTTTTGGCACCGATATCAATAAACAAATGCTTCATGGCCCGGGCTTCTCCTTTGGTGGGCTCGCAGTAAACCACCCCATGAACCCCGTTTGCAAAGGTAACATGGTTGGCCAAAGATACATCAATGTTAATGCCTCCAACGTTCATTACCCGTAAAAAGCCTTCGTCTTCAATGGCGGTAACCACAAAGCCGATTTGGTCCATATGGGCAGAGAACATAATGCGCTTGCCCCCCGGTTGGCCCTTTTTTTCGGCAATGACATTGCCCATTACATCGGTGGTGATGGTGTCTACATAGGGGGCAATCATTTCTTTTATCACTTGGGCTACAGGTTCTTCCCGGCCGGAAGCGCCCTGGGCGGCCAAAATTTTTTCTAAAATATCTATCATTCTCTATCTCTCCTTTCTATTTTAACCCGTTAACAATTTTCTTTGGCATTTCACTTTGCAAAAAGGCCTTGGTTAAGGCTACCTGAGAATCAACATCTTTTAATTTTACCACACTGGCAGGGCCATGGATATAACGGCAGGGTACACTTAACACACAGGTTGCCCGGCCCCCTTTGGCTTTTTGAAAAGCACCGGCCTCGTTGCCCCCGGTAACAGACTGCTTTTCCTGACAGGGGATACCCTTTTCCCTGCCCAAGGCCAAAAGACCATGGTATAAGGGGGCATAGCCAATGGAAGAATTATCCATAAAGCTTATAGCCACCCCATTGCCTGCCTGGCAAACCTGCTGGGTGGCACGAATATCCCCCATGTCGTTACAGGTGGTGCCCTCTAAAATAATGGCCATATCGCTGGCTACAGCATAGGCACCGCCGGTGGCCCCGCGAAGGCCTACCTCTTCCTCGGTGGTAAACAGGCAGGTTACATCTACAGGATAGGTATGCTCAAGCACCTTGAGCATGGTGTAGCAGCCCACCCTGTCGTCCAGGGCTTTGGTGGCTACAAAACCATCGCCAAACTCCGTATAAGGGCTGTCGAATACAGCGTAGCTCCCTTGCGGGCAGCTGGCCAGAGCCTCTTCTTTGGTTTTGGCACCGATGTCGATATACACATCATCGTACTTTAATACCCGCTGCCTGTCGGCGGCAGTTTGCAGGTGGATGGCCATAGCCCCGATAACACCGGGCACCGCCTCATCCCCCACTAGCACTTTTTTGCTGATAATCACCCTTGGGTCAATGCCCCCAACGGGCCTAAAGCGCAAAAGCCCTTCCTCGGTAGCAGAGAGGATGATAAAACCCACCTCGTCCATATGGGCGGCCAAAACTACATGAGGGGCCCCCTGAGCGGTGCCTTTTTTAAAAGCCACCACATTGCCCATTTTATCAATATGTACTTTATCGGCCAGGGGTTTACAGGCTTCAAAAATCGCCTTGCGCACCGCTTTTTCATTACCGCTTGCCCCGGGTAATTGGGTTAAAGTCTTTAAATCCATAAATCTTCCCCCCAATGCTCATCAATTTCTGCCAGAAAATGGGCCAAAAGCCTTGCCCCTTCCGACAAAACGTTCGTATCAATGGTTTCAACCGTGGTATGCATGTACTTTAAAGGCAGGGATAACAGCACCATGGGCACCCCTTCCCTGTTCACCTGCAGGGCGTCCCCATCAGTATGGGTACTGGCGGTGGCAATTTCCGTTTGCAGGGTAATGCCGTGGCTTTTGGCGGTGTCTTTCATCCGCTTTACCAGCTGGGGCTGTAAATAAGGGCCTACAGAAACGGCCAGGCTGCCT
This sequence comes from uncultured Oscillospiraceae bacterium, assembly GCA_964345215.1. Classification (GTDB taxonomy): domain Bacteria; phylum Bacillota; class Clostridia; order Christensenellales; family Aristaeellaceae; genus CAYFQH01. Next base: position 767 of record CAYFQH010000115.1, on the reverse strand, counting down.
AAATCGTTAGTGGTATCGGGCCTGCTGCCGGGAATGGTGGCGTGGGTTACGTCAAGGGCAATGCCTATATCCGGGTCTACATCAAACACAGCGGCTTTAGCCCCCCTTAGGCCCACTTCCTCCTGGGTGGTGGCAACAAAATAAATATCCGCAGTGGATTTAAGGCCCATGAGTTTTTCAGCTGCGTGAATCATCATGGTTACACAGGCCCGGTCATCCATGGTTTTACAGGCCACCCGGTCGTTTTTAAGCTGGGTTAAGGGGGTATTAAAGGCGACCAAATCGCCAATCTGTACAAGGCTTGCCACCTTTTCGTAAGGCAGGCCAAGGTCAATAAATAATTCTTCCCTGGGATAATTCTTCTCCCTGTCCTTAGGGGTTAACAGGTGGGGAGGTTTTGCACCCACTACGCCAATTAAGGTTTCTTTACCATACACCCTTACCTGCATACCAGGCAAAATACGAGGGTCTACTCCCCCCACACTGCCCATACGCAGGGCGCCGTCTTTTTCTATTTTAGCCACCATGAGACCAATTTCATCCATGTGGGCGGCAATCATCACTTTAGGGCCGGTGCCTTTTTTATGGGCAATAACATTAAACATTGGGTCAATGGTTACTTCATCACAATAAGGCAAAAATTGTTTTTTCACTTCATTGGCCACTTGCTCTTCATTGCCGCTTAAACCGGGCAGGGCAGCCAATGTGGTTAAACACTTTACAATATCCATGTTTTTCCTCCTATTCTTTGAATTTTAGCGTTGTTT
>CAYFQH010000114.1:0-3256 GCA_964345215.1 uncultured Oscillospiraceae bacterium | reverse complement strand
GCCGATGTTAAATAGGTACGTTGCCGTTTCATGCGTGATTGATTGCTTTCATCACCCAGGTTAATACGAGACCGTACAAAGTATTCGGCTTGTTCGTTTGTAAGCTGCAGGGTTTTTCCTTTTGCCATTTGAGGGTCAAAAGCGGAAAAATCTTCTTCTAAGGTAACAACAACCCCATCCAGTGCATCATTAAAGGCGTCAATGGCGTTTAAGTCAGCAGCAACATACAAGCTGATTTTTATCCCTTGCAAAAAGTTTTTTACAGCCTCGGTAGTATATTCGCAGTTTTCTTTACTATTTTCACCGAAGCCATGGGCTAAACATATCTGCATAGTGCTTGTTCCCACCGGTTTGCCAAGCACGCCTAAAACAGCAACTTCCGTTATTGTATCTCGATCAATCTGTAACTGATGGATAGTCTTGTCTTTATTATCAATGACAAGTAGCAGTAAAAAATCTGCTTGTCCTCCTTTTCTAAAGTTTTGGGTTTGCATTTTGTTGTTTTTATCAATTCCCATGATCAAAATATTTGTTTGATTGGGTTTTCTTATGTATGTTTGCCCTTCATATTCCAGTGTTTCCGCTAGATTGAAGTCTTCGCTCATTTCACCACGCCCCTGAACATGGCTGTTTTGCTCAACGCTTCGCCCGATAATATAAGTGATAATAAAAAACAACGTTATTGCTAAAAGACCCACAATAATTTTAAAAACAAGTGTTTTTCTTTGCAATTCAGTTTTTCTCTTTTTAATGTTCACTTTAACTCCTTTTACTTTATCAAAATTTAAATAAGCAGGATAATTTACCTATACTAATTAGTTTAAGACCATTATTTAGGCGACTCTTCCTTTTTAGCCTAGGCTAAAGGAAGTGAAATGCATGAAAGCACATGGTTTCAAAAAGCCACCAAAGCAAAACATACTGATAACGGATAGAATTCAAGATTATTACAGTCTTTTTCCACCCCTTGCTTTTGTCTTGGTTCTCTTCCAAAGACATAGGCCAGTAGTGTGCATTTAAGGATTCGCCCTCATAAGATACGTTGACAGATTTCAAAAAAGCACTATCCCGATCTCTTTCCGCCCTTTAATAATTGAGCTTAACAATATTAAAGTAAGCCTCAGTATCCGAGGCTTTTGAACCGAATATGAGTCCAAATCATCCATATTAATTCCTCCAGGTAAGTTGCTGTTTTTTTGCTCAGTTAAATACATTGGTTAATACTTTTCCCGTAGCACTCTTTTTTGTTAAAAAAACAGCATTGCCGGTGAACAGTTCCATCTAGTTTGATGACCTGAGTCTTTTTCCCTTACATTATACATCTGATTTGATGTGAAGTCTATAGCCCAGCGTTGGTTTAACCTTCCTGTAGGGTATCGAATATAGGTGGGCAAAAAGAATCAAAAATGAGAAATACTGTTTAGCAAGATAAGTGAGCAGATTTCAACAGGAGAGAAACTATCCAAGCTCCATGTGAATCTCTCCCAAAAAATGGACGCCATAAATTAAACACTAGTAGTTAATTTGGTGATCCTGCTGTGGAGTCTGATAGCCGACGGCTCCGTGAATCCGTTTTCGGTTATACTAACCCTCGATATATTTGAAAAGTTCGATTCTTGCCGTTCAAAAGAGACTATCCCAAGAAATGTGATGCAAATGGGGGGAAATATTACCAATTTACAGCCGTAGATGAGTGTACAAGATGGGCTTTTCGTGAAATGTACGCTGAGCACAGTACGTTCAGCGCCAAGGACTTCCTGATTATATTAATCAAATCAGCACTGTTTCCCTGATGTGAAGTCAATAAATCCAGACCACACTTGCCCCTGGCCAGGCTAATCTCTCGTTCAACCTCTACTCGCTCACAAATGTCGGCATAGTCTTGTCTCTTGTCTGGCTTTGCATCCCTTTTCGGTCTGCCTAGTGCAGGTACCGACAGTCGAATACCGTTCTCCTTACAAAACTGCAAATTCTCTCGGTTGCGGTAGGTTTTATCCGCAAACACCCGCTGTGGGTATTGCCTCTTCGCCGGCAGTACCGCTCAATCACTGTTTTGAAAAACGCACTTTTATTGTACGAGTCAAAGCCAACGGTCTCCAATCGGGTGTAATCATTCACTACACTAATATCCAGATTAGCACCAAACTCCACCAGATGAGCCGCCTTTCCACGGACAATGAGCCTCAAGTAAGGCCTTGAAATGCTGACGATGCGGTTGTCCGCTCTGTGGGTTTTGTTTTTAAACATGTACTGCTGTTCATACAAAGTTTCCAATGTTTCCAGCCGCTCTTGCCAGCGGGGTGACAACTGACAGCCTTTTTGAAGCATAGCCTCAATAGTGCGTAGATTCCGCCCTAGGAAACCTAGTTGTTTCTTAATGTATTGGTGGATTTTCTTCTTGCCGGGTTTACGTATACGGACAAACTTTAGGTACTCCTTGCGGGCGCACCTGCGGTAGGTGCGGGGCTTTTTCTCCGTGCCGGGCTCATGGAGCATATTGATGATCTTTTCACTGTTTTCCCGCGCTTCATTCAGCAACGAAGTACCTATAGGATACCGAATATTGCTGGGTGCACAAGTGGCATCTACTATGAGAGTACCGCCATTAGATGAATCGTCTTCATCGTTGCCATCCTCTGACCGTCCTTGTTTTCCCTGAGCCTGAAGAATAGTCAACCCGTTGATTTCACCCAGAATCTCCAGACTCAAACGCTTGCGAAAGTGAACCATGAGTGATTTGTCAAAAGGTGGCTCATCCTCATATTCTGAAAAACCACAGAAGAACTGAAGATAGCGCCCTTCCTGGATTTGAAGATGCTCTTCTTCATCGGAATAACCATATTCTACTTGAATGATTAACGCTCCTAATGCTAGACGAAAGGGCTTGGCGACATTTCCCTTTTCGCTGCTAAACAAACTCGCATTCCCCTTTGTTTGCTGCTGCAAGTTCGTCAAATGTTACATACTTGTGTAGTTCTATCATTTCCTCCGGGGGTATGTAAAAAGATGATTGATTGTTATTCATGCTGTTTTTAATCCTTTCTATTTTGGCGTTTTTTTGCTAGGTATTCCCGTAAGTTCAAGGGATTAAATAGTTACCATAGGAAACACCTTGCTTACGGTTTTCAAATATTTCTCCCCTTGTGTCGTATTAGGCTATTTGATTTGTTTTCCCTATCCTTCAAGGCAGTAAATACTCTCGCTGATTTATATGACTTATATTATCGTGTTTTATTTTCCAATCGCTTGCCTGCTA
>CAYFQH010000113.1:0-3375 GCA_964345215.1 uncultured Oscillospiraceae bacterium | reverse complement strand
CAAAAACTTATTTTATTCTTACGAAGAAATAACCCCAACCGAGTATCAAACCTATGTTAAAGGTAGCCCGCTTATATTGGCGTTTGAAGAAGGAGAGCCTGGGATATTATCAAGCTATTTTAACGTATACATTATCAACCCAAGCTCTAAAAACCAAGATTTGGCCATGCTCTTCTTGGAAACCTTTGCACAAAATATGCCCCAATATATAAAGGTGGCTTTGTCGCCGGATGAAAATGAGCCCCTTGTTTCCCCCCATGCGGCCCAAAACATTGAAGACTTGGAAGAACGTTTGAAGGAGCAGGAAAAATCCCTTGAAACAGCCCAGGAAGCCGATGCACTTATGATTAAAGAAGAGATTAAATGGACAAAGGAATATATTGAAGAAACAAAAAATTCCAACTGGTACTGGGATCTCTCCCCGGAAAAAATTGAGCTGTTCCGTAGCTTTGATGGACAGTGGGGGATTATTGCTAATCATCCCCTGATGCAAACCAGCAATGAGGACAATAATATGGGGAAAACATACAAAGAATATTTAGATGGTGCCATTTCAAAAGAAGAATTGGTCAGGCGCCTTGATCAAAAGGTACAGATGGTTGAAATGGAAGCAGAATAATAACATGAAAGTTGGCCGGGGCAAGGGGCTAAGCAGCTCTTTGCCCCGGTGTTTAAAAAAATCAAAGGCGATAGCCTTTGCAGCAACGTCATTCAGCGCTACCAAAACTTTAGCAACCAATGGGGAATTATTTTAAACCACCCTTTTGGCCTTGGCGGAAACACTGAATTTCTTACGCTCATCACTACAGTTTTAACAGATTATTTAAATGAACAGATAACCAAAGAAAAAATGGTGAAAACCTTTGATCAAATACTGCAGATGATGGAGATGGAAGACCAGTAGAAATAGGCTGCAATTGTTACAATGTTTGTAAGAAATGTATTTTTTAAACAAGATATGCTATGCTTTTGCCAGTGTCCTAAGATAAATATACAGTGAAAATACATGAGCAACTTGCAGGAGGCGTGTAAAATGAAAAAAGCACTACAAAAAATATTGGCCTTAACCCTGGGCATCTTCTGTCTTTTTAGCAGCCAGGCCCTTGGGGCACCGGGTGAAGTAAACCTATTTTCATTAGACAATGGGGAAGTTCAGGTAGAGTCTGTAACAGCCTTGGGAGAAGAATTATATTTTTTAACCTATCAAGGCCTATATAGCTGGAACAAAACCATGGAAGAACCCCAATTGATCAGCAAAGAAGTGAGCCCCAACGTAGATTATGATCCCTTTTTAGAATTAACAGAAGAAGAAATGACGGCACAATATGCTAAAACCATTCAGCATATTTTTACAAATGATGGTGAACTCTTTGGCCTGAACAAGGAACAGGGCATTTGGTATAAAATTGTTAAAGAGCAAGAAGAATGGAAACTTGAAAAAGCCTTGGAACTGGACTGGGATTTGGCACAGTACGAAGAGGACTACGGCGGCGAAACCTATAAACAACCTATTTGGATTACAATGGGTTTTGTACAGGAGAACAAATTATTTTTGTATGGCGAAATGCATATGGAGGAATCAAGCGGGATAAAGTTGATTGCCTTCGACCTTGAAACAGGCAAGGGAGAAGAACTACCCGCTGAAGACATTGTGAGCATAGCCTCTTATGCTTCGGGGAAAATTTTTGCCATTCAGTTTGACTACCAAAAAGCTTATGAAGAGGCATTGCGGAGCCAAACGGCGGTGGAGGCAACCCCAGTTATGGGCACCATCGACCTTGTAACCCATGCCTTTGAGCCCCTTGATCCCCTGCCATTACAAAACATGAGCGGCTTTGTATATAATAAGGACGATGAGAGCGTTTATATAGCAGGCGGAGGGAAAGCATGGCAATGGAAGCAAGGAGAAGGTTTTAAGGAGGTTAACTATATTCCTGTTCACTCCCCATGGCAATGTCAGCCCGGCTTTTTACTGCCCGGTCAATTGTATGTTGCCGTGAGCGAAAACTATAAAACCTATGTGCGTAGCATTGACCCGGCGTTAAAAGCTCAGGGTTTCATTACGATTAGGGGTGCCTATGGAAACGATAACGAAATACAGATTTTCCAAAAACTGCGGCCGGAAGTTCCCTTGACTTTTGATGAGGAGTATGGGGTGGCGGCCCAGGATATTGGCCAAAAATTGATTATGGGCGACGATACGGTAGACTTGTATAAACTAAGTACCAGTGCATACGGCTACCAGTTTTTAAAAAACAAGGGATATGTAGAAGGCCTTTCTCAAAGCAGTATTTTAACGGCAGCGGTTGAACCCATGTACCCGGCTATAAAAGATGTAATTCAAAAAAACGGGGAACTGGTGGCTTTTCCGGTGGAGCTGCGCATCCAAGCCATGGGCTATATCCCCCAGGTATTTGAGATTTTAAACCTGGAGGTTCCCAAAACCTGGAAGGAACTGATGGAAGTATTCGCCTGGTGGGGCGAGGAGGTAGGCGAGGGTTACGACGGTACTTACTATTTAACTAACAATGCTTCATTTGTAGGGGAAAACACGGCCAGTAAATACTTGTTTGACTTAATGACGGAAAGCTATATTGGGCACCAAATGCTAACAGAGGGTAAACTGCGTTTTGACACCCCCATGTTTAGGCAGTTGGTAGCTGATTTGGAGGCTTTGCGTCCATCGATTGATTTAATTGTTGATCCTAATAATGAGCGGGGGATGGGCTGGAGTGATTATCCTCCCTTGTTATTGGATGAAAGGACCCCGGTAAATCCTCAGGGCTATGATATTATGGGTGCAACCCTCACCCCCCTTCAACTAGAAGAAGGAAGGGATACCCTCCATTCAGGAGAGTTGACCGTATATATTCTAAATCCAAACTCTAAAAACAAAGAACTGGCCATGTCCTTTTTAGAAACTTTGGCCCAAAATTTGTCCAGAGAGGCAGCCATAAGTTTTTATCCGCATGACAACGAGCCTGTTGAAAATCCGTATAATAAGCAGTTTATGGAAGAGACGGAAGAACGAATTAAAAAGTACGAAGAAAGGCTGAAAACGGCTAAGGAGGAGGATAGACAGCTGATAGAAGAAGAGATTAAAATGAACAAGGAAAGCCTGGAGGCCTTTGAAAAGAGCATGCATTATTGGGATGTGCCGCCTCAATCCATTGAAAGATACCGGAGCTTTGACGGGAAATGGGGTATTGGAGCCAATAATCCCCTTGCGGTAGACGACCAGTTACAGCAATTTTTTACCACACAGAAAGAAAGCTACTTAAATGGTGAAATAACCATTGATAGCTTTATTAACGAGGTGGATAACCGCATTGCCATGATAGAACTTGAAAACCAATAGCAGTGTAATCAGGACTA
>CAYFQH010000112.1:0-3440 GCA_964345215.1 uncultured Oscillospiraceae bacterium | reverse complement strand
ACAAAAGGGTGCCCCCGCTTGGCGTATTCCTGCAGGTAAATGGCAGACCCAATTCCAAGGGGCAAGGAAACTACAAGGCCTAACAAGGTAATCATAAGGGTAGTGATGGCGGCAGGCACAAGGGATACGTTTTGGGAGGTATATTCCAGCGCAAAAAGAGAGGGCTTTATATGGGGAATACCCTTTACTAAAATAAAACCGATGATAAAAACCAATACCCCAACGCTGATAAGGCCCCCTAGCCAAGTGAGGGCAGTTAACAAAAAATCTTTAATTTTGCGCCTTGTCAATGTGCATCCCTCCTTTTCATCAAGGAGAACGAGAGGTTGATGAGTAAAATAAATACAAAGAGCACCACCCCTGTTGCGATTAAAGCCTCCCGGTGTAAATCGGCGGCGTAGCCCATTTCCAGCACAATGTTGGCTGTTAAGGTGCGCACCCCTTTTAAAAGGGAGGTGGGTATACGGGCCTGGTTGCCGGCTACCATAATCACCGCCATGGTTTCGCCAATTGCCCGGCCGATGCCAAGGATTATAGCAGCAAAAACCCCCGATTTAGCGGCAGGCACCATGACGGAAAACACGGCCCTGGGGTGGCTTGCCCCAAGGGCCACCGAGGCCTCGTAGTAGGAAGGGGGCACTGCCCTTAGGGCCGTTTCGGTCAGCTTAATAATGGTGGGCAAAATCATAATGCCGAGCAATAGGGAAGCTGCCAAAATACTGCTGCCTCGGCCGCCGAAAACATGGCGGATGAAGGGAACAATGGCCACCATGCCAAAAAAGCCATACACAATGGAAGGGATGCCTGCTAAAAGGTTAATAGCCGGGCGAATGATTTGGTACAAGGCCTTTGGGCAAAAGAAAACTAAAAAAACTGCCGTTAAAATGCCAAGGGGTACCCCAATGATAATGGAGCCGGCGGTAATGTAAATGCTGCCTAAAATCATGGGTAAAATACCGAAGGATGGAGGGATATCCGAAGGTTTCCACTGGGTGCCGAATAAAAAGTTGATGGGGCCGATTTTGCCGATGGCAGGTAAGCCGTTATAAAAAAGAAAAAAGCAAATGAGGAGAACAGCCCCAATAGAAGCCGTGGCCGTTACCCCAAATAACACCTTCATCAGTTTTTCTTTTGTTTGTTTCATCATTATACTCCTAAAGGCAGGCAAAGAATTTTTCCTTTGCCTGCCCGGTTCATATTCGGTTGTAGGTTATTGCAAGGCGCTCCAGGCCATTTCATCGGTGGTGAAAATGGTTTTCACCTGGTCTGTAGTAAGACCCTGGGTGGGGTTTACATTGTTTACAATCACCGCAATGCCGTCAAGGGCAATTTCAAGGGCCGAAAGTTCGGCTAATTCGCTCTCTTTAAGGGCCCGGCTGGCCATGCCGATATCACAAGTACCATCCATGGCAGAGGTCATGCCGGCGGTGGAATCGCTGGTTTGAATTTCAATGGTGGCGTTGGTGTTAACAGTCAAGTAGGCTTCCTTTAGTTTTTCCATAATGGGGGATACAGAGGAGGAACCGGCTACCACAATTTTACCGCTGGGTTTTTGCCGGCGTAGGGAACAGCCTTATCATCAATGGCAATGTAGCTTTGGGCTACCACCTCTTGCCCTTCTTTAGATAAGATAAAGTCAATAAAATCCTGGGTCACATCGTTTACTTCGGCCTTGGTTGCAATGTTAAAGGGGCGGGATATTTTGTAGCTGCCATTTTGGATGTTTGCGGCACTGGCTATGGTACTGTCAATTTCAAGGGCTTTGACCGTATCGTTTAAAGAGCCTAAGGAAATATATCCAATGGTGTAGGGGTCAGCGGTTACGGTGGTCATCATCACATCGGTTTTGTTGGCAATGGTAGCCTCGATTGAGGTGGTGTCAGTTTTGGTACCGTCTTCATTTTTCACCTCAATACCAAACAGTTCAATAAAAGCCCCCCGGGTGCCGGAACCATCTTCCCTTGAAATAACGTGGATTAGCTGGCTTGTGTCAAAATCATTTTCGGCTAAGGCCTGTAAACTGCCTAGGGCAACCAGGGCCAAGGCAAAGGTAAAGGCAAAAATTTTTTTGGTAATTGTTTTCATTTTTATTACTCCTTTTTTCTTCGTCATTCTTTTTCGTACACTGTAAGAATAAAGGGGGGATGTAAAATGCAAAAGCATGTTTATATTAAAAGTATGTAAAATGACGAGAAAAATCCCTTGACCTTAACGTAACGTAATGGTTTATACTAAGGGAGAAAAGAGGGGAAATAGGTGAATTATACTGTAAGCCAGGTAGCTAAATTAACAGGTATTACTCAGCGCACCCTAAGGTATTATGATAGCACAGGGCTTTTAACCCCTTCTAAACGGAGCGAAGCCGGGTACAGGTGCTACAGTGGGGAAGATTTGAAAAAGTTGCAAAAAATTTTATTTTTTAAAGAAATGGACTTTCCGCTAGATAAAATTGCCCTGCTCATAGAAGGGAGCCAGGAAGAGCAAATACAAGCCCTTGCTCTGCAAAAAGTTTTTTTGCATAAATGTGCGGCTCGGTACGAGCGCTTGGCTCGCTTGGCTGCAGATACCATTGAGGAAATGAAAGGAATGAAAACCATGAACCAAGAAGAGCGCTTTGAACCTTTTAAAGAAAACAATATAAAACAATTTCAAACCCAGTATGAGCAGGAGGTAAAGGAACAGTGGGGAGGAACCCAGGCCTACCAAACAGCCGCTAAGCGTACCAAGGGCTATGATAAAGAAAAGTGGAATCAAATAATGAAAGAGCAAAAAGAAAACATGGAAACAATGGCCCAATATATGAACCAGGGCTTTGAGCCTAATGATGATAAAGTACAAGCCCTTGTAGAAGTAAACCGCCTATGGATTGACCGGCATTTTTACCCCTGCTCCAAAGAAATGATGGGCAGTTTAGGCCAGCTTTACATAAGTGATGAGCGGTTTACTAAAACCTACGAGGATATTGCCCAGGGGCTGGCTGATTATTACCACAAAGCCATTGAGCACTACCTTAAGGGATAGTGAGCAAAAAAAACCAAAGCAGAAGCTTTGGTTTTTTTGTTTTAGCAGAACCTGTGTGATAAAATTGATTTATAACAAAAGCGCACCCAAAAAGGATACACACAAGCCCATAACCAGGGGGGAGGATTTATGGAAAAAGAATTTGAAGCAAACCTATATAAAGTGGGTATCAATGCTTGTGTTGATGTACCCGATGTTATCACAGCAGAGCTGCTAAAAGAAAAAGGCTTCATTTATGTTGAGGGAACCATCAACCAGGCCCCTTTCAAAAAAAGTTTAGTGCCGGTTAAGGAAGGCCCTTATCGGCTTTTTGTAAACGTAGCCATGCTAAAACAAGCAAAGGCACAAGTTGGCGACAGGGTTAAAATTGCTTTAAGGCAGGGCAGTAAAAAAAATGTAGAATATGAAATGCCGGCTTT
>CAYFQH010000111.1:0-3513 GCA_964345215.1 uncultured Oscillospiraceae bacterium | reverse complement strand
TTAAAATAAAAGAGGCGAAGCCTCCATGGACTTTTGCCCTGTTTATGATAAAATAAGGTTAAGAAAACACCCCGCAAAAAAAAGGGTAATGAAAGGCCAAGGGATTTTTTACCAAAAGCAAGAAAAAAGTATGAAACCGTCCCGTTATTTTAAGTATTTTCGACGATGCTTTACGCAAAAAAGAACTGCCTTTCCATCAGTATGCCCTAATGGTGCGTTGGTAACTTAATGAAAACATTTTGGAGGCCAGTATGAAAAGTTTATTAGATAAAATTCCAACACCTTTTATTCAAACCCATGCCTACCAGGAAGGGCACTTTCAGCTTACAAACGGGCAGCATACCAATACTTTTTTACAATGTGCCCACCTGGTGCGCAACCCCAATCAAACCCAAAAAATATGCAGCCAGCTGGCCCAGCTTTGTAAAAACAGCGGGGCCCAGGTGGTTATTGGGCCTGCCCTTGGCGGGATGATTTTTGGTTATGAAGTGAGCCGTATTCTAGGCCTATCTTTTTTATATACTGAACGAAAGGACAAGGCCATGACCATGCGGCGAGGTTTTTCCTTAGCCCCCGGTACCAAGGTGCTCATTATAGAGGATATGGTAACCACCGGCGGCAGTGTAAGGGAAATTATACAAGTTGTCAAAGCCCTCGGGGGCGAAGTGGTGCTTGTTGGTGCTTTAGCCGATCGAAGTGGTGGAAAAGTGGATTTTGACTTGCCTTTTGTGCACCTTATTTCATATAACGTGGAAAAATGGGATCCCGCCCAATGCCCTCTGTGCCAACAAGGCCTGCCTATTGAAAAACCGGTTATCAGCCCTGTTGGGTAAGGGTATTGGCCCTTGGAGGCCGATAAAATAAGCTCCTATACCAAACCATTTTGCACCTTTCTCAATAATCCAAGAAGGCCTTTGCCAAATAGCAAGGGCCTTCTTTTGTTGACAATCAAAAAGGGCTGAATCCGTAAAGTCCTTGTTTTGTTAAATAAATACAAACAGCTGACTATGTTAAAGCCGTTCCTGCCTGTTTTTTGACTTCTTCAATGGTTTTAGGCTCCCGGGGCTCCCCTTGGGTAGGGTTCAGCTCCTTTTCCATCCAAAGCACATCAAGCCAGGTGTTGTGTTTGTACCCGGTGTTTTTAAAAACCCCCACGGTGGTAAAACCGAATTTTTGATGAAGGCCCACACTGGCTTCATTGGGCAGGGTAATGCCGGCGTAAGCCATTTTGTAGCCCTGAAGGGTAAGCAGCGCAAGGAGTTTTTTGTACAATTTTTTGCCTATCCCCCGGTGTTCGGCACCCTTTTTTACATAGACCGACAGCTCCACATCCCAGCGGTAAGCCTTTTTATAGCGCCAAAAGGAGGCATAGGCATAGCCGGTAACAAGGCCTTCTTCCTCTGCTACCAAATAGGGCAGTTGATGCCCGTCACTTTTTATTTTATCGCTGAAGGACTGGGCATCGGTTGATGAAAGAAGAAAGGTTGCTACTGTGTGCTCAATATAATAGGCATAAATTTTATCCATCTGGGGGCCATCTTCCAAGGCGGCAAAACGAATGTTCATAGTAAAAAGCTCCTTAGGCCTCCAGCAGGGTAATTTTTTGCATATCCTGCTGGGTAACAGTAACATATAAGGTTTTTTGCTGGGTATAAGTAACAAAGCCAGCAGCCCCTCCCTTGGGCTTTTTAACGTATTTACGCAAAGTATAGTCAATAGGCACCTGGCTGCCCATACGGCTCTTGCTGTAAAAAGCTGCCAGCTGTGCCCCCTGGAGAAGGGTTGTTTGGGGGATGTCCCCTTCTTTTTTAATGACCACGTGGGAGCCGGGCATATCCTTGGCGTGAAGCCAGGTTTCATCCCCTTTGGCCCCGGTGGTAATTCTGTCGTTTTGAACTGCGTTTTTACCCACTAAAATATCAATGCCGTCCTGGCTGCGATAGCGGTAGGGGCGGCTTTTTTCCTTCGGCTTGTTTTTGCGCTGGGCATTTTTGATGTAGCCGGCCTTATATAATTCTTCCCGCACCTCCATCAAGTCCGCCTCCGATACGGATTTTTGAGCGTCCTCGTAGGCGTTTTCTAAGAAAAGCAGCTCTTGATTGGTTTTTTCAATTTGAATGGCAGCCATTTCCATGGCTGACCGGGCTTTTTGGTATTTTTTAAAATAAGCCTGGGCGTTTTGAGCAGGGGTCAGCTGGTCGTCTAAAACAATGGAGATTACATCCCCTTGGGGATCATAAAAGTTAGGCAAGCTTACCTGTTTTTGCCCCTTTTGAATTTGATACAAATTGGCGTGAATCAAATCCCCTTTGATCCGGTAGCTCTCCATTTTTTCACTGTCGGTCAGGGCCTTTTGCTGCAATACAAGCTTTCGCTCACAGCGCTCAATTTGAGTTTTAATCAGTTTGAGCAGAGCCGCATTTTTTTGGCCCATCCGCTCTTTTAAACTGCGGGTAGAAAAATAAGCGTCCAAGGCTGTTCCCACCTTGGTAAAGGCCTTTACGTCCATCCCCTCATACAGGGCATAAGCAAAGGGCACAACGTCCTTCATATTCCCTTCCCCGCCAAAGACCACCTGGGGCGCTTCCATACCAGGCAGGCCTTCAAAAAGACGGACCAGTTTTTCTGCCAGGCCGGCTGCTTCCTCCTGCTCAATGAATCCCTGAGGATCGCCGGTTGCCCTAAAGTAAAGTTCTTGGGCACTAAGGGCCGAAAGGCCGGCCACATTTTGGGCCAAAGCCTTATAGCCGGGGCCAGTTTGACCTTGAAATCTTTGGGCCAAGTCTTCAGCGGTAATATGAAGGGGGGGCAGCTTGTCCTGGGCAGGGGGGGCTGTATAGGAAAGGCCGGGCAGTACTTCCCGCACCCGGCTCATATCCCCTGCAACATGGCGGATGCTATCGATGATATTGCCTTTCTCGTTTACGGCAATGATGTTTGAATGGCGGCCCATCAGTTCAATGTATATATATTTTTCCTGCATTTCGCCCAGTTCATCCCGGTTTAAAATAATCATTTTCACATACCGGTCCCCTTGAATTTGCACAATATCCTTCAGCTGGCCCCCCGCCAGGTGTTTACGCATAAGCATGGTGAACATTGAGGGTTCCTGGGGGTTTACAAAGGTTTCTTCCGTTAGGTGTACCCGCGGCTGATTGGGGCTTGCACAAAGAAGCAGCTTATGGTTTTTACCCTGGTTTCTGATTTGTATAATCATTGTATCTTTTTCAGGCTGGGTTATTTTATCGATACGGCCCCCCGCCAGGTGCTTTTGGGCCTCCCGCTGGGCAAAGCCGATCATCAATCCATCTATTGGCATAGCATTTCCCCCTTTTACTGAACTTTTATTATAGTTGTATTTATACTTTTTAGCAATAAAAACCCTTCTCCACCCAGGGCAGGGCCCTTTTTGCTGTTCCCCTGGCGGTTCATACCTATCTAAAATAAAAAAAGGAGGCGATGCCTCCAACGCTCCACTTTTAACGGGTCTAAGTACCAGCAAAAAAAGGAGGC
>CAYFQH010000110.1:0-3597 GCA_964345215.1 uncultured Oscillospiraceae bacterium | reverse complement strand
ATTTTGCCGCTTTCAAAAGAAAAGGTAATGTTTTTTAAAACTTCCTTTTGCTCAAAGGATTTTGATAAATGTTCAATAGTAAAAATCGTGCAATTGCTCCTTTATTAAAAATGCTATCTATCCATATCATAACGGTGTTTTTTTGTCAAGGTTTGTAATCCTCTGCTGGGCCACTGCTTTTTAAAGGTAATTTATAAAGGTAATCAAAAAAACTCCCCTTAAGGGTGCCTTGTTACACCTTGAGAAAAGATTGGCAATTTTATGCCGCCTGTGATAAAATTAAGGTATTCATAACCCTATTTTATTTTGAAAGCAGGTTTTATAATGCCAGTATTACTCATTGTATTAGCCCTTGTTGCCTTGATTGTCATTTGGGCCATTGCCGCATATAACAAATTTGTTGGCCTTCGCACCCGGGTGGAAGAGGCCTACTCCACCATTGACGTTTTTTTAAAAAAGCGCTATGACTTAATTCCCAACGTGGTAGAAACTGTAAAAGGCTATGCCGCCCACGAAAAAGAAACCCTGGACGCGGTTATTACCGCCCGTAACAAGGCTGTTTCCAGCAGCCCCCAGCAAAAGGGCGAAGCCGAAGGGGAGCTGACCAACGCCTTAAGCCGCCTGCTGATGCTCTCGGAATCTTACCCGGATTTAAAGGCCAATACCAACTTTACCCAGCTTCAAAATCAATTAGCCGATATTGAAGGGGAGATTGAAAAGGCCAGAAGGTATTATAACGGTATTGCCGCCCAAATGAATACCTCCATTCAGCAGTTTCCCGCCAACATCATCGCTTCTTCCTTTGGGTTTAAGCCTGTACCCTTCTTTGAGGCCGAGGCCGGGCACCGTGAAAACGTAAAGGTATCTTTTTAATGTGCGATTTGATCAAGAGGTGCGTAAAATGACGAAAAACAACAAAAGGGTGCTTGCCTGCACCCTTTTTATCTCCTTACTTATCCTGGTACTGGCCTTTACCCCCGCCCTGGCCGATGATGATCCAGGTTATGTGATTGAAAACTTCCATGTGGATGTGGTGGTAAACCAGGCCCGGGAACACCGCATTACCGAAACCATTGAGGTAAATTTCACCGATAAGCGCCAGGGGCTTTTCCGCACCATCCCCATCCAAGGGGATGCGGAAACGTACCTGATTGAGGATGTTTTCGTTGTGGGGGAAACCTTTAATATAGAAGGAGACCAAAGCAACCTGATCCTTCGCATTGGCGACAGGGGTGTGTACCATAAGGGCCCCAAAACTTATACCATTGAATATACCCTAAAGTATTACCAGGACTACTATAACGACGCAGACTATATTTATTTAAACCTGGTAGGCTCTAATTGGGATGTAGATATTAAAAACTTTTCCGCCGCCATTACCTACCCCAGTAACGCTGTTTTTGACCGGCTGGTGTTAACCAGCGGCCCTTATTACAGCACCGGCAACGAAAAAGAGATTCGCTCTGCCCGCCAAGGCAACCGGATAACTTTTACCAGCAGCAAAACATTACATCCGGGGGAGAGCGTTACCGCCAACATCCGCTTAAACGAAGGGGCTTTTTCAAAGGCGCCGGCCTTTTTGTTTCCCTTTACCATTAACCAGGCAGACGTAAACATGACCTTGACCAAAGAAAAAAAACTTTTAGGCCACGCTAAAATAGAGGTGACCCAAAGCCAGCGCCAGTATAACCAGTATGGCGCAGGCCCTTACCGCCTAACGAATGGTACCGGTTTGCCCGGGGATGAATTTACCCTGATCAGCGATTCAGGGGGCTTGGTTTTCTCTTCTTCTCACGAAGATATTTCTTCGGGCCTTTACATCTATTTGACCGAACCGGGAACCTATACCTTGGAGTACAGCTTCCGCTCTTTTCTGCCGATGAATGATGGCCAAGGGGATGCCTTTTTTAGCTTTTTAAAAAAACCCTCTTCCACCTTGGAACTACCCCTCTTCCCCTTGGGGGAAGGGCCCGTTGAAAAAATGAATTTAACCCTTCACAGCCAAGTGCTTTTAAGCGACTTAAACCTATTGGCCGGGCGAACGGGGGATGATTTTCACAGCGATTACACCATTACAACCAACCCGGAAGACCAAAGCCTTACCTTATCCCTTCAAACGGATAAAACCCTCTTCCCCGGCGAAAATATTACCTTATACACCCAGGCAGATCCTTCCCTCTTCACCCGGCCTTTTTCGGCCCAGGTGTTCATTCCCATTGTTCTTGGCCTTATTGGGCTGGCCTTGACCTATTTGGTTTTACAAACCAAGGGCCGGGATGAAAAGCTTGTGCCCGTGGTGAGTTTCTACCCGCCGGATCACCTATCCAGCCCGGAAGCAGGTTATGCTTTAAACAAAAAAATCACCCCTGCCAATCTGATTACCATTTTGTATAACTGGGCCAATTTAGGCTATATTAAAATGAGCGAGGCGGGGGAGGAAGACCTTGAGAACAAGGGCAAAAAGAAAAAGCAAGAAGACCTTGTTATTACCAAAGTAACAGACATTCATCCTAACCGCCCCCAGTATGAAATAACCTTGTTTAATCAGCTGTTTGCCCGGGGGAAGGACGGGGTGGTTACAAGCAAAAACCTGGAAAACAAATTTTATAAAGATGTACAGCATGCCATCGCCGGGCTGATTAAGCGCCTTAGCAAGGGCGAAAAAGCCCTTTACAAAAACAATAGCGGCTATGTGTTTTTGGCCTTTGTTTTCGGCCTGTTACCCCTTGTGCTTTTATTCCTAATTAGCCAAAGGCTAAACCTGCAAATGGAATCTGCTCTTTTGGGCCTGGTCATCTCCAGTGTAATCTACATTTTTGTATTCATCACCTGGGGCGCTGCCCAAAGGCCATCTGCCTTTATTGTTTGCCTTATCGCCCTTGGGTTTAACGGGTTCGCCCTCCCTTATTGGGTAGGCTCCCTGGGGCTTATTCCCCTATGGGCCTGCCTGATTACCCTTTTATTAAGCAGCGCCATTGCTTTTATGGCCCCCTTCCTCAGCCAGCGCACAGCCTATGGGCAACAAGTAATACAGGAGTTGATGGGCTTTAAAACCTTTATTGAAGCAGCAGAAAAACAGCGGCTGGAAGCCCTGCTGGAAGAAGACCCGGCCTACTTTTATAATATTTTGCCCTATGCCCAGGTTTTTGGCCTGACTAAAATATGGACCGACAAATTTGAAAACATTCTGCTTCAGGCCCCCGATTGGTATGAAAGCCGTGACCCATGGGATACGGCCTTTACCATGGTATACCTGTCCCGGATGCAAAATGCCATGACCCGCTTAGAACATAGCGCCGTATCCGTGCCTGCTCCCACCCCTTCTCAAGGGAGTTTTTCCGGCAGCGGCGGCGGCGGCTTTTCCGGGGGCGGTTTTTCCGGCGGCGGTGGGGGCGGCGGCGGCGGCGGCAGCTGGTAAGGCTTGCCTTACCCCATTGCGCCATTGCACTATTCGCCAGGCCTTACTTTTTTTCTTTTGCCCTCCCCCTTGACCCTGCCCTGCTTTTACAGCAGCCACAGTTCACAAAAGCCTGTAACAACGATAAATCGTTCTTACAGGCTTTTCTTTATTGTTTTCTTTTTACATAAAATACCGCA
>CAYFQH010000109.1:0-3805 GCA_964345215.1 uncultured Oscillospiraceae bacterium | reverse complement strand
TAGCGTAACTAGGGTTCAAATCCCTAACTCTCCGCCAGTTAAAACCTAGGAGTATTAAGGCTTCTGGGTTTTTTTGTACCCGTTTTATCCTTTAATTTACCCTTTACAGAATTCCACTGCAGGGTAACAAAAGCAAAGCAGTAGCTTCTCTTTTTGTTGTGCCAAAAAGGACAAGATGTCGGTATGTAGTTGGTGTATATTCGATATTATAATCATATCCCTTAATGCAGGGACACAAATTGATTGATAACAAAAAAGGGCACAATGATTTTAGTGATGGCAGGAGAAATAATTATTTTTTATGAAAAACAGAATACTTCTTTTACCAGCACTTAGGCTATGGAACACCTCGGCTAAGCGTTTAATGTCAACCTCCGTTGACTCAGGGTGTCTGAGAAGTCGACACCCTCCCAACAAAATGAAATTCACTTTATTGGACTTGCAGATTCCTTATGGCACCCCCGTTGCTTTTATTATTTTTACCAGCGAAAACGATTCTCCTATAAAACATTAGAAAGGCACATGCTTTGGGCGGCTATTTTGCACTTGTTCTTTAAAAAAGGCGAAGCCTTCACGGGCAGAGGAATCTGTAGCGTAGCGATTTTGGGGCATTGCCCCTTTTTTATCAAAATTGCCGAGCCCCACCGCAATAAAGGGCCCAATGGGCCTCGCTGGGTCTCGATTGTATATGAAGGGAGGCGTCGCCTCTTTTCTGCTCCCTTCATATATGCCACGCTTTACGTTTGGGGTTTTTTGACAGGCTGTGTCAACCTCTGTTAACTTGCATTTTTCTCCAATTCCGGCCGGTTGCTTCATACCAGGCCTTTCTTTAGGTGCGGGTTAAAATAGATGCTGGCTAAAAAAGGAAGAGTGAAATCCTGCTTGGGTTTAGAAAAGGCGAAAAACAGATAGGGCACAGAAATAAAAAATGCAAAAAAGCGAAGCCCATTATTATATTTAACTCATATTAAAAGATCCTTGCGCCGGTAACGTAGCCAAGCGGTTACAGGGCAAAAAATAATGATTCAGAGGCCAATGAGCCACTCAAAAGGCTGAATACCCGTGCCCATCAGTTTTTGTGATTTAATCCAATCCATAGGCGAAAAGTAAATTAAAAAATCCAACTTTTTTACAACGGCGGCAGTGACGCCCAAAACAAAGGTGCCAAAAACAATGGCAACGGTTACTGTTGCCCCGCTGCGGCTGGTTTTAACCAAAACTGAAGCCAAAAGACCAAGGGCGGAAAAAATAAGGCTTACAAACAATACCCCGCCATAGACGATCAGGCATTCATTTAGGCTTTGGGCAAAAGAATAATCGCTAAAAACAAGATAGCTTATAAGGGTTACCATGGTCAAAGCCACTAGTAAAGCCAACAATGAAAACAGATGAGCCAAGGATTTTTGAATGAGTATTTCATTCCTGGAAACGGGCTTGGCGTATAGGTATTCAATGGTTCCCTCGCTCTCTTCTTTAATGATAAGGGTGGCCGATTGCTGAACAACAAATACCATCAGGGCCAAGGTGATAAACTGCAGCACATAACCAAAAAAATTAGTTATGATTGTAAAATTAGGAATTTCTGCTAGCCCCATTGCTGCTAAAATAGCCGGGTCAATGGCATCCAGTTTGGTGTTGGCAATGCTTTGCATGGCATCGGTTCTCATAGAAGGATAAAAGGCCAGCATGAGAAAAATAAAAGCACCAACAGACAGTGCCCAAGCCAGAAGGCTTTTTTTAAGGTTGCGCAATTCTAAACGAAAAATGGTCATTATTCTTTCTCCTTGTATAGGGCCATAAAGTGCTCTTCGAGGCTTTCCTGGGCCACGGTAAAGGTAGTGGGGTTTAGCCTGGCCAAAAGCTCAATTAAGGCCTGGCCATCGGTTTGAGTACGAAAAACCCGCCCGCCTTGTGGGTCGCTCCGTAACAGCTCAAGGCTTTGAGGAGCCTCACCGCCTCCAGTAACCGTAACAATTTTTTGCTGGGCAGAAGCCTCGTTTTTGAGGTTTGCAAGAGCGATGATTTCACCCTTGCGTATAAAGGCAGCCCGGTGGCAATGTTCCTGCACTTCTCCAAGGTTATGGCTGGATAGGAGGATGGCAACGCCCTTGTCTGCCTGGCGCTTTAGTTCGCCAAACAAGGCCTGCTGTACCATGGGGTCAAGGCCTGTGGTAGGCTCATCTAAAATCAATACCCGGGGTTTTAAAACCAGAGCACAAATGAGGGAGACTTTTTTTTATTACCGGTAGAAAGTGCACCAAAAGGCTTGTTTTCGGTTAAATCAAATAACCGGCTAAGGCGCTGAACCTCCGCTGTTTGATCTTGTTCATAAAATGCACTGTTCAGCTTAAAAAGTTCTGCTACCTTCATGGCGGGATACAGGCGCACATCACTTGGCACGTAACCAGTAAATTGCTTAATGGCTTTGGCATCCTTAGCGCAGTCTAGCTGATGAATGCTGGCTTGGCCCCCATTAGGATAAATAAAGTTGAGCAAAATGCGAATGGTGGTAGATTTGCCTGCCCCGTTTGGACCTACAAAGCCGAAAATTTCCCCTTGATTTACGTGAAAGCTCACATCTTTAATGCCTATATGCTTTCCGTAGTTTTTCCTTAGTTGGTTAATACTAATGGCAGCCACAACATAGGCCTCCTTTAAGGCAGGTAGAAATGAGAGCGAATATGTGGTGAAGCAGAACTATTTTATTGGCTTTTCGCCTACACCATAAATAAAAATGCCTTTAGCGGCAGACTTTTGCCAAAGAATACGAAAGCCGGCCCTTTTAATATTGGCTAAGGTATTCCGGTTAATATTGCAGCCCCTGGCTGCTTTACGCCAAAGAGGATTTATCTTATCAAAGGCTAGAGCCCACTTTTTATCAGCAGGCCTTACATGCTCAATAAAGGCAAACCTTCCACCAGGTTTTAGAACCCGCATAACTTCCAGTAAACTTTTTTCCGCATTTACCACGGTACAAAAGGCAAGGCTTTCGGTTATATAATCAAAGGTATTATCTTCAAAGGGTAAGTTCTCCACACTGCATTGGGTAAAGCTCATTTTAGCTGTAGCATATTTGAATATCGCGGGATGTAATTTAATATCGGTGCCTATAAACTGGGTTATTTGATTTTGATGATAGTATTTTAAACTGGCTCCGGTTCCAATACCAATTTCAAGCACATTGCCACGGGCGGGCCCCATGGTTGCTGAACGGAGAGCCTTAAAAAAGGTGCTTTCAAAGGGGCTCATCATAAAGGTATATATATTCATGGCTGCTCCTTGTTATTTTAGTGATGTTGTAGCTTATGCTCTGCTAGTCAAAAAGAGGGCTATAAAAAGTTATATTTTAAAAGGGTGCGCTGCTGCTAAAAAATATTGAAAAAACAGGTATAGGATATTATGGCCTTTTGATTTTATACACTGCCATAGAGGATACTGATATTATAACAAACAAATAAGCCTATATGAAGGGGAAAACAGGAAAAAACATACTGTTTAGCTTTTTTAACTTTTTTGCCCTTAAATGGGCAGCAGGTTTTTGTTGAAAAGACAAAAAGAATATGAATTTAACGAATTAGAAAAAAATGTAAACGTTAAGACAAGTGTAAAATGTTCCAAAGGATCATGCCATTGCCCAGTGTTTCATTTAACATCAATGGGTGAGAGGATCTAAGAATACAAGCGATTCTTAACATAAAACAGCCTGTAGCAGGTTACTGCATACAGGCTGTTTTCCGATGATAGGGGATGTATTTGGCGCGCCTAAGAGGATTCGAACCTCTGGCCTGTCGCTTAGGAGGCGACC
>CAYFQH010000108.1:0-3859 GCA_964345215.1 uncultured Oscillospiraceae bacterium | reverse complement strand
GCTGCTTTATTATATACCAAATAAAATAAAAATAAACATATTTGTAAATAAAATATTTAGTAAAACTATATTTTCTTGAAACCTAAGGTTCAGCCCTTCTTTAAGCCAAAGGAATACGGCAAAAAAACAGCGATTAATTGTAAACAAGAGCAACCCCTGTAAAGAAGAGAACAATGCTTTTATGGGAGGGACGGTTTTTTGCGGCAGAGATTGACAAAAAATGAGGGAATCGCTATGATAGCAAGAGATATTGGGTTGAAAGGGGTTAAACAAATGGCGAAGGTAACCATGGATAAAATTGTAGCATTATGTAAAAACAGGGGCTTTGTTTTTTCGGGCTCTGAAATATATGGCGGGTTGGCCAACACGTGGGATTATGGCCCTTTGGGTGTTGAGTTTAAAAATAACGTCAAAAAAGCCTGGTGGAAAAAATTTGTGCAGCAAAGCAAAACCAATGTAGGCCTTGACTCGGCCATTTTAATGAACCCTCAGGTTTGGGTAGCCTCAGGCCATGTGGGCAACTTTAACGATCCGCTGATGGACTGTAAAAATTGCAAGGCACGTTTTAGGGCCGATAAACTAATTGAAGACTATGCCCAAGCCAAGGGAGAAGAAATTCAGGCCGACGGCTGGAGCAACCAGGAGATGGAAGAATATATCAGCGAGCATAACATTCCCTGCCCTACTTGCGGCAAACACGATTTTACAGCCATCCGCAAGTTTAACATGATGTTTAAAACCTTCCAGGGGGTTACGGAGGACTCGGCCAGCGAATTATACCTGCGCCCCGAAACGGCCCAGGGTATTTTTGTAAACTTTAAAAATATTGCCCGGTCTACCCGGCGTAAAATGCCCATGGGTGTGGCCCAAATCGGCAAATCCTTCCGAAATGAAATTACCCCCGGAAACTTCATATTTAGAACCCGGGAGTTTGAGCAAATGGAACTGGAGTTTTTCTGCAAGCCAGGGGAAGACTTGGAATGGTTCCACTATTGGCGCAACTTTTGTAAGCAGTGGTTGCTGGATTTGGGTATTAAAGAAGAAAACCTGCGCCTAAGGGATCACAAGGCCGAGGAACTGAGCCATTATTCTGTTGCCACCACGGACTTTGAGTTTTTATTTCCCTTTGGCTGGGGTGAATTATGGGGCATTGCCGATAGAACCGACTTTGACTTAAAGAGCCATATGGAGCACAGCGGCGAAAACATGGAATACCTAGACCCTGTAACCAACGAAAAATATGTTCCCTACGTGGTTGAACCCTCTGTTGGGGTAGATCGGCTGGCTCTTACCTTTTTATGCAACGCCTATGAGGAGGAGGAGCTGGATGCCCAAAAAGGCGATGTGCGGACTGTTCTTCGCCTACACCCTGCCTTAGCCCCCTACAAGGCGGCGGTACTGCCCCTGCAAAAAAATAAGCTGGGGGCTCTGGCCAGCGAGGTTCACGAAAAACTGGCCCAGCACTTTATGGTTGAGTACGACGAAACCGGCTCCATCGGTAAGCGCTACCGCAGGCAGGATGAAATTGGTACCCCTTTGTGTGTAACCGTAGATTTTGATACCCAGCAAAGCGGTATGGTTACCGTACGGGATCGGGATACCATGGAACAAGACCATGTCCATGTAGACGATTTGGTTGCCTACATCGAGAAAAAGTTGGTTTTTTAATGCAATACTATTGATGCAAAAGGCCCCGGCAATTTGCCGGGGCCTTTTGGATGAGTTTTTTATTCAGCTCAAAGGATACAAAAACAATATTCTCAAAAGATGGAAGAGCTTGGTTTTAGGAAAAACCCCTCTGTTACGGTTTATTTTGGATATAGGGCGGCTTATTTATACAATCCGGGCCACAGCCCGTACAAAACTGCCCTCGGCCTTTATTTTTAAGGGAAAGGCCATAACATGAAAAGCAGGGATGTTTTTTAACGCGCCCAAGTTGGCCGCGTTTTCAAGGAGAATAATCTGATGAGCTAAAAATTTTTTATGCACCTTAAAGGGAAAATAATCCGGGGAAGGAAAGTCCATTCCCAGCATTTTGATGTTTTTTTGAATCAAAAAATCAGCCAGGGCGTCAGAAATAACAGGATGAGAAGAAAAATAGCGGGGATCGTGGAAAAACCGGTCAAAACCGCTGTAGAGCAAAACCACCTGCTCCGGCTGGACCAGGCTTTCATATTCTATTTGATAATCCAGGGTTTTCTTGCCCCGCACATCCAGCAAAAGCCCCGGCCCGGCAAAAGCCTCAAGGGGAAAGTGAAGGACATGGCGCCCATCATCAACCAGGTGCATGGGCACATCAATATGGGTGCCTGTATGCAGGGTAGAAGATAAGTGGTAAGAAACAAAGTGATCTTTTTCAAGGGATTTTATTTTTGTAAGCTTTAAAGGCATATCTCCAGGATAACAGGGAGTTTCTTCCAACAAGGGATGAGATAAATCAATCAATGGCATAAGGCCCTCCATCGGCAAAAACACATAAAGCCGCTATTAAGCGGCTTTATGTGTTATTTTTGAACGGTAAACCGGTAACTGGTTTGGGTTTTGTATTCCTCACCTTTTTTTACCAATACACTGGGGAAGTGGGGCTTGTTGGGGCTGTCGGGGTAGTGTTGGGTTTCCAGGCAAAAACCGTCGTGTTTTTGGTAGCGGGCGCCGCTGCGGCTTTGGCAATCCAGCTGGTTGCCGGTGTACAGCTGTACTCCCGGCTGATCGGTTGTAACAGACATTTTTATGCCCGTTAGGGGGGAGTAAATTTGCACATTGGGCAGGGTGGCAGGCTGCTTAAGCACGTAGTTAAAGTCGTAGCCGCCCATGCCGTATACAAGCTGATCCCATTCACCGGGCTGGCTTATGGCCTCATCAATAGCCCGGGGCATACGAAAATCATAGGCGGTGCCAGCCACATTCAAAAGTTCACCCGTTGTGATCAGCTGGTCGTCGGTGGGGGTAATGGCCTCGGCATTGATTTGAAGCACATGGCTTAATATCTTTTCCCGTTCATCCCCTGACAGATTAAAGTAATTATGCTGGGTCAGGTTGATAATGGTGTCTTCATCGCTAATGGCCTTATAGTCAATATGCCAGCTGTTATCATCAGCCCAGATATAGGTAACGGTAATATCCACATTTCCCGGGTAGCCGCCTTGGCCGCTAGGGCTATGAAGGGTTAACACAAGACGGTCTTCCCCTTGCCCCTCCTGGGGGGTAATGTTCCAATAAAGGCAGTTATAGCCCCCATCACCTCCGTGAAGATGATTTTCACCGTCATTTTTGCTCAATTCAATTATTTTGCCATTTAAGGGAAAACGGCTTTTGCCAATACGGTTGCCGTAGCGGCCAATCAAGGCACCCAGGTTACCGTTGGGGAGCAAGTAAGGGGCTAGGGTGTTGTAACCCAAGGTCACTTCCTGCAGCTGTCCCTTGGCATCGGGCACCTGAATGGATGTAACAATACCGCCAAAATTAATGGCGCTTAAACTGGCCCCAGAGGCATTGGTGAGGGTATATTGGGTAACGGGGCTGCCGTCGGGCATGTGGCCAAAAGGCTTTTGTGTAATAGACAAATCAATCCCTCCATCTATTTTTATACTATGTCTATAGTATTTTACAAAAGGCCAATAGTCAAGGGGGATGATGGCAGATAAGGCAAATAATCCTTGTTTTAAATCATAAAAAAACCACTGCCGGCCATGGTAAAAGCACCCGCCCCAGCTAAAGGGAAAAAGCCCATAACAGGCAAGAAGGCGCCTTTAATTGTCTCCCTCTTCTTGCCTTCTTTTTTCAATCGCCTGGTTGATTTTTTCCGCAGTAGAACGAATTTGCCATGTCATCATCAAATAGTTTATATAGTAAACAAGCC
>CAYFQH010000107.1:0-3874 GCA_964345215.1 uncultured Oscillospiraceae bacterium | reverse complement strand
AAGAGGGATTCGAACCCTCGCACCGGTTTCCCAGTCTACTCCCTTAGCAGGGGAGCCCCTTACAGCCACTTGGGTATTTCTCCAAATATAAAATTGGCGGAGAGAGAGGGATTCGAACCCCCGGTGCCTTTCGGCATCACTGGTTTTCAAGACCAGCGCCATCAACCGCTCGGCCATCTCTCCCTGCTGAATACCAGCAAACGAAATTATAGCAATTAACCGTCTTTTTGTCAATAGAATATTGGAAAATCAGGCCTAATGTTTTGTTTGAATGTTTTTTTCTTCTTTTTTCTTATGATGAGTAAAAAATATCTCCACCGACTCTATCTTTATTTCATTTCATTGATGCACATTTCCTTCAAAGGGCTTTATGCTATAATAAAAGAGCCTTATATACCATAAAAGGGAGAAAG
Source organism: uncultured Oscillospiraceae bacterium (assembly GCA_964345215.1). Lineage (GTDB taxonomy): Bacteria > Bacillota > Clostridia > Christensenellales > Aristaeellaceae > CAYFQH01. The sequence continues at coordinate 3,461 of CAYFQH010000107.1, read as the reverse complement.
ATGAAATTATGCTCTACCTTGATAAATTTATTTTTGCTAATCCAGATCAAGAATTCAACTTTTTTCTAAGTCAAAAACGCACCTGTTACCAATCTTACTACCCTTTTCAGGTTTTATCTCAAAAAGGGTTTGAACGCATTGATTTTGAGCCCATCACCATTTTATGCGGCGGTAACGGCTGCGGAAAAACCACCGCGTTAAATATCATTTCCGAAAAGCTGAAGCTGGAGCGAGACAGCCTGTATAACCGTTCCAGTTTCTTTGAAAACTATCTGGACTGGTGCAGCTATTCCCTGGTTTCCCCTCTTCCCAAGGGTAGCAAGGTGATTACAAGTGATGATGTATTTGACTATATGCTTAACATCCGCACCATGAATCAAGGCATTGACATAAAAAGAGAAGCCCTTTTTGACGACTACCTGGACAAAAAGTATGCCAGCTTCACCTTAAAGTCTATGGATGATTATGACCAGCTAAAGCAAGTTAACCTTGCCAGGGCCAAAACCCAATCAAAATTTGTAAAGGCCAATTTAATCAATAATATACGAGAGCTCTCTAACGGTGAAAGCGCCTTTATGTACTTTCGCGATAAAATGGAGCAGGAAGCCTTGTATGTGCTTGATGAACCGGAGAACAGTCTTTCCCCAAAGCTGCAGATGGCGCTAAAGCAATTTATTGAAGAAAGCGCACGGTTTTTTAATTGCCAGTTTATTATATCAACCCACTCCCCTTTCTTTTTATCGATTAAACAAGCAAAAATATATGACCTGGATGAAAACCCCGTGGATTTAAAAAAATGGACAGACCTTCCCCATGTGCGCAGTTATTATGATTTTTTTACGGAAAAAAGAAACGAATTTATTGACTAAAAATTAAAATAGCTTTATTTGACACAGCATCAAAAGAAATATTTGAATAGAAAAGACCGCTCTTACTGCGGTCTTTTCTATTCAAATATTTCTAAAAACTAAAACTTTTGGGCATTCACTTTAATGCCAGGGCCCATGGTGCTGCTTAAATAAACAGAGCGTAAATAGGTACCTTTTGCAACAGCAGGTTTTGCTTTAATTATCGCTTCCATCAAAGCAGTCAGGTTCTCGTTCAGCTTCTCAGTACCAAAGGATACTTTTCCAATAGGGCAATGTACAATAGAAGTTTTATCCACCCGGTATTCAACCTTACCAGCCTTAATTTCGCTAATCGCCTTTTCTACGTCCATGGTTACCGTGCCGCTCTTAGGGTTAGGCATTAAACCTTTAGGTCCTAAAACGCGGCCAATACGGCCTACCAGCCCCATCATGTCAGGTGTGGCCACACAAACATCAAATCCAAACCAGTTTTCGTTTTGAATTTTAGCAATTAATTCCTCAGCGCCTACAAAATCTGCACCGGCAGCTTCGGCTTCTTTTGCCTTATCACCCTTTGCAAAAACCAGTACGCGAACGGTTTTTCCTGTTCCGTGGGGCAGAACAACTGCGCCGCGAACCTGCTGATCAGCATGCCTTGGGTCAACGCCCAGGCGGGCAGATAATTCAACGGTTTCATCAAAGTTAGCTTTTTTGCCTTGGGCAATTAAATCCAATGCTTCAATCGGGTCATAAGCTTTTAATGCTTCCACCATTTTTTTATTATCTGTATATTTTTTTCCATGTTTCATATCTTTTATTCCTCCCATGTGGTTCTAGCGGTTTTACTAAACCTCCCACGTTAGTCACAACGGCTTTAGGCAGATGTGTTTATCTTGTTATTATTCCTCTACAGTAACACCCATGCTCCTTGCGGTACCGGCAACCATGCTCATGGCACTTTCAATGGTAGCGGCATTTAAGTCGGGCATTTTTGCAGCAGCAATTTCACGAACTTGGTCTTTGGTCAGTTTCGCAATTTTTGTTTTATTGGGAACTGCACTTCCACTTTCGATGTTTAATGCTTTTTTAATTAAAACTGGAGCTGGAGGCGTTTTGGTAATAAAAGTAAAGCTGCGATCAGCATATACAGTAATTACAACAGGGATAATTAGTCCGGCCTGCTTTGCAGTACGGTCATTAAATTCTTTACAAAAGCCTGGAATATTAACACCATGTTGGCCCAGAGCAGGACCAATTGGTGGTGCTGGAGTTGCTTTTCCAGCGGGAACTTGAAGTTTAATTAAAGCTGAAACTTTTTTTGCCATTTTAATGGCACCTCCTAACAAATGTGGTAAGACGGAAACAGATGATTCCTCCCACGCATAGTTAACCTATGCTAGTAATACAGTGTAAGATAAGAAAGGCAAAAGAAAACTAAACCCGTTCTACCTGGTCCATATCTACTTCTACTGACATTTCTCTTCCTAAGAACATTTTAACTTGAACTTTTAATTTTTGGCGAACCGTATCAACGTCTTCAACAAAACCGTTAAAGTTCTCCAAAGGACCGGATAGAATGCGTACTTCTTCACCAATGGCAATGGCAAATTCAACTGCAGGCCGGTCGGTTTGAAGCATCATCTTCACTTCGTCCTCGGTTAAGGGCACGGGTTTGCTATCGGGCCCTACAAAGCCTGTAACCCCTCTGGTATTACGCACCAGGTACCAGCTTTCACTGGTCTCGATCATTTTTACCAGTACATAGCCAGGGTAAATTTTACGTTGAGATTTAACTCGCCGGCCGTTTTTGATTTCTACTACATCTTCCATAGGAACTTGCACTTCAAAAATTAAATCTTGCATACCATTATTTTCAACAGATTTTTCAAGATTATCTTTTACTTTGTTTTCGTACCCTGAATAGGTATGAACAACATACCAACAAGGTTGCTTATTATTATCAGGCACGATCATTCTCCTCTAAAAAACACAATCAGAATTAAACAATTAAATGAGCAAGTCAATTAATGATGTAGCACCAAGGTCAAGCAAACCAATAACAATACTCATAAAAATCATAAATACGAGTACAACAGCTGTATAGTTTATCAAGTCTTTACGGCTAGGCCATGTCACTTTTTTAAGCTCACGCCACATGTTTACAAATGGTGTAGCAATACGGCGTGGCAAAAGCTTAAACCAACGCCCTAGACGACTGAAAAATGACTTTTTTTCAGTTTTTTTGTTTTTTTCACTTGCCATGACGTACACATCCTTGTTAATTGTTATTTGGTTTCCTTATGGGGTGTATGTTTTTTGCAAAAACGGCAGTACTTTGCCAGTTCAATGCGATCCGGCGTGTTTTTTTTGTTTTTATTGGTGTTGTAATTGCGTTGCTTACATTCAGTACAAGCTAATACAACCCTTGTGCGAACAACACTTGCCATGTTTGGCACCTCCTGAACCTATGTATATAGAAATATTTTGAACATTCTACATCAGAAAATTTAGTTAACGTGATTAGCTGCAGGCTCCCCCGCAGCCAATCACGTTAGTTGTTTAGTTTTGCTTAAGCGATCACTTTAGCTACAACACCAGAGCCAACAGTACGCC
>CAYFQH010000106.1:0-4030 GCA_964345215.1 uncultured Oscillospiraceae bacterium | reverse complement strand
GTTGGTTGTAAGTTCTTCTACCAGGTTTGTAAAAAAGCTGTCCATGGTCTTTTGCTGCTTTGCCGCCAAGTTCCGCCCTTCACTGGTTAAAAAACCCTGGGAGAAGGCGGCCAGTTTTTGCCTGTATTCTCCAATAAGGGATTTGGGCAGCTCTTGCCTTGTTAATGGAGCTGCGCCAATTTCCTCTAAGTGGTACAGCGGTTCTCCAATTTGGCTGCCAAAAAGGGCCGCCCGAATCACCCCCACGGTGCCGGTTAAATCCAGCTTATCCCCATCATAGAGGATTTTGGCTTCCAGGGTATCAGGGGCCGGTTTACCTTTTTTATAGCTATGGGTGGCAATGCACTGAGCCACCTGCCGGGCAAAAACCGGGGAATAGCCTTCCTTTACTAAAAAGCTTTCCGCCATCTTGGCTCCCAAAGGGGCATGTTTAAGGGCCGGGTTCTGCCGTTCTTCTTTTCTGGCAATGTCATGGAGTAAAACGGCGGTAATCACCACCTCTTGATTGGCCCCTGGCTCCGTGGCCAAAATCTTTAGGGCGTAATGGAGTACCCGGTCGATATGCTGGTGATTATGAACAGGGTCCTTTTCATCGCTTTTAGCGAGCATATAGGCATAAAGCCTGTTAAAAGCGTGTTTTTCCATTATTTGAGCACCTTTCGCACCAGCTTATCCATGGTGCTGGTATAGGGCATATAGCGCATAGGCAAATCAATTTTATTATTTTGCTTAAAAATGCTGCGATAATGGGTAAAGGTATCGAAGCTTTTTTTACCATGGTAGCTGCCCATACCTGAATGGCCAACCCCGCCAAAGGGGAGATTGGGGTTAACAAAGTGCATAATCACATCGTTAATGCAGCCGCCTCCGAAGGAGCAGTTATTAAAAATGGTTTGCCGGTTTTGCTGATTACTGGAGAAAATATATAACGCCAGGGGCCTTTCCATAGTTTGAATGGTAGTGATACACTCCTCCAGCTTTTGATAAGTGATTACAGGGAGCAGGGGGCCAAAAATCTCCTCCTGCATAATAGGGCTTTTAAGGGTAACACCATCAATGAGGGTAGGTTCAATAAAACGTCGGCTATCATCAGTCTTGCCCCCAAGAATGATATTCCCGTCTTCCATTAAGCCCTTTAACCGGTCATAATGCTTTTGGGTAATAATGGTCACCATTTTTGATTGATCTCCCCCGGGGAAAAAGCCCTCCACCGCCTTTTCAAACTCCTTTACAAAGGCTTCCTTTACACTTTCGTGAATCAACAAATAATCAGGTTCTACACAGGTTTGGCCGCCATTTAAGGTTTTGCCAAAGGCAATACGCTTGGCCGCCAATTTGATATTGGCGGTTTCATCTACAATAACAGGGCTTTTTCCCCCCAGTTCCAGGGTGTGAGGGGTTAGGTTTTTGGCTGCAGCAGCCATGACCACCTTGCCCACCCCGGGGCTTCCGGTAAAAAAGATATAGTCAAAGCGCTGTTCCAAAAGGCCGGCATTTTGCTCCCGCCCCCCTTCTACCACGGCAATATATTCTTGGGGAAAGGTGCTTCTTAGGATTTGTTCCATGGCCTTGCTTGTAGCAGGGGCATAGTTGCTGGGCTTTAAAATAGCGGTATTCCCCCCGGAAATAGCCCCAATCAGGGGCTCAAAGGAGAGGTTTACCGGATAGTTCCAAGGTGCCATAATCAGGGTAACCCCATAAGGTTCGGGGGCTATAAAGCAGCTGCCGGGGAACTGGGCCAGGGAAGGGCGCACCCTTTTATTCTTCATCCATTTACGAAGGCGCTTTGTATGAAAGGTGATTTCATCCAAAACAATGCCAATTTCACTAAAATAGCTTTCCTGGGCTGTTTTATTAAGGTCTCTTTTCAGCCCTTCCAAGAGCAGTTCCTCGTTTTGAATAATGGCAGTCTTTAACTTTTGAAGCATTTTCAACCTAAATTCATAACCCCGGGTGGCCCCTGTTAAGTAATAAGCCCGCTGTTTTTCGACCAATTGGGTAAAGGTTGTTGTATCGCTCATGTCATCTTCTCCTTTTTATAACGCTTCACTGCTTTACCGTTCTTGCATGCCTTTAATTATTAAATAAAGCTTCATGGCATCCTCTTTAAAAAAGATTCGCGGAGTTGGGTACAGCAAAAAAGGGCGGCATTTTTTTTAAGCACTTTTAAGAGCCCTTTTAATTGAGAAATGGTTTTATTGGGCCTGGCGATACGGGCTCCACCCCTTTGCCGCAATCCATTTAAGAGCCGCCCCCCACTGCCACAATGCCCTCTAAGTGGTTTTGATTATATCGTTTTACACAGTCTTCTACATTTTTAATGGTGGGGTTAGGCACCACCTCATCATAGAGTACACTGGGCTACAGATTCCTCTGCCTGTGAAGGCTTCGCCTTTTTTAATAAACAAGTGGAAAATAGCCGCCCAAAGCATGTGCCTTTCTAATGTTTCATAGGAGAATTGTTCCCGTTGGTAAAAATAATAAAAGCAACAGGGGTGCCAAGAAGAATCTGCATGTCCAATAAAATGAAATTCCTTTTATTGGAAGGGTGTCGACTTTATTAGCACCCCAAAAAAGGCTGACGAAAAATCAGTGTTTTTTTATTTGTTTGTTTTCTAACCCTGTTCATTAGAAAAAGCAGCGTATACCCGGTTATGAAACACACGGCGAAGGCGTAAAATCTTCCCGTTTTCCCGTGTGGGGTGAACCCGGTTTGTTAAAAGCACCGCATAAAGCCCCGTTTGCGGGTCTACCACAAAACTGGTGCCTGTAAAGCCTGTATGCCCGTAGGCAGTAGAAGGAAACAAATCCCCAATAAAGTTGCCTGGAGTGCCTGCCAGGTGAAAGCCCAAACCTCTGTGTACGTCAAAACCGGGGGTGTAGTTGGTAATGGCTTTTTGAAGGGTGGCCGCAGAGATAAAACCGCCCCCCTTCTTTGAGAGCATGGCACAAAAGGCCATACAGTCCCCCAGGGTGGAAAAAACCCCGGCGTTGCCGGAGATCCCTTTTTGAAAGCGGGCGTTTTCATCGTGTACAATTCCTTTAAAGGCAACCCCTGTTGCCGGATCCACCTCGGTAGGGGCAATATTGTGCCCCTTAGGGCGGTAGCTGGTGTTGGTAAGGCCTAAGGGGGCAAAAACCTTTTCCTGAGCCAGTTCGTCCAGGGGTCTTCCATACACGGTTTCTAAAACCTTACCCAATACAATATACCCTAGGCAGCTGTAACTGGGGGTATTAGGGGCAATATTGTCAAGAGGGTGGTCTAAAAGGCAACGAAGAACATCCTCAGGCCCTCGGGCCTCCTCTTCAATCAAAAAGAAAGGTTCAAAGCCAGCCGTATGGGTCATCAGCTGAAAAAGGCTGATGTCCTTTTTATCCGAAGGAGCATCAAAAAAACGCGACAGGGTATCATATAGGGTAATAGCACCCTCCTCCAAGGCGCGCAAGGCAACCATGGTGGTAGACAGCACCTTGCTCATGGAGGCCATATCGTAAATGGTATCGATGTTCCCCTGGCCCGCCGCCCCGGTAAAATAAATTTCGTCTCCCTTGCCTATACCGGCTGCTGCCGAAGGGAAGGCCCCGTTTTGTACGGCTTCGTTTAAAAAGGCTTGTAAAAAATCAAATCTATTCATATTTTTATTATAACGGTATTTTAAAAATAAACAATCACCTTTTAAACTGCCAAAGTAAATTTTTTATTTGGAACTGTTACGTTTTAACCTTGTTTGGGCATAGTATAGTATAATCAAGGCAATAAAAAGGGTGTGATCCTATTAAACCTTATCCAAAAATCGAAACCGCTGTTCCCCTTACTCAAGAAGAGACTTTTGCCCTTTGGCTGGAAGCCCTTTTTGAAAACCATTACGACCTGCTGTACCGGGTAGGGCTGGTTTTTGTGGGCAAAAGTCCTAACAACACCGCCATAATACAAGATGAAATACAGGAAGTTTTTTAATCGCCTGGAAAAAGCGTAAACAGCTGGCAGCTCACCCCAATATCGGCGGCTGGCTGGTAGAGACCCTTCGCC
>CAYFQH010000105.1:0-4184 GCA_964345215.1 uncultured Oscillospiraceae bacterium | reverse complement strand
TCGAATCCCTCTTTCTCCGCCAAAGCCTTGAAATCTAATGGTTTCAAGGCTTTTTCAATATGAGTGTAACCGATGGTGGTTTTGTAGTTACTATGTCTCATTATTTCTTTTATTATCGCTGGTTGCACTCCTGCCTTGGCTAATGCCAATCAATTAAGAAAAATAGGGGAACTAACAAAAGTTCCTATTGATTATATTTTTTTCCCAAATCTCTACCTAAAGCAGATACAAAAGAACTGTATTAATATTACTGCGCAATAAATTTGGCAATAAGTACGTAATAGAAACTAATACCTGAAAATAGTTGCAATAACTCACTTTTATGTTATACTATTAGTAAATTAAAAAATAAAGGGGGAATACCCATGGATAGTATGGTGACCCTACATGAATTAATGGATTCCTTTTCAGCTTCTGAAAAACGTGTTGCAAAATACTTTTTAGAAGAAAGAGCGAAGGTATTAAATCAATCCATTGGTGATGTGGCCCGTGCATGTAACACAAGTAAAACAACGGTAGTACGCCTATGCAAGCTTGCCGGTTTTAAAGGCTATAAAGATTTTTGCATGGCCCTTTCTGCTGACTTGGCTAAAAACAACAACAGCTTTTTAGTATATGAAGATGTGGTGCAGAGCAAAGATTTTTTAACCGCTGTTGAGCAGGTAACCAAACGGAATATTGCTGGTATTGAAAATACCATGCGGATGATCTCCGGCGAAAGTTTAGAAAAAACAGTAGACCTTTTAATAAAAGCAAAACGGGTTGATTTTTATGGTCAAGGCAGTTCCGGTATTGTTGCCTTAGATGCCCAAAGCAAGTTTATGCGCATTGGTAAATATAGCTTTACTTCGTTGGACCCTCATGTACAGGTTGTATCTGCCTCCGGCTTAAAAAGGGGAGATATAGCGGTTTTATTTTCCTATTCGGGGGAAACAAAAGACATTTTACAAACTTGTGACGTTTGTTTAGACTGTGGTGCTACCACCATCGCCGTTACAAAGTACGCCCCTAATCCCTTGAGCAAAAAAGCGGATATTCATCTGCCCATTATTAGCTCGGAACCTGATGTACGCACCGGTGCCATGGCTTCACGTACAGCCATGTTAAATATTGTGGATGTTCTTTTTTCGTCTGTTACATCCCTTGAGTATCAAAGGGCCAAACCCACACTGGATCGATCTTTAAAGGCGGCAAACCTTAAAAAAAGCAAGGCATAACATGAGCGTAAAAGGAGAAAATATATGAATTTTGAACTTTTATCTACAGAACAGGTGAATGAAAAAAGCATTCACCTTGATAGCCTGAGCATTGAAGATGCTGTGGCCCTCATGAATAAAATGGATACGGAAACGGTGTCAGCTGTAGAAAAGGCCGTCCCGCAAATCGCCCATGGTGTTAAAGTAATTGCCGATCGCTTTAAAAAAGGCGGGCGCTTAATCTATACTGGGGCGGGAACCAGTGGGCGCCTTGGGGTACTGGATGCCTCCGAGTGCCCGCCAACCTTTGGAGTTGATCCCCAAATGGTTGTGGGGATGATTGCCGGAGGAGACGCAGCCCTTCGCTTTGCGATTGAAGGGGCTGAAGATAACGCTGAACTTGGAAAAGAAGATATGATGAAGATCAACATAGGGGAGAAGGATGTGTTGGTTGCCATCAGTGCCAGCGGCTATGCCCCTTACTGTATTGGTGCCATTGAATATGCCAAAACCAAGGGAGCCTATACCATGGGCCTTGTTTGTAACAAAGGCTCTAATATGAGCAGGTATGCAGATCACATGATTGAAGTGGTTACAGGGCCCGAAATTCTTTCCGGCTCTACTCGGCTAAAGGCGGGCACCGCCACAAAAATGGTGTTGAACATGTTAACGACTCTTTCCATGGTTCAAATTGGCAAGGTTTATAAAAACTTGATGGTAGATTTAAACCCAACCAATATAAAATTAACCGATCGAGCCATTCGCATTGTGCAAAATGCCATCGAAACCGATGACAAAGCCTACGCCAAAACCCTTCTCGAGAAGGCACAGGGGAATGTGAAGGCTGCCATTGTAATGGAAAAAACCAAGGCAACTTATAGTCAAGCCAGCAAAGCCTTGGAAGAAAATAAAGGTTATGTTCGCCAGGCCATTCTGGCCCTTCAATAAGTTAGCATAAATAAAAAAGTATGGTAGAATAAGCCACGATTATAAAAATAGTTTCAGTAACTTGTTTTAATTATAAAAAAAGTCATTTACTTTTGATTGCCAATCTGTTATAATAATCTCAACAATGAGTATGACATTACTTTTTCGTTAACAGCTAGCATAAATACATAACATCAAGGAGTTTGCTATGAAAAAAACCGTTTATAGTGGTATTGACCGTCTTTCGTTGGTCGAAAAACAACTTCAGCATAAAAGAGTAGGGTTAATGACCAACCCTACAGGCATTAATAGAAAGTGTAAAAGCACGGTAGATATGATTCATTCACAGTTTGAACTGGGGGCTCTTTTTGCCGGTGAACATGGTCTTAGAGGAGATGCTCAGGCCGGGGCAAAAATTGAAACCTACACAGACCCTGAAACGAACACCCCCGTGTACAGCCTATATGGAAAACAGTACCACATGAATGATGAAATGCTTGACCGTTTTGATGTTTTTGTATTTGACATGCAGGACGTAGGGGCACGGTTTTATACCTATCTGTACTCTCTTGCCTATGTAATGGAAGATTGTGCTAAGGCGAATAAACCTTTTATTCTGCTGGATAGAATTAACCCTATTGGCGGTGTTAAAACCAGCGGAACCATTTTAAATCCTAAGTTTCATTCTTTTGTAGGGGAGTATGCCATTCCCACTCAATATGGGTTAACCATTGGGGAATACGGGCAGTTTATAAAGGACCATTTAAAGCTTGACTTGGATTTAACCGTTGTACCCCTTGAAGGATGGCAGCGCCACATGTATTTAGATGACACAGATTTACCTTGGGTGGCCCCTTCGCCTAACTGCCAGGCTTTGTCAACGGCCCTATGTTACGTTGGCACCTGCATATTTGAAGGAACCAATCTGTCTGAAGGCAGGGGAACCACTCTTCCCTTTGAAGTCATCGGTGCCCCTTGGGTTGATGCAAGGGCCCTTGAAAGGTATATGAATAATTTAAACATACCAGGAATTATTTTTAGGCGGACTTACTTTACCCCTGTGTTTAGCAAACACGCAAACACATTATGCCATGGGGTTCAAATGCATATAATGGACCGTGAAAAAGCAAACGCCTTTAATGGGGGATTAATGCTCCTTGACGGCATAAAAAAACTCTTTCCAGAGGATTTTGAATGGCTCCACAACGAAAAAGAAAACAGCTATTTTGCAGATAAACTGCTAGGAACCGACGAGTATCGAATAGGGGCCTTAACAGCCCAGGAGCTTATTGATAAGTATGCCCCCCTCGTAATGGCCTTTAGCGAAGAAACAAAGCCATTTCAATTATATTAAGACGTTTGAGGTGTTTTGATCAATTAGAAAGGGGCGTTTTATTTGAAAGCAGCTATCAAAAAAAATAATATTTTTAATTCTTCTAAGGCAAGGACACAGGTCAAAAATCGTATTTGGCGCAACCGCTATATTTACCTGATGGTCATACCGGTTATTGCCTACTTAATTTTATTAAAATACATGCCTATGTGGTTTTTGCGCAGCTCGTTTTATGATTATAAGTTGAGACTTGGCTTTAATTCTAAATTTGTAGGCTTAGCAAACTTTGAGCGGTTGTTTTCAAACCCCAATTTAATGACCTATATTATAAACACGCTGCGCCTGAATATTAGTGCCATTATCTTTTTGTTTCCGGCTCCCCTTATTTTCGCAATTTTATTAAATGAGCTAATTTTACCCCGGTATAAAAAAACCGTACAAACCATTTCCTATTTACCTTATTTTGTGTCGACCATTGTACTGGTTTCAATGATTAACACCTTTGTTTCGCCAAGTATTGGTACCTTTGCGGCCATATCAAAAGCCCTTGGTAAAACACCGATCAACTACTTATCAGAACCCCAATATTTTGTGTCCATTAACGTTATTTCTGGCTTTTGGCAGTCAGTAGGTTATGAGTCCATTATTTATATTTCCGCTCTGGCAGGCATTGACCAGGGCCTCTATGAGGCAGCGCGGATTGATGGTGCCAGCCGATGGAAGCAAAT
>CAYFQH010000104.1:1576-4229 GCA_964345215.1 uncultured Oscillospiraceae bacterium | reverse complement strand
TTGGCGAGAGTATGTGGGAATCGAACCCACCCAGGCAGCTCTTAACTACCCACACTGGTTTTGAAGACCAGAGGGCACACCAGCACCCATCTACTCCCATAAAAAGAGACAAGCTTATTTTACCACAGGGGGGCCATTGGTTCAAGGTATAAGGGAGAAGGCAAAGGTTTAGGGGCTTTTATACTGGTTAAACAAATCAAAAAAATAGGTCATTGTAGGCACCATGATATTTTGGCTGCACATTAGCCGATAGGTTTGCTCGTTGGCCCATAAGGCATCAACCACTTCTTCATCGGTAAAGAACAAAGTGGAAAGGGGGAAATCACCATGAAAAAGATAAATATCCACAAAATCGCTTTCGCGCTTTAAGGCTTTTAAAAGCAAGGCATCCTCTTTATGAAGGGAGAGGCCAATTTCCTCCTGGGTTTCCCGCAGGGCTGCGGCAAGGCTGTTTTCTCCTGCTAAAGCAGAACCGCCAACCCCTTCCCACAAATTACCGTAAGGTTTATTGGGGTTTCGTTTAGTGAGTAAAACTTGGGTTTTGTTGTTTATAATCCAAACATGCACAACAACATGATAGCGCTGCTTTGGCAAGGGTTGACCCCGCAGGTGCTTTTCACCGGTTTTGTTTCTGTGGCCGTCATATAAATCCCAATATTCTTCCATGTACTAAAGCCGCCTTTCCTACCGGGCAGGCATCGTTTTGTTACCTTACCCTTTTGCGCACATCCCCTGTTTTTTTCGTCAAGCCTTTTTTATCAAAATGTTCAAGAAGAGCCACAGCATACTTGCGGGAGGTGTTTAGGGCATCCCTAAAGGTGCCTAGCAACACCTCGCCATTTTCTTCTTCCAGGCGGTCAAAGGTTTCAAGGGCGCTATTGTAGTGGCTTTTGTGGATAGCCATTTTAGGGGTAAGCACCACTAAAACATCGCTGTCTACCAGGGCATCAAAGCTTTGCTTATAGATTTTCTTTTCTTTATCATAGGGTTTGGCAGCCTCGTCTAAATCAGGGGCTTCTACACCGCTGGTTAAAAACAGCTCTCCTAGGTTATCCATAATTTGTTGATGGCGTTTACTGATAAGGGATTTAAAATCCTTATCGGCCAATAAATTCTCCTTGGCCCTTATAAAACCTTGGCTAACCAACAAATCCACCACTTTGTCCCCAAGGGCCGTATCTTTACCGGGGAGGAGCTTGCCCCATAGCTCACTGCGGGGCATCCCTGCCTTTAAAGGGTTGGCCTGGTGGTAGGCAGATAGGATGGCCCGGCTCTTTTCCCCCAAGGCATTGATATAACTTTGATGAAGAGCAATAGCCTCTGTTAAAAGAATGATTTTCTTATTGGCCAAAAGGCCTTGTATTTCCTGGTCAAAGGCGGGGTTTTCCTTAAATAATTTGCGTTTTATCCCTTTGAGACTGGGGAAATAAGGGCTTTTTCGTAAAATCATTTGGCTGATCTGCTGGGCTAAACTGCCCTGTTCTAGCAGCTTAAAGCCCTCTACTATCTCTTTATCCTCCCGGTGGTGCTTATCGGGGTTAGGGTCCAGCACCAGGCCCCCACCAACGGTTTCAAGGGGGGAGTAAAACCGCAGCACAAAGCGGTCGCCGGGCCGGGCGGCCAAAGGCTCCGCCAGGCGCAACTGGGCATAGCCTTTTTGCCCGGGGGCCAGGCTGTTATCCTCCATTAAAACCAGGCGGCACAACAGTTCACTGCTGCCAATATGTAAATGCAGGCGGGAATTATTAGCAATTTCCCGAAGGGTGCTTGGTAAAATGGTTAAGGATACATCTAAAAGAAAGCTATTATCCATAGAACCATCGGCAGCCAGGGTATCTCCCCGGGCGATATCGGTATATTTAAGGCCTGCCAGGTTCACAGCCACCCGCTGGCCGGCATGGGCAGTAAACTGATCTTGCCCATGTACTTGAATATTGCGCACCCGGGCGGTGAGCATGGAAGGGTACAGGGTGACACTGTCACCTTCTCTAAAGGCACCTTCAACCAGGGTGCCTGTTACCACGGTGCCAAAACCCTCTACAGGGAACACCCGGTCAATGGGCAGGCGAAAGGGGATGGTTTCTTCTTTGGGCTGGGATTGGCTTAATAGGGTATATAACGCTTCCTTTAAGGATTCAATGCCTTCCCCTGTAACGGCTGAAACAGGAACAACAGGGGCCCCTTCCAAAAAGGTGCCCATCACTTCTTCCTCTATATCCATTTGAACCATGTCCAGCCAATCTTTTTCCACCAAATCGGTTTTGGTAAGGGCAATAACCCCTCGCTGAATACCCAGCAGGGTTAAAATACTTAAATGTTCCCGGGTTTGGGGCATAAATCCCTCATCGGCAGCCACAATCAACAGGGCTACATCCACGCTGCCAGCCCCGGCCAACATGTTTTTAATAAATTTTTCGTGACCGGGCACGTCAATAATGCCCGCTCGGCTGCCATCGGGCAGGGGCAGGTAAGCAAAGCCCAACTCAATGGTAATGCCCCGCTTTTTTTCTTCGTTTAGCCTATCGGTATCGGTGCCGGTTAAGGCTTTAATCAGCAGGGTCTTGCCGTGGTCTACATGGCCGGCGGTGCCGATAATGGTGTTGTTCACAAAATCAGTCCTCTTTAGTTACAGTATCTTGACAGGTTATAGTAT
>CAYFQH010000104.1:0-1476 GCA_964345215.1 uncultured Oscillospiraceae bacterium | reverse complement strand
AGTATCTTGACAGGTTATAGTATTTTGACAGGGTACAGTGTTCTCAACGGTAAAAATGCCTTGAAAGGCAGCGGTAATTTCTTCAAAGGTGTCAGGGGCCAGGGTGCGCATATCCATAACATAGCGGCCCTTGTGTATACGCCCCACAATGGGCAGGGGCCGGTTACGCAATTTTTCCTCTATTGCCTGGGGAGAATAAAGGCTGCTGATAATACAAAGACCGTAGGAGGGGAGAAGCTGGCCGGGCACCGAGCCGCCACCCACCTGGCTGTCCATAGGCTCAATGGTTATGTTTAGGTCTGTTTTAAGGCCTGTTAGCATAGTGTATAAAAGCTCTGCACGGCTTAAAAGGGCGGGGGGCTCAAGGGCAATGGCCTTTAAGGTAGGAATATCCTTGAGGGCTAGATTGGGGTCAAAATACAATGTTAAGGTAGCTTCCAGGGCGGCCAGGGTGAGTTTATCAATGCGAAGGGCCCGGGCTAGGGGGTGGGCCTTCATGGCAGCAATCATTTCCTTACTCCCAAGGATGATGCCGGCCTGGGGACCGCCTAAAAGCTTATCGCCGCTAAAGGTGATAATATCGGCACCGCTTTCCATGGCTTCCTTTACGGTGGGCTCGTCACCAAAGCCTTTTAAGGCGGGGTGAATTAAAGCGCCGCTGCCCAAATCGTAAATAAGGGGCAGGTGGTGGCGATGGGCGATGGGTGCTAACTCCCCTGCAGGGATTTCCTGGGTGAAGCCCACCACCTTAAAGTTGCTGGTATGCACCTTTAATAAGGCACCGGTTTTTTCTAAATCAATGGCTTTTTCATAATCGTATACATGGGTTTTGTTGGTGGCCCCCACCTCTTTTAACAGAGCACCGCTCTGTTCCAGCACTGCCGGCACCCTAAAGGAACCGCCGATTTCTACCAACTCCCCACGGGAAACAATTACCTCTTTGCCTTGGCAATGGGCAGCCAAAGCCAGCAGCACCGCGGCGGCGTTGTTGTTTACCGCCATGGCGGCCTGGGCCCCGGTTAACTTACATAAAAGTTCTTCTACAATGCTGTGGCGGCTCCCCCGGCTGCCGGATTCAACGTCATATTCCAAGGTGGAATAGCCCATGGCCACCTGCTTTATATGTTCGGCCACCTTTTCACCTAAGGGGGCCCTGCCTAAATTAGTATGGAGTACCACCCCGGTGGCGTTGATTACTGGACGCAGATTGTACTGGGCTTTTCGGGCAAGGGCGCTGTGAACAAGGGTAACCAGGCCTTCTTCTTCAGGTATTTGAAGGCACAGGCCCGATTGAATTTCTCCCCGAAGGGTATCAATCACTTGGCGGGTGGCAGCAAGCCACTGGCTTTGGGTGTAGGGGCTATCCATAAAAGCACGTTGAGCTTTCTCTACTAAAAAATCCACTTTGGGCAAGGCACGCAGAAGCTGTGACTGTTCCATAGGAGGCCTCGTTTCTGTTTGTTGTGGGGGTAATAA
>CAYFQH010000103.1:0-4320 GCA_964345215.1 uncultured Oscillospiraceae bacterium | reverse complement strand
GCCCCCTGGTAACAGAGCCGCCGGTGGCTGTGATTATGAACCTGCCCTCCATGCAGAAGTTTGAACCCACCATTGCCAAAGGGGGGCTGATGTTGTACAACTCCTCTTTAATTGAGGTAAAACCACAACGCAGTGATATTAAAACCATTGCTGTGCCCTGTAACGACATTGCCGCCCAACTGAACAACGACCGGGTGGCCAACATGGTCATGTTGGGTGCCATGCTTGAGGCCACGGGGATTTTGTCCCTGGATAGTGTTATGGGAGCCCTGGCTGATATTTTTGGCCCCACCAAGGCCAACCTGCTGCCTTTAAACCGCAGCGCCATTGAAAAAGGTATGGCTTTGGCAAAGTGAAAAATGTTTAAGCGGCAATTTCAAATTGCCGCTTTTTTATTTGAGCCTTTAGGCGCCGTATAACCTGCTCCCACTGTGTTCAGTTCATTTCATCCATTTATCATAGCCATTGGTTCCTTTTTTGATGAGCCCTTTCTCCCTCGCATTCTTCCTGAGAAAGCAATGGCATTTCTATCCTTTTTTTGCTTTTTCAGCCTGTTGTGCGAACCAAAACAGAAACAGCCTCACCATAAAAGGCTGTTTCTGCATCATTTAAAAAGCTTTTTTCTTTTTCACTATCAATACCCTTTACCTAGGAGTGACTTTGATAAAAGCCCACTATTGATTTTCATAGTAGATGATCTCTGCCATCTGATTTGCTTCCTGTATAAACTCTTCCAAAGAAATTTCGTAATCAATATATGCATTGAGTTTTAACCAAACAGAATTATTCCCCTGTCCATCAGGCAGTGCCGGCCCCGATGGAATATAGAAGTCTGAAATATGTTTTTGATAACGTTGAATGCTTTCTTTTGTAATTCTCGGGTATTTTTTTTCCATCGTTTCCATATCATTTTCCGTTAGCGTAATTTTTTCTTGAATAGCTCCTTTGTCAGCTTCCTGACTTTGCTGCAACTGCTGATATAGCACCCCAAGTTCTTCTTGGTAAGAAGCCATCGCTGTTATATAATCATCACTCATAATTGGGTCGTGTTCCCCTGCAAATAAAGCAACACGCTCCTCGGGGGTATAGTTGCTGACCACTTCTTCTAAAAAAGCGGTAGCAATCTCTTTGTTTTCGGAGGCAGCATTGATTATGGCAATAGAACCACTTACGAGGAAAGCCGGATTCGTTCCTTCGTCTAAACTTAAAAAAAGAGGTACTGCACCCTGTTCTTGAGCATAAGCACCGGATAAAGGAGAATGGAAAAACAAACTGGAAGGATCTTCATCATAAACAGGTTCTTCTTCCAAGCCAACTCTATCAATAAGTGCCATAAGGTTTCTAAAGGTAGTGGTATCAAAGTTTACTATCTCTCCCTGTTTTTGATAATAGTTTAGGGTTTCCCTACCGATCAGGCGAATCAGGTTTGCACGGCTCTGAAGACCGGGACCAAAAAACAATCTATCGGGATGGCTTTGTTCCAGTGCTTCTTTCTTTTCTGCTGCTAACAAAAAGAGATCCTTGTAGGTATGAGGCATTTCTTCTTCACTCAACCCCAAGTCCTGCCAAAGTTCAGGAGAATAAGAAAGGCTTGTATGAGGATGAATACCCCCAAGGGGAACACCGTATACCTGCCCATTTACAAGCATATGCTGCTGTATAAAAGGATGCATTTTAGTAATTTCTTCGTAGATGAAGGAGCTTGTAATAGGGGCAGCATATCCTTTTTCTACCAACAGTCTAAAATCATGGGTCTCGTGATAAGGGAATAATACATCCATTTGAGTACCACCCGTTTGGATGGCAAAGGCCATATCCAGTGTAGTTGGGTAGTCTTCAAAAATTGGAAAATTGGTGTCCAGCAATACTTCAGAGTGCTTTTTTTGAAAGGCCTTCTCTACTTTTTCGTTCAAATAGCCGTTTAAACGCAATATTTTGGATGCTTCCCCTGTTTGCATAATGTCTTTTACAACAATACCGTCATTCCATCCACCCCATAAAACATAGGCGCCTTGGGGAGAAACCCAGGCTTTCTGCCTATAGGTTCCCATTTCATTGGAAATATGAGTGACTTCTTCCGGTTTTTCCTTTTCTGAAATACGATAGATTTGATTGCCTATGACATAATAAATGTACCCGGAGGAAGCCTCGTAAGCAAGACCGCCCACATTCAGATCATCCCATTGATGTATAAGGGCGGTTTCGTCCTTTTGCGGATCAAAAATCACAAGTTTAGGTTTTTCTTCATTTAAAACTGCATCAGGGCTGTTCAGCCATTGGTTTTCAAACAAGATGGCAAGAAATTTTCCGTCTTTGTAATCTACCAGTTTTTGAATGTTTTTTGTTTGGTATATTTTCTTTTCCATCGTTTCTAAATCAATAGAAAAAAGGTGGGCTTTGTTTCCGTCCTCATGGCTTTCCTCCGTAATAAACAATCTGTTTTCCATAATACCTTGGAGATAAAAACGCTTGGTACTATTTTCATCTTCTTGGTTTTCCCAAGGAAGGCTGCGTTTTTGCTCATATAAAGGTTTTCCTGTTTCAGTTGAAATGGGAAACATCTCTCCACTGTATAGGCTAAAGCCATATAAAGCATCATTCCAAACAAATAAACTGGTTTTAGGGGAAGAGCTGTCTTCATTATAATATTCCGGCAGCTTCACCGCTTGCTCTTCCCCCAAAACATATTGAAAAAGATGATTGGGAAACAATATATACAGTTTTTCCTGAAGCAATGCAACATCAGTAATATTCTCGTTTAATCCAAGAACTGTTTTTCTTTCTTCCTCATCAAATAGAATTTGATTAACATTGCCGGAAGCATAGCCTTGCCAGCATAAAGAGAGAACAAAGATAAACGATAGTAAAAAAACACCTGCTCTTTTTTTCATTTATTTTTTCCTTTCTATACTTTGGTATACAATTGAATAAAATGTTTTCTTATCTCCATATGTATAAAACGAATTGCACGGCTGTTTCCTTCCCATTCTTTTTACCTCACTAAAAAAATTAAAAAGTATAGCCGATTTTTATTTGTTAATCTAAAATCAATGTGGTGTCAGCTATTCTTCTCAGATTAGCATCCACGTTATCTGAACTTGGTTGTTTTTTATGTGTATTGAAGGCGGAAATGACTGCTTAAAACACACACCATAAGCAAACTTTTGTTTCGATCATACCTAGCGTCTCCTTTGAGCTTTCTCAGGAGGATATTTTAAACCATTTTTTAAAACATCAAAGAATCATAAGGTCTGTTTTCATCTGCATTTATTCCTTCTTACAATAATTCGTCTTAGCTTCATCTTGCCGGAAATATGTATATGTATATCTTTAGGCCTACCGTTCAGTGTTAAAGCCTTCTGGCTATTTTACGCTGCCGCCTTACGTAATCTGGAAGCGTAATATAAAGTTTCTGCTTTTTTCACGACTGGACAAACACCTTGGTTCCGTTGTACAATGGCTAGAGTTTAACTTTGAAGGAGGCTTTTTCGTGCCAGCAACCTCTTCATCCAGAAATTTGGACACCCAGCGCAGAGAATTGAACGGCATTACCTATTATGACCGGGGCCGAATAGAAGGAAAAAACGGTATGGCCTATGATCGTTTTGCCATACAGACCCACTTTGTTCAAGTAGGCGAAAGCCAATTTGATTTGGTTGAAAAGTATTTTATGCCCCTTTACCAGCCAGGAGATGTGTTGTCTTTTGGGGCAAAGGTCATGGCCATGGCCGTTAAAAGCGTAAAAACCCGGGAAGAGGTAAAGCCAGGCTTTTGGGCCAGCATTCTGTGGCGCTTTGCCGCCAGCAACTCTACCGGTGTAGGTATGCATGAGCCGGGTAAAATGCAGCTGGTGATTGATATGGTAGGCTTGCCAAGGGTCCTGCTTGCAGCTTTTTTAAGTGCTGTAACCAAACCCTTTGGCAAAAGAGGCGTTTTTTATGAAGTATGCGGCAAAGGTGTTGGCGGAATTGACGGCTTTTACGACCGCTCCAGTTTTGAAGTATACAAAGACCTGGCTTTGATTAACCCCCCCAACCCAGACCGGCTGTCTGATGAGTTGGCTGCCCACTTTAAGATCCCTGTGGTGCTCATGGATGCCAACGACATCCAACGGGACCAGCTGGGTAAATCCAGCAACATGACTTTAACAGACGAACAATTACAGGAAGCCATGGCCGACAATCCTTCTGGCCAGGGGGATGAGCTGACTCCGCTGATTTTAATCAGGCCCGTAAAGCTATAATAAAAGGCCGCTTCTGCGCATAAGAAGCGGCCTTTTGCTTTAGTTAGTTTCGAAAAAGTATACATCCCCCAAGGTTC
>CAYFQH010000102.1:0-4321 GCA_964345215.1 uncultured Oscillospiraceae bacterium | reverse complement strand
GGGCGGAAACATTGTTTTTGGTTTTTTGGGCGCCAATCATCCAGGTGTTCTTTTGCTGGCCCTGTTCATTAGCCTGTTTGCTTTGGTTATGGCCCTTTTGGCGGCAGTTCTCTCGCAGTATATTATAAGGGCGGCAAGCCTCCAGGAAGAAAATGAGGGAACAGTATGATTATTATTAATATCGACGTCATGCTGGCCAAACGGAAAATGAGCGTAACAGAACTAACACGGCAGGTGGGGCTGACAATGGCTAACGTATCTTTATTAAAAAATGGAAAAGTGAAAGCGCTAAAAATTTCTACCCTTGATAAAATTTGTAGGGCATTAGACTGTCAACCAGGGGA
The DNA here is from genome assembly GCA_964345215.1 of uncultured Oscillospiraceae bacterium. GTDB lineage: Bacteria > Bacillota > Clostridia > Christensenellales > Aristaeellaceae > CAYFQH01. The sequence goes on along the minus strand of CAYFQH010000102.1, from coordinate 3,977 downwards.
TATTTTAGAATATCACCCGGAGGAAGAAAGGGAAAAAGAGGAAAACAAGTAACCAGGTTTAGGGCAAAGTCTTTCAATTCTTTGCCCTTTTTTGAAAGTAAAGATAAAAAAGTTTGCTGCTAAGCAATGCTGAATCACTGCTATAAAAACCTGTGAAAAGTTAGGAAGGTTTAGAAACATATCAATAAACAGCCGGGCCTAGTTTGTTGCAGTTTTCTCAACCTTTCTTTTTCTGTTTACAATTAAGAAAAGCAAAGAGGAAGATATTGCTAGTTTCAAAACGATAAATGATTTTTATAGATGCCATGAAATAAAAAGGAAGTCCAGTCAATAAAAATTATTTTTAGCACAATAAAACCTGGTATAAAATAGATTGGCCATCAGCTTGAAAAACGAACATTTGAGTATAAAATCGAATAAACATGCCAGCATACTTATTTTATAAGCCAACTCCTTTTAAAATTATGATGGGGGGATGGGCATAAGGAATTTTTACCTATTTATTTTACCTTTGGCTATTGACAAAGGTAAAATAAAGGAATATATTAGTATTAAGTCCTATTAGCAATAAAATGATTTATACAAAAAGTAAAACAAAGGGAGGGAAGGGTTTGAAAAACATCTTGCTAACGGCCGGTGGTCTGGTTTTTTTGCTGCTGGGGGCCATTGGCCTGTTTATACCCGTATGGCCAACCACACCCTTTGTACTGGTTGCAGCTGGCTGCTTAAGCGCTGCACCCACACTACAAGCCAAGGTAATGAAAATTCCTTTTTTTAGCGAACACATCAAAAACTACCAAACCAAGCAAGGTCTGAGCAAAAAAACTTTTATTGCAAGTCTTGTCTTTTTATGGGGCATGCTCATTCTATCCATGGTTTTAAAAAACCAGCTGTGGTTCACCCTGTTGTTATCCCTGGTGGGCGGCGGTGTAACCATTCATATTGCCTGGGTTTCTAAAAAAAGAAGGTAAAAAGGTAACAAGAAAAGAGAATGTAGATGAAAACGAGAAAAAGAGTATTTGGCTATGTTGAACTGATGTTTGACCTTCTTTACTTATTAGCGGCCCTTGTGATTGCTCTGGTGCTCCTTTTGAAGCAAAAAGCCTCCTGGCAATCGCTAGCAGGAATAATGGGGTTGGTGCTGGTGGGGGGCGACAGCTTTCATCTGGTTCCCCGTATGGGGTTAATTGTTACTCAACAGGAGAAGGCTTTTGTAAAATGGCTGGGGGTTGGCAAGCTCATTACCTCCATTACCATGACGGTGTTTTATGTACTGCTTTGGCACGTGGGCTTAAAGGCCTTTGGGCTGGTGGCGCCAGCTTTTGGTACAGGCTTTGTATATGCTTTGGCAGGTCTGCGGATCATATTATGCCTCTTTCCTCAAAACGGCTGGCTCAAACAGAAGCCGCCCCTTAAATGGAGCCTGTTCCGCAATATCCCTTTTGTTTTTTTAGGCCTTTTGGTTATGGGGCTGTTTATGAACTACTGGAATCTGGCCCCTTGGTTTAAGTGGATGGGATTGGCTATTGGCCTAAGTTTTACTTTTTATCTGCCTGTGGTTTTTGGAGCTAATAAAAATCCTAAGCTAGGCATGCTAATGCTGCCTAAAAGCCTAATGTATATTTGGATTCTTGCGATGTGCCTGGGGGGCTGAAGTTAAATTTTACCAAGGCGGAACACAGCCTTGTAAAAAATATATTTAAAGGAGAAAAAAGATGGATAACAAAGACATGTACAAAAAATTGACCAACGAAGTGGGTGCACCCGTTGCCGATAACGAAAATTCAATAACCGCCGGCTCCAGGGGCCCTGTGGTGATGCAGGATGTTTGGCTGATGGAAAAAATGGCTCACTTTAACCGTGAAGTGATTCCCGAACGGCGAATGCACGCCAAAGGCTGGGGTGCTTATGGAAAACTGACTGTAACCCACGACATTACAAAGTACACCAAGGCCAAGGTGCTCAAGCCCGGTGCCGTAACCGACTTGTTTGTGCGCTTTTCTACCGTAGCTGGTGAGCGGGGCGCTGCCGACTGCGAGCGGGACATCCGCGGCGTTGCCGTAAAATTTTACACTGAGGAAGGAAACTGGGACTTGGTTGGCAACAACACCCCCACCTTCTTTATTCGCGATGTACATAATTTTTCCGACTTAAACCGGGCTGTTAAGCGAGACCCCCGTACAGGCCGCCGCTCTGCCCAGAACAACTGGGATTATTGGACCATGTTACCCGAAAGTTTTCACCAAAGAACCATTGTGATGAGTGACCGGGGTATTCCTGCTTCCTTTAGAATGATGCACTTTTTTGGTGAACATACCTTCAGTTTTTATAACGAAAAAAATGAGCGGGTATGGTGCAAGTTCCACTTTAAAACCCAGCAGGGCATCAAAAACTTTACCAACGAAGAGGCGGCTGCCATTAATGCAGTTGACCGGGAATACATGGGCAAGGATTTGTTTGAGGCCATTGAAGAGGGCAATTTTCCTAAATGGACCATGTATGTACAAATTATGACCGAAGACCAGGCCAAAAACCATTACGAAAACCCCTTTGACATTACAAAAATCTGGCCTCACGGGGAGTTTCCCCTTATTGAAGTTGGGGTACTTGAGCTGAACCGGAACCCGGAGAACTACTTTGCAGAAGTAGAGCAGGCCGCCTTCACGCCTGCCCACGTGGTGCCGGGCATTGGTTTTTCTCCTGATAAATTTTTGCAGGGGCGCCTTTTTTCCTACGGGGATGCCCAGCGTTACCGCTTGGGGGTAAATCATAACCAAATTCCCGTAAACCGGGCCAAGGTAGATGTAAACGAGTACCACCGGGATGGGGCCATGCGGGTAGACGGCAACTACGGCCGAACCCCTGCCTATCATCCTAACAGCTACGGGTACTGGACAGCTCAGCCGCAAGTAGCCGAGCCGCCGCTGGATATTGAAGGGGCCATGTGGCGCTACGACCCCAATGACGACCCTACAGACGACAACTTCAGGGCCGGCGGCAACTTATACCGGCTGATGACCGAGGATAAAAAACAGTTGCTCATTAGCAACACTGCTGCCGACATTGCCCCTACAACCGAAAACATCAAATACCGCCACGCTGTACACTGCTACTGGGCTGATGAGGATTATGGCCGCAGAATGACTGAGGCTTTGGGGCTTGATATGGCCAAAGTGATGGAACTTGCAAAAGGAAACCATAAAGAATTGATTAAGGCCACACTTTAAGATATAATGGCGTAGCAGAATATAACAATAAGGCAGAGAAAAAATGAAACAGCTACGTAATACCAGGCAAAGGCAAATGATATTAGATACTGTACGGACTCACCTGGACCATCCCAGCGCCGACGAAATTTACTTGGAAGTGCGGGAAAAAGAACCGAAAATCAGTCGGGGGACTGTATACCGCAATTTGAAAATATTGGCGGAACACGGGGAGATCAGGCAGATAAAAATGCCCGATGCCGATCGGTTTGACTGGCGGCAGGAAGACCACTACCATCTGCGCTGTGCAAACTGCGCAAAAATTATGGATGTGCCCATTGCTTATCATAAACAGTGGGATCAGGCTCTTGCAGAACAAACCGGTTACCAAATTAACGGGCACCGGATGGTATTTGAGGGAATTTGCCCCGATTGCCTTAAAAGCAAAGAATAATAAAAAAAGCCCGCTGGGGTGTTTTTCAGCGGGCTTTTTTGGCAATACCCGGCTCTCAATGAGCCGGAAGGCAGATTTTTGCAAAAATAGGATGCAGTTTGCAAAAAGGGATGCTGGAATAAAAGAACCTTTAAAGAACAGGGAGAAGCTCGAAAGAAAAAGGGATTTACGTAGAGAAAACTTATTTTGAGAAATTATTATTGACCAAAAAAACTTGAAGATACTTAAAAATCGTGATAAAATAAATAATCATCCGGTCTGTTGGCTCAGTTGGTAGGCCGCACCGGTAAGGTTACCAGAACGCTCAAGGTCGCATG
>CAYFQH010000101.1:0-4389 GCA_964345215.1 uncultured Oscillospiraceae bacterium | reverse complement strand
AACTTAATTATACCAAAACCGCAAAAAAACTCCACATCACCCAGCCGGCAGTAACCCAACATATTCAGTTTTTGGAAAAGGAATACCGTTGCAAGCTGTTCACCTATGCAGGGCGGAAATTAAGCCTGACAGATCAGGGAAAAGCACTGCAAAGTTTTATCACAACCACCGCAGCGGACAGTATGCGCCTGAAAGAAAGTTTTTTAAAAGCTGAAGCCCAAGCCAAAGCGTGGACCTTTGGGGCCACCTTATCCATTGGGGAGTATGTAATGCCCGGACTTTTGGCCAGCCTTTTAAAAAAAGATCCATACCTAAGCTTGCATATGACTGTTGCCAATACAAAGGTTCTTCTTGAAAAGCTAAACCAAGGGGAGTTGGATTTTATCCTGTTAGAGGGCATTTTTAATAAAGGTCTGTATGAAACCAGACTTTTTAGCCATGAGGCCTTCATTCCCGTGTGCGCCCCATCATCTCACTGGGGCAGAGAAGAGTATTTACTGGGAGATTTGAAAAAGGCCAGGCTTATTTTGCGGGAAAAAGGTTCCGGCACCCGGGAAATTTTTGAAAAAATTTTGCACGACTATAACTACAGTTTAAAACATTTTGATAAAGCAATTGACATAGGCAATATGGCAGCCATTAAGGCCTTGGTTCAAGCAGATGTAGGAATTACTTTTTTGTTTCAAGCTGCCGCTCAAAAAGAGTTGGATGCCCTACAGCTTAAAAAAATGAAAATCACCGGCTTTAATGCCAAAAGAGAGTTTAACTTTGTGTTTTTAAAAAACAGCTTTTATCAAAAGGAGTACGAAGCCATTTTTACCACGCTAAAAACAGAAAGAGACCGGGCAGATGAAAAAAATCAGCGCCCTTATTGAATCATAAAAAACGAGAGCAGCTATAGGCCTGCTCTCGTTTTTATAATATGGCCATAAAAGGCCTTTTATCGGTTTGTTTTTATGATATCGTTTGCTCCATGGTATCATTTTTTAATATAAGTGATGCAAAATCAGCTTTGCACCTCTTTTTCAAGGATATGCCTCACTCTTCCCCCATACATTGTTTTTGTTTCCAGCACTTTGTAGCCCATCTTTATGGCATTTCTCAGGCTGGGCCCGTTGTTTGGGGCAATGGTCGTGTGCATATACCTTATGCCATGGTTTTGGGCCCACTGGTCAAAGGCCTCAAATATTTTTTGCTGGATGCCGTAACCCCGGTAGCTTTGGTCTACAAAAATACTGTCTACCGTAACGCTTTGGCCTATTTTGCCCTCTGGCGCTGTTAACTTGTGCAGGCTGTGCCGGGGGGTGGGCCGGTTTGTAATCATAAGCCCAAAGGCGATCAGCAGGCCTTGGTCATACACACCCAGGCAGTAGTCCTGCTTTAGGGACTCTTCAATTTGCTCAAGGTTTGTAAGGGCAAATAAATCAGGGTTTTCCATTTCGCTTAAAACTTTTTCCTGCAAGGCCATAATTTGCGGTGCTTCGCTAAGCAGAGGACTTTTTATAAAACCCACAACCCGTGATTTTTTGCTGTTTGTAAAAATTACTTCTTTTTCCAAGGCCCTTCTCCTTTTGTTTTTTTCTATTTTACCATTGGATTCAAGGTTTAAAAAGGCCTTTTCAAAAGGTTTTTTGTTTTCGTTTTTAAAATACTGAAAGGCGGTACCCTTGGTTGTACACGGTTTCAATAATGCCCGTATCTCCCAATTTGCGCCTTAGGCGCTGTACGTGCACATCCACCGTGCGGCTGTTGCCCACATTTTGGCTGCCCCAGGCTTTTTGGAACAGTTCTTCTCGTGATAAAACCTGGCCCGGGGTTTCTAAAAACACCTCAAACAAGGCTGTTTCCTGGGCAGTCATGTCAATCGGCCGGCCCTTCCAAGCAATTTTTTTCTGACCGCAGTTTGATTCGCCCATGTCCTTTGAAAGGACTTCAATTTTTGTTTTTATCACTTCCTGGGCTTTTTTCACCACGTCCCGGCCTTTGCAGGGCAGAGAGAGGTAGTAGCACTGTTTGTCGTGCACAGAAAAATAGCATTCAGCCTGCTGCTTGTCTCCTAAAATCATCATGTTCCAAAAAGCATGCTTTTTAAAGGGTCCGGCCAAAATTTTCTCCAAAAAAGGTGTTTGGGTGCAGGCAATAATCAGCCCGCCATTTGATTCTTTGATGGTTTTGCCCACCGCCTTTAAATCATAAGCGCTCATCACATCGTATCCTAAGGTAGAAAAAACTTTTTCTAACTTTTGGTTTTGTTTTTGGCTGGTTAAAGCTAAAATAATTTGACACATTTTTCTCACCTCATTAAGAAAACGAATGAGCAATCCTTTTTCTTCCCGTTTTTCTTTAAAAAGTTTTGTGTTATAATAAACCCGAAAGGGAGGCATAAGCATGAACCATTTATTCTCAAGGGTTTGCGCCCTTAGTCCTCAGGTTTTTTTAGGAAACATTAAAAAAAATCAATCTATTATTTTAAAACAGATGGAGGAACTGGAAAAAACCGGAGCTGCTGCCGCTGTTTTTCCGGAACTATGCTTGACCGGTGCCACCTGCGGTGACCTTTTTTTTCAACCAGCCTTCCAGCAAGAGGCCCTTGAGGCCCTTCACGCCTTGAGTCAGGTAAGCGGCAGCACCTTGGTTGTTATTGGGCTGCCCTTAAAGGTTCAAAATTGCTTATATAATGTGGCTGCCGTGTTACAAGGGGGCCGTATTGTGGGCCTTGTGCCTAAAAACGCCCTTACAGGCGATCAGCCCCGGTGGTTTTCGCCCTACGAAAAAGATATAAATACCAGTCTCTCCCTTTTGGGCCAGCAGGTGCCTTTTGGCCATCGTCTCCTTTTTACCGGGGAAGGTTTTTCCCTTACGGTTCAAATCGGTCAGGATTTATTCAACCCCTTGCCTGCCTCTGCTATTGATGCCTTGGCTGGTGCCCATGTGGTTTTAAATCCCAGTGCCGCCCCTTACACCCTCCAGGCTTTTAAAGAAGAAAAATCAGCCCTTGGCCGCCTAAGTCAAAACAGCAATTTGGCTTATGTGCGGGCAAACGCCGGCAATGGAGAATCTACCACAAACTTTGTTTTTGCCGGACAGTGCGTTATTTATGAAAATGGTGACTGCCTGGGGGAAAAACCGCCCTTTGTCTTTGATGAAAAGCCCCTTAGCGCCGATATTGATGTTACCCGCTTAACTTTTAAACGCCTTAAAAACCCTTTTTTTAAAAGCCCAAGCCCTCTTCCCTACGAAAGTGTACCTTTTAAGCAAAACAATTTACCTCTTAAAGCCTTAAACCGGGCCTTTGTCCGCCGCCCTTTTATTGCAGCCGATATGAACGAACAAGCAGCTCAAGTGTTTGCTATTTTTGAACAGGGCCTTAAAACCCGGCTAAAAGCTGCGGGCATCCAGCAAATTGTACTTGGGGTTTCCGGCGGCCTTGACAGTACTCTGGCTCTTTTGGGCGCCGCTTATACCCTACGGGGCATGAACCTTCCGTCAAACCACATTCACGCCCTGGTGATGCCCGGTTTTGGTACCACCGACCGCACCAAAAACAACGGCCTCACCCTGGCTCGGCTCCTGGGCTGCACCGTAAAGGAGATTAACATTATCCCCGCCGTACGCCAGCACTTTAAAGATATTGACCACCCCGAAAACCTAAAAGATGTAACCTACGAAAACAGCCAGGCCCGGGAGCGGACGCAACTGTTGATGGATTACGCTAACAAGGTTCACGGCCTGGTTTTAGGCACAGGAAACCTGAGCGAAAGTGCTCTTGGTTTTTCTACCTACAATGGCGATCACATGAGCATGTACAATCCTAACGCTTGTGTACCTAAAACCTTGATCCGGGCTCTGGTCAACGTTGCAGGCCGATTATTCTTCACCCCTGAAGTTGACGCGGTTTGCCAAGATATTATAAACACCCCTATCTCCCCCGAGTTGCTGCCAAGCAAAGATGGCCGGGAGCCGGGACAAAAAACCGAAGAAATTTTAGGCGCCTATGATCTGCACGATTTCTTTTTATACCACATGATGGACTCGGGCAGCGGCTATACACGGCTGCGGGTCCTGGCTCAAAAAGCTTTTGAAGCCACTTTTTCAAAAGAGGAGATTGAAAATGCCCTCTGCCTTTTTACGCGCCGTTTTTATACCCAGCAGTTTAAGCGCAGCTGTGCCCCCGACGGACCTCAGGTGGTTTTTTTCAGTCTCTCTCCCCGGGGTGGCCTAACCCTGCCCAGCGATTTGTCTCCTTTGCCTTTTATACCCCAACCATCATAAAATAAGGGCAGCCCTTTGCTGAAAAAACCTGTTAACCAAAAAGAACTCCGCTGCAACGCAAAAAAGATAGGATGATTCCTATCTTTTTTATTTCTTTTTTACGGGCTACGCTTTTTT
>CAYFQH010000100.1:0-4441 GCA_964345215.1 uncultured Oscillospiraceae bacterium | reverse complement strand
CCGCGGCAATAAATATCATTTACCCATTTAATCCCTGTATCAAGGCGGCAAACTTCTTTAATGGCTCTTGTTACGCTAACGGCGGTGCAAAGGGTTAATAAACTTGGGTTAAGGGCAGCGGTATCCACTTTTAAAAGGATACTCATATAAATTCCCTGACCCGGCGGAGAAGAAAAGGAACGGCCTTTTTGCCCCCGGCCCTGGCTTTGCCCGTTGGCGATGACTACATGGCCACTACCAGTTTGTAGGGGATTCATATTTTTTATATATTGGTTCGTTGAAGGGACTGAAGGGAGCAAGGTTATTTCGCGCCCAACAAAGGAGGTGGTAAGGCCCTGGGCAATATAAGTTTTGGAAAGCATATCAACAACCTTTGCCATGAAGCACCTCTTGAATATTTTGATAAAGCCGGGCAGTGAAAAACAAATACAAAGCCTGGCAAAGGATAAACCTAAGGCTATTCTACCACAATGTATGCTACAATGCTAAGTAGATTTAATCCGTGTAAGAAAGGGAGAAACAGAATGTTTTCACCTGCCCAGAAGAAAATGTACTTAGGCTGTTTTTTGGCCTATACCTGCGCCTATATCACCAGGCTCAATTTTTCGGCGGCCCTGCCTGCCTTGGGGGCCAGTCTTCAGCTTCACAGTACTCAGTTTGGTCTAATTCAAACTTTAAACGCCCTTTTGTATGCAGCAGGGCAAATGATCTTTGGCATGATGGCCGATAAAATTAACCCCAAGAGGTTTGTGGTAACAGGCCTAAGCCTGTCGGCGCTGTGCAATGTGCTGTTTGGTTTTTCCAAAAGATTTGAAGCCCTTTTACTGTTTTGGTGCTTAAATGGGGTTGCCCAGTCCATGCTGTGGACGCCTATTGTAACCTTGATGGCCACTCATTTTGAAGGAAAGGCAAGAGACAGGGTGGTTTTTGGCCTGTCCATTAGCTTGATTGCAGGTCACTTGCTGGCCTGGGGCGTTTCTACTTTTTTATCAATACGGGCCGGTTGGCAGTTTTCCTTTTTTATTCCGGCAGGGCTAGCTTTAGCTGGAGCCCTTGCTTTTTTTCTACTTGTAAAAGAGGCGAAAGGGAAAAATATCGAATCGGCCGTAAAGGGGCGGGAAATTGAATCGTTAAAGCTTAGTAAAAAGGCTTTGTTTTTATCATCGGGTTTGTTGCCTTTGTTACTCGTGTGCATTCTCAGCGGTTTTATCCGGGATGGGGTGATTAACTGGGCTCCTACTATTTTAAGCGAAAAATTTCAAGCCGGTGGTGGCATGGGGGAATGGGTTACCTTACTAATTATCCCTCTGTTCAATTTAGCCGGTATTTTAATTGGACGCAGTGCCTACCGTAGAGCCGGAGGTAATGCCCGGCAAACCATTACAAGGTTTTTTGTTGCCGGTATTTTGTTTACGGTCCTGTTATACTTTGCAGAACTCACCTCTCTTGTTGTGATGATTGCCGTTTTGCTTGGGGTATGCTGTGCGGTGATATACGGTATTAACCCATTGATGACAAGCATTGTACCTATGGAGTATGCTCCCTTTGGTAAGGTGGGTACAGTGGCCGGGCTCATCGATAGCTTTATCTATATCGGCTCCGCCCTGTCAGGGTTATTAGCCAGCTTGATTCAAAGCGTTCATGGCTGGCAAGGGGTGTTCTTTAGCTGGATTATTGGCTGTGCATTGGCCCTTGGTCTTAGTTTTTTATCAAACCGGCTGTTTGGTTTATTTAAAAAAGAAAGGAGCATTTAAAAGGCTTCTAAGGATTTGCAAAGGCTGTTGGCCTAAAAACAAATTTATTGGTTCCTTGTGCCGACTGTGGTATAGCAATGTATGAAAAACCGGGCTTTAAAATAGCTTTAGATAATACCTTGGCCTATGTGAGGCAGTAAATAAAACAGATGGAAAAAAAGCGGCTGGAAATAAAACCCCAGCCGCTTTTTGAACTGAAGGTTGTATTTTTAGACTAAAACCAAACAAAGGGGCCATTGTAAAGGCCTTATTGCCTTGGTAAAATGAATGTAGCAAAAGCTTTAACACAGATGATGAGGAAGTGAAAAATGTTGCTGCAGGATATGATTAAGGAAAGAAGAAAAGCACTGAACTTAACCCAAGAAAAGGTGGCTGCTGTTTTAGGGGTGTCGGCAACGGCTGTATATAAGTGGGAAAAAGGCATTACCTGCCCAGATATTGTTCTTTTGCCTCCCCTGGCTAGGCTGCTTCAAACAGACTTAAACAGCCTGCTGTGTTTTAAAGAAGAACTAACGGACAAAGAAATAGCTGATTTTATAAACCAAGTAACTGATCAAATGGAAAAGGATTTTGATAGGGCCTTTATGGCAGGGGTGGACAAAGTACGCGAATACCCTAACTGCGAAAAACTGCTGCTGTCGGTGGCCCTTATATTAAATGGGGGGTTGGCTTTGTATAAATCAAAGCATAGAGCCAAGCAGGAAAAACAGGTGGAGGATATGCTGCTTAAGGCAGCCGAAAGCAGCCGGCCGGAAATAAGCCAGCAAGGGATAAACAGCCTGACAAACCGCTATATAGCAAAGGGGGAATATGAAAAAGCCCAGGCTTTACTTAACAAAATGCCCAAGGGACTAACAGGTTATTTTGACCCGAAGTTTATCCAGGCGAACTTATATATGAAGCAAAATAACTTTGAAGAAGGGAGCCGGCTGCTAGAGGAGATTATTTTATTTCAAGGAGGAGTTCTTTCAACAGCCATTGCTGCCTTAGCCGAGGCAGCGCTAAACCAGGAGGATGCTGAAAGGGCAAAAAAACTGGCCCAAAAGAACGAGAGGTTGAGTGATGTCTTGGATTTATGGGAAATGAACCAATATATGAGCCAACTAGCCATTGCGACTAAAGAGAAAGCGAAGGAGGAAACGCTTGCCCTGCTTCATAAAATAGCTGAAGCAAGCAAGAAAACTTGGGAAGTGAACCAATCGGTTTTATACAGGCATATTAAAGCCATAGAAAACAACGGAAGTTTTATAAAAACCATGATTGACCGGGCAATGGCCGGCCTTCAAGAGGAAGCGGATTTTGAATTTTTAAAAGAGGAGCCTGCTTTTATTAAGCTTGTAAGTGAATATAAAAAGTAAGCTGTATAAGAGGATATTATAGTATAAATGTATAAAAAGGCATCTGCCGACGCGCTTGGGCGTACCAATCGCCTGTTTTCATAATAAAAATTTTATATAAATGTGTCGGCGGTTGTGTCAACTAATGGATAAAACAATCAAAATAACGATAAAAAACATAAAAAAGTAAACAATGGAATCAAACGGAAAACAAGGCTGTACCTCATGTAGGGTAACAAAAAGCGCCTATACAGGCGCTATATGATATGGAGCCAATAAAGGGATTCGAACCCTTGGCCTGCGGTTTACGAAACCGCTGCTCTGCCAGCTGAGCTATATTGGCAAATCCAGCGAAGTTTATTATAACAAAGGGGATGATTTTTGTCTAGGGAAAGGAGGAGCATAATCAGGAAATATGAACTTTTTGTAACAAGTAAAAAAAGGGGAAGAAAAACCACCTTTGCCCCGTTATAATAGATGAAAAAGAGATGATCTTTTTTGAAAGAATAAATGAAACAAGGAGGATACCTGCTTGAAAAAAATGATAAGCTTTTTATTGGTGAGTGCGCTGCTTTTTTCTGCTACGGCCCTGGCAGAAGGGGAAAAAACGGAGACCCTGGCAGGGGTTGTTATCCAAATGGATGAAAAAGGGTTTTTGATGGAAGACGACCTTTGGGGCGAAGTAAGGGTGAACACAGACAACACAACTGTATTTGAAGGCGAAGAAACCCTTCAAAAAGGGGATTATGTAACGGTTTTCTTTTCTGGCGCTATGACCATGTCGCTGCCACCCCAGATTTTTGCCACAAAAATCATCTGCGAAAAGCTGGAAGGAAAAGTAACCGCAATATCAGAGGACGGCAAAAATATTATGGTAGATACCCAGCAACAGGGCTCGGTTATTGTATATCTCCCCCAGGATGCCATTCGCATCCCCACTGTGGGCAGCCATGTAATTTTGTACTACAATGGCATTATGACCATGTCGCTGCCACCCCAAATTAATGCCCAAGCAATTGAAAACTACGCTGCAATTGAAGGTGAAGTTGAAGAAACGGAAGAAGATTCCTTTTTAATTAAACAGGAAAACGATGTGCGGATTAAGGTGAACCTAGGCGAAGAAAGCCTGGTTTTAGGCGAAATAAAAGCAGGAGAAAAGGTGCAGGTACTTTACGATGGGCGGATGCTCCGCTCTATACCCGCCCAAGTTTTTGGCATAAGAATAAAAGTTGAAAATACCCAGACAGAGTAAAACAGGATATCAAACCCATTAATAGAATATGCACCCTCATCCTGGCAGTAAATCACCTTGAAAGCCAGGATGAGGGTGTTTTTAAAATAAAATTAAAA
>CAYFQH010000099.1:0-4464 GCA_964345215.1 uncultured Oscillospiraceae bacterium | reverse complement strand
AAATTCTTTTATAAATTCTTTTTCTATAAATTCCTTTCCCATTTATGGGATTACTCTAGCTATAGTATCCGCATTCACTTTTTATAGACTTAAGTTTTTCGACGGTATTAAAAACAGACCATTGTCTTTAAAGTCAATGGTCTGTTTTTTAAACATCTTATATAACTTCTCGCTTTTACTTTTGCCTATTGCACTTTTAAACCCTCTTTCCTAAAAATATCTCGTGCCCATTCTGCTTCTTTTTTTGTTGTTGCCGGGGTATCTTTTAGGGTGTACTGCCGGTCTGTTTCTTCCCACTTAGGTTCCCCCAGTTTATGAAAAGGCAACAACTCTATCCGCTGAATACATTGATAGCCCGCTAGCCTTTTGGCAAGCTTAATCAGCTGGGTTTCATCTAAGGTATATTCCTTTAAAAGCACATGCCTAATCCATACGGGTTTAGCTATTTTTTCGCAGTAATTAAGCATATCAAAAGCCAAGCTGCTGCTTTGGCCTGAAAGTTTTTTTGAAACCTCAGGCTCAAGGGCTTTAATGTCAAGAAGGAGTAAATCCGCCAAATCAATAACTTCTTTTACCTTTCCGTTCACCTTCATACAGCCTGCTGTATCAATAGCAAGATGGAGGCCCTCTTGTTTTAGCAGCTTCATCATGGCCAATAAAAAGTCCGGTTGCATTAAGGGTTCCCCGCCGGAGAAGGTTACACCTCCACTTTTAATATAAGGTCTATAGCGCAAAATTTCATCTACCCCTTGGCCTGCCGTTAAAATTTCTCCCCCATTAACCTGTACAGAGTCGGGGTTGTGGCAGTATAAGCAGCGCAGTGGACAGCCCTGCAAAAATAAAACATAGCGGATGCCGGGCCCATCTACCGTACCGAAGGTTTCTTTTGAATAGATACGCCCCGTTACGGCGCGCAGTTGCTTTTTATCTTCAAATGATATTTCCACGTTCTCAAATCCTTTTATTTTTTAGTAAACGGCTTGTACATTTTATGATACAAGCCGCCTGCTAAAAATACATGTTGTTGTAGGTTTTTTTGTTTTATATACAACGCTTAAATAAAAGTATGGAATGTGCGGTTGATTACGTCAATTTGTTGTTCGCGGGTTAGCTTGATGAAGTTGACTGCGTAGCCGGAGACCCTAATGGTCAGTTGAGGATAAAGTTCCGGATGTTCCATGGCATCTTTTAGCACCTCTTTATCAATTACGTTCACGTTGATATGATGCCCTTGCTCTAGGAAGAAACCATCTAAAAGGTTTGACAGGTTTACTTCCCGCTGCTCTTGGTCCTTGCCTAAGGCATTGGGTACAATAGAGAAGGTATAGCTGATGCCATCCTCACTATAGTCAAAGGGCAAAGAGGCCACAGAAGCCATGGAGGCCACCGGCCCATGAAGGTCTCGGCCATGCATGGGGTTGGCCCCAGGGGCGAAGGGCTCGCCTTTTTTACGCCCATCGGGTGTAGTACCGGTTTTTTTGCCATATACCACGTTACTTGTTATGGTTAAAATCGACATGGTTTGTTTTGCATTGCGGTAGGTGCGCTGGCGGCGCAAGCGGGTCATAAACTTACGCATTACATCCTGGGCCAGTTCATCCACACGAGGGTCGTTGTTACCAAAGGCCGGGTACTCTCCTTCTATCTCAAAATCAACAGCCAACCCCTGGGCGTTACGAATGGGCCTTACTTTGGCATATTTAATGGCAGAGAGACTGTCGGCCACCACCGAAAGGCCCGCAATGCCGCAAGCCATAGTGCGTACAATATCCTCATCATGAAGGGCCATTTGCAGCCTTTCATAACAGTATTTATCGTGCATGTAATGGATAATATTTAAAGTATTGATATAAAGATTGGCAAGCCATTCACAAATTTGAGCGTAACGCTCCCGTACCTCATCGTAATCCAGTACATCCCCTTTGATGGGGGTAATGGCCGGGCCAATTTGATCCCCTGTCATTTCATCCCGCCCACCATTAATAGCATAAAGCAGCGCCTTGGCCAGATTTGCTCTGGCCCCAAAAAACTGCATCTGCTTACCAATGCGCATGGGCGATACACAACAAGCAATGCCGTAATCATCGCCAAACTTTTCCATCATAATATCATCATTTTCATACTGAATAGACGAGGTTTCACAAGAGAGCCGGGTGCAAAAACGCTTAAAGGGATCGGGCAGGCGGGGGCTCCACAATACCGTCATGTTCGGTTCCGGTGCAGGCCCTAAGTTAGTAAGGGAGTGTAAAAAACGGTAGGTGGATTTTGTTACCATATGCCGGCCATCGGCACACATCCCGCCTAAGGATTCGGTAACCCAGGTAGGATCCCCTGAGAAGAGTTCATCATAGGCCGGAGTGCGCAGAAAACGAACTAACCGCAACTTGATAATAAACTGATCAAAAAACTCCTGTATTTCCTCCTCCGTATACTTTCCTTGGGCAAGATCTTTTTCGGTATAAATATCTAAAAAG
Organism: uncultured Oscillospiraceae bacterium; assembly: GCA_964345215.1. GTDB lineage: Bacteria > Bacillota > Clostridia > Christensenellales > Aristaeellaceae > CAYFQH01. The sequence goes on along the minus strand of CAYFQH010000099.1, from coordinate 1,990 downwards.
GTAGAAACACGGCCCAAGCTCATGGCAGCACCATTCTGTTCTTTGATGGCGGCCAGATAAGCAAAGTAGAGCCATTGCACCGCTTCTTTTGTATCACTGGCGGGCTTTGAAATATCGTAACCATACTTTGCAGCCATTTCTCGAAGTTCTTCTAAACTACGAATCTGTTCAGACAATTCTTCCCTGTTACGAATCGCTTCTTCATCCATTGAAGCGAAGTGATATTCATTTTTTGCAGTTTTTTTCTTCTCAATCAGGTAATCCAGCCCATACAGAGGTACCCGCCGATAATCGCCGATAATGCGCCCGCGGCCATAGGCATCGGGAAGGCCGGTAATAATGCCCGAGCGGCGAGCGGCACGAATATCTTCAGTGTAAACATCAAAAACACCGTCGTTATGGGTTTTTCGATATTTAAATACGTTGGCAACCTCTGGGTCCATCTCTCTGCCATAGGCTTTTAGGGATTGGGCAACAACCCGAATACCGCCAAAAGGCATAATGGCACGCTTTAAGGGTGCATCGGTTTGTAGGCCCACAATCAGTTCCAATTCTTCATTGATATAGCCTGCACCATGAGCCGCAATGGTTGCAATGGTTTTTTCATCTATATCTAAAACACCGCCAGCATCCCGCTCTTTCTGTAGCAGATTTTTTGTTTGCCCCCAAAGCTCTTGTGTGCGCTTTGATGCAGGTGTTAAAAATGTATCATCCCCATCATAGGGCGTATAGTTTGAAACGATAAAATTGCGTACATTAATTTCGTTGTTCCATTTGCCGTTTTTAAACATAGCCTCTTCCTCCGCATGGTCTTTGTTAATATTTAATCCTTGTATATTATACACCGAATCAGCCTTCTCTGCCTCTGTTTTTTTTAACCCTTGCCTTGCTAAAAGCCTTTTGCCCCTTTAACCCCATTTTTTGGCCATAGGGGGTCGTTATTCGAGTTGTTATGTACAAAATGAATAAATATTGAGTGAAAAGATTTCAAGTTAGTTTTACCTAACCCTATTTCAGAATAGCATATTTTTTTTATTTGTCAAACACATGACGGTGACACAAAGGCTGAGATAGAACATTCGGCACTTTTTATTCAAGCTTAACATTAAAAATTCAATATCTTCTGATGACCTTAAATCAAAACTTTCTTCTTTAAAAATCAAAAGCTTAAAACAGCTAAGGAGTAAATCTGCCGTTGAGCCGGCAATCATCCTTAGCTGTTTATTTGTTTTTTGCTTATAAATGGCATTATCTTCGCACTTACGTTATTACTTAGCTGCCTTTACCTATTCCGCCATGGGCATTTCCGTCATTCTAAGGCGAGCACAGCCGTAGGGAATCATCCTTACCTGGGCACCAAGCCCTAGCCTTTTTCTGGATAGTGGTTCCATGGCCGCAACACCATGTTCTTCCGGCCAGTTTACCTGAGCCATGATGGCTGTTATTTCAATGGGCGGCTGATCGGTTGAGAAGGGATACTCACCAATGGGATTTTCCTTTACGTCAAAGGTATCACCATCAAAAGCATAGTTCCAAGCTGATTCCGGGTACAATTCATAATCGCAATACGGGAAGCGGCGTTCAACGTTAGCCCGGGTATATTCCAGCATTTCCCAGCGTTCTTTAACGGCAACGGAGTAAAGAAGAGGACCTCTCCACAGGCATTTCATATTCCTGGGGCGGTCAACCAACTTGGTTTCAAAGGTAAATTGTACATCTACCTTTGTTTCACCTGCCCATTTTTGATTTATGGCATAAAAACTGCCGGCTTCTGCCTTATTTCCGTTTATTGTAGCCGAGGTAACCCAGCTTGGGATACGGATTTTAAGCTCAAAGGTAACGGGCTGGTCGGTGGTAACGGTATAAGTAAGGCGATCGTTAAAGGGGTACTGGGTATCAAGGGTACAGGTAATGTTTGCACCGTTAATGGTCGTTCCAAATTTGCGCCATGTTAGAACGGGCTTTGGATCCACTGCGCCGCGGTAGTGCC
>CAYFQH010000098.1:0-4505 GCA_964345215.1 uncultured Oscillospiraceae bacterium | reverse complement strand
AAAAAACAGTAGGCTCTTTTTTTGAACCTACTGCAATGTGTGGTGGAAATTTTGAGTTAGATTTTTGGAAATTTAACTTCGGACGATACCATTGGTCAATCCAAGTAGTCTTTTAGTTTTTTGCTGCGGCTGGGGTGGCGGAGTTTTCGCAAGGCTTTAGCCTCAATTTGGCGAATCCGCTCCCGGGTTACATTAAATTCCCGGCCTACTTCCTCTAAAGTACGCTGGCGGCCGTCATCCAGGCCGAAGCGCAGGCGCAGCACCTTTTCCTCCCGGGGGGTCAGGGTGTCCAGCACCTCCATCAACTGTTCTTTCATTAAAGAGAAGGAGGCGGCCTCGCTGGGGGCCGGGGCATCTTCATCGGGAATAAAGTCGCCCAAATGGCTGTCTTCTTCCTCGCCAATAGGGGTTTCTAAGGAGACGGGCTCTTGGGCAATTTTAATAATTTCCCGTACTTTGGCCTCGGTAATATTCATGGCCTTGGCAATTTCCTCGGGGGTGGGTTCCCGGCCGTATTCTTGTAAAAGCTGGCGAGAAACCCGAATTAACTTGTTAATGGTTTCTACCATGTGCACGGGAATACGGATGGTACGGGCCTGATCGGCAATGGCCCTGGTAATGGCCTGGCGAATCCACCAGGTGGCGTAGGTTGAAAACTTATAGCCTTTGCGGTAGTCAAATTTTTCAACCGCTTTAATCAGGCCCAAATTCCCTTCTTGGATTAAATCCAAAAAGAGCATCCCCCGGCCAACATAGCGCTTGGCGATAGAAACAACAAGGCGCAGATTGGCTTCGGCCAGTTCTTGCTTGGCCAATTCGTCACCGGCTTCCATCCGCTTGGCGATTTCGATCTCCTCCTCGGCGGTGAGGAGGGGCACTTTACCGATTTCTTTTAAATACATCCTAACCGGGTCGTCAATGGCAATGCCTTCGGGAACGGAAAGGTCAACTTTATCCTCTGGTTCTTCTTCGGCCTCGGTAGCTTCAGTTTCTTTTGCTTCAGAGGCCTTTTTATCATTTATAACATGGATGCCTAGGGCATCAAAATTTTCTAAGATTTTATCAAACTGGTCGGGTTCAATTTCATACTCCATTAACTGGTTCATAATTTCTTTATAAGTAATGGTTCCCTTAGATTTACCTTGTTCATATAATTCATTGATTTTTGCCTGTTTCACTTCTGGGCTTATACTCAACAAAATCACTCCTTCGTTAAACGCTTTTAAAAGCTGCGAGACATTTTTTTGGTCAGGGTTTGAATTTCTGTCAGGGTTTGTATTTTTTCCTTGCCTGTTAGGGAAGGAAGCTTTTCGTGTAGTAATGCTAAACGGTTTTTCATATTTTCCAGCCGAATCGTCTGTAAACATTCTTCTGCCATACGCAAAAGAATGTCAGGTTCAGTTGGTAACTCAGCGGCAAAAAGGGCAGAAACAAATTTTCGCTCCTGTTCATCTTCCACTTGGGATTCTATTAATGAAGCGGCACTGGCCCCATCTTTTAGTGCCGTATATATCTGTTTCGTCAAAGGAGTGGAAAAATCCTCGCTGGAAAGCAAATCTTTTGGCAACAGTTTTTTTGCGTAAATGGCAAGGAGCAGCTGCTCGGACTTAATCACCGGCGAAAGGGCCGTTTCTTTTTGCCTGCGCTGCTTGCGCCGAGGCTGGTAGGCAGCCATCAGCTGCCTGGGCATGGCAGTGCCGATTTGGGCAAAGAGGGCTTCTATTGTAAAGCCGGTGGTCAGAGCAATCTGCTTTAAATAGCTTTCCAGTTCAATGGGGGAAGAGACGGTTTTTAAAATTTCGCTGGAGGCTTTCGCGTAGTCAATTCGCCCGTCCTCTTTTGAAAGATCATAATTTTTTGCTAAAAGTTTGAGGCGAAAAGCAGGGGCAGTAATGGGGGAAAGATTTTCAAAGGCCAAATCCCCATATTTACGAATATAGTCATCTGGATCAAGGCCGTTAGGGAAGGCCAGAACCTTTGCTTGGACCCCCGCTTCCTCCAAAACCCCAAGGGCTCTGAGGGTGGCTTGCTGGCCGGCGTTATCCCCATCGTAGGCGACCCATACCTGGGGAGCGAAGCGCTTTAAGAGGTTGCTTTGCTCACTTGTTAAAGAAGTACCCAAGGTGGCCACTACCCCGGTAATACCAAACTGGCTTAAGGCCAGGACATCCATATAACCTTCAACTAAAATGATTCTGGAAAGGTTACGGCTTTTTTTAAGGAGATTACCGGCATAAACCCCAAAGCGCTTGTTAAAAACCGGGGTATCGGCTGTGTTTAAATATTTTGGCTGGGTACTGCCCATGGCCCGGCCGCCAAAACCAACCACCTTGCCAAAGGTATCGATGATGGGAAACATCGCCCGGCCCCGGAACATGTCAAAATGCTTGTTCTCTTTTATAACACAAAGGCCCGCTTCCTGAAGTTCTTCAAGGGTGAAGCCTTCTTTTTGAAGGTGGTTACTTAAGTCGGTCCAATTGCTGGAAGAGGCACCCAGGCCGAATTTGCGAATCGTTGTATCATCAAGGCCCCGGTCATATAGATAGGAAAGAATTATTTTCCCCTCAGGTTGCCATAGCAGCTGGTGGTAATACAGGGCAGCAGCTTTGTTAACAGTGTAAATTCGTTCTTTTTTGTTTTTCTTTACAGGGTCGGAAGGAGGCTGGTTTGTTTGGGGCAGGGGCATATGAAGCTGGTCTGCCAGGTATTTTACCGACTCTTGAAAATCGAGCCTTTCCATTTCCATTACAAATTGAATAACACTGCCCCCGGCTTTACAGCCAAAGCAGTAGTACAGCTGTTTATCCGGGTCAACGGTAAAAGAAGCGGTTTTTTCGTTATGAAAAGGGCATAAGCCCACATAACTGGATCCCTTTTTCTTTAAGGGAAGGTAGGAAGAGACAATTTGAATAATATCTGCGCGGGCTCGTAATTCATCCAGCCACGTGTCAGGAAAAAAAGCTGCCATTTTTTCACCCATTCTAAAAGATAGCGTTTATGTAAATAAAGGGAATAAACAATAGGATTGATATTTATAATTTTGGAAAGGCGTTGGGCACAAACAAAGATTCAAAAGTATGGATGGCGTAGCGGTCGGTCATACCGGCAATAAAATCTCCAACAGCCCGCTCGTGGCCTTCTTGATAGGCGGTAGCAATGTTTTCCAAGGGCAGCTCTGCAGGATGATCCATATAATACGAAAATAAGCTTTGAATCACGTGGTCGCAGCGGGCTTCTTCCCTGTTACGCCAGCCTTGAGAATAAACTTGCTCAAACATAAAACTGCGCAGCGCATCAGAAATATTCTTTATAAAGGTACTCATGCGCACAACAGGCTTTTGGGCACTTTGATTTACAATGTCTAAAATCATGGTGTTAATGCGTTTGCCGGAAGTGAGGCCCAAAACATGAACCACCTCTTTAGGCAGGGCTTCTTGGGAGAGAATGCCAGCCCGGATGGCATCATCAATATCGTGGTTTAAATAGGCAATTCGGTCGGCCAGGGCTACGCACTGGCCTTCCAGGGTATCGGCAGGTATTTTGCCGCTATGACGTAAAATACCATTACGTACTTCATAAGTTAAGTTTAGTCCTTGGCCATTCTCAAGTTTTTCAACAATACGCAGGCTTTGGTGATTGTGATTAAAGCCCTGGCCCATAAGCCTGTTTAAGGTTCGTTCGCCAATATGACCAAAGGGGGTATGGCCCAGATCGTGGCCTAAAGCGATGGCTTCGGTTAGGTCTTCGTTTAACCTTAAACTTCTGGCAATGGTTCGGGCCACCTGGGTTACTTCCAAGGTATGGGTTAAACGGGTACGGTAATGATCCCCTAAAGGGTCTAAAAAAACCTGGGTTTTATATTTAAGCCTTCTAAAGCTTTTACAGTGTATAATCCGGTCCCGGTCCCGCTGAAAGGCGGTGCGAAGGGAGCAGGGGGCTAGAGGATGAGCCCTGCCTTTGCTCTTACTACTTAAAGCGGCCAAAGGACTTAACCGCTCTTTTTCTTCTTGTTCTAAATTTTCGCGTATGGTTTGCACCAAGCTTCATCCCTTCCTAATTGCGGCAAAAATGCTTTATCTATAATACATTCGACAAACTTACCTAAATCCCTGCTTATTGAGCAAAGGCCGGACCTATGTTTCATTGACAATAAAAGGGTGAAAATGCTATACTGGTATGAAACAAGGTGGCCAAACGATCGCATGCTTTTGGCATGAGGAAAGTCCGAGCACCGTAGGGCAGAGTGCCGGTTAACGGCCGGTGAAGGCGACTTCAAGGAGAGTGCAACAGAGAGATACCGCCATATTTTATGGTAAGGGTGGAAAGGTGAGGTAAGAGCTCACCCGCAGCTTGGCGACTTGCTTGCGATGTAAACCCCACTTGGTGCAAGATTGATAAGGAACACATGTGGTTGCCCGTCACGTTCCATGTAATCGCTTGAGCCCTTTGGCAACAAAGGGCCTAGACAGATGATCGTTCACGACAGAACTCGGCTTACAGGCCAC
>CAYFQH010000097.1:0-4519 GCA_964345215.1 uncultured Oscillospiraceae bacterium | reverse complement strand
ACCATTGCCGAATATTACCGGGATATGGGCTACAAAGTAGCCATCATGGCCGATTCCACCAGTCGCTGGGCCGAAGCCCTTAGAGAGATGAGCGGCCGTTTGGAAGAAATGCCCGGTGAAGAAGGGTATCCGGCTTACTTATCCTCCCGTATTGCTGAGTTCTACGAACGGGCCGGGGTGGTTCAATGCTTTGGCACTAAAGACCGGTTTGGTTCTATTTCCGCTATTGGGGCCGTATCCCCTCCCGGAGGCGATATTTCCGAGCCCGTGTCTCAGGCTACACTACGCATTGTAAAAGTGTTCTGGGGCCTGTCTGCCCAATTGGCTTACAGCCGCCACTTCCCGGCAATCGACTGGCTTCAGTCCTACTCTTTGTATATTGATAAACTGGCCGAATGGTTCTCCGACAGCATCTCTCCCGAGTGGAATGAGCTGCGGGCAAAGGCCATGGCCGTTTTACAGCAGGAGGCGGAACTGGATGAAATTGTACGCCTGGTAGGGATTGATGCCCTTAGCTGGAAGGACCGGTTAACCTTGGAAGCAGCCCGCTCCATCCGGGAAGACTATTTGCATCAAAACGCCTACGATGATATAGACACCTATACCTCCTTAAACAAGCAATACCTAATGCTTCAACTGATTTTAAGCTTTTTAGACAGGGGGCAAAAGGCGCTGGAAGAAGGGGTTTCCCTGTCCAGCATTATTACCTTGCCTGTCAGGGAGCAGATTGGCCGGGCCAAGTATATACCCGAAGGGGAAATTATGCGCTTTGACGACATTGCCGACGAACTCAGCAGCCAAATGGCCGCACTTGTAGATGAAGGAGGTCTTTGAGAATGCTGAAGGAATACCGGACCATTAAAGAAGTGGTTGGCCCCCTGATGTTGGTAGAAGGGGTAGAAGGGGTGACCTACGACGAACTGGTGGAGATTCGCCAGGCAAACGGCGAAGTACGCCGGGGTAAGGTGCTTGAAGTTGAGCGGGATCGGGCCCTTGTACAGCTTTTTGAAAGCAGCAACGGCCTGCGTATTGATAACAGCACCGCCCGTTTTTTGGGGCGCAGTATTGAATTATCCGTATCCATGGATATGTTGGGCCGTGTTTTTACAGGCATGGGGGAACCGAAAGACGGAGGCCCCCAAATTATTCCGGAACAGCGACGGGACATTAACGGTGAGCCCTTGAACCCCGCCGCCAGGGATTATCCCAGCGAATTTATTCAAACGGGTATTTCCGCCATTGACGGCTTGAACACCCTGGTTCGAGGCCAAAAATTACCGGTGTTTTCAGGCAGTGGCCTGCCTCATGCCCAACTGGCTACTCAAATTGCCCGCCAGGCAAAAGTTTTGGGTACCGACAGTAAGTTTGCCGTAGTTTTTGGCGCCGTAGGCATTACCTTTGAAGAGGCAGACTACTTTATCAGCGACTTTACCCGTACCGGAGCCATTGAACGGGCCGTTTTGTTTATGAACCTGGCCAATGACCCGGCTATTGAGCGTATTGCCACACCCCGGATGGCCTTAACGGCTGCGGAGTATTTGGCCTATGAAAAAGGCATGCACGTTTTGGTTATTTTAACCGATATTACAAATTATGCTGAAGCATTGCGGGAAGTATCCGCTGCTCGAAAAGAAGTGCCCGGGCGCCGGGGTTATCCGGGTTATCTGTATACGGACTTGGCCAGTATGTATGAGCGGGCCGGCCGCATTATCGGCAAAGAAGGGTCGATTACTCAAATCCCCATCTTAACCATGCCTGAAGACGATAAAACGCACCCCATTCCTGACTTAACGGGCTACATTACCGAAGGGCAGATTATTTTAAGCAGGGAATTATACCATAAGGGTATTGAGCCTCCCATTGATGTCATGCCCTCTCTTTCCCGTTTAAAAGATAAGGGAATTGGCGATGGCAAAACCAGAAAAGACCATGCAGCTGTTATGAACCAGCTTTTTGCCGCCTATTCCCGTGGTAAGGATGCCAAAGAGCTGGCCGTTATTTTAGGCGACGCAGCCCTGTCGGACATGGATAAGCTGTACGCTGCCTTTGCGGAAGCTTTTGAAAACGAATACGTATCCCAGGGCTATTTTACCAATAGAAGCATTGAGGAAACCCTGGATATCGGTTGGAAGCTTTTAAGCATGTTCCCCCGGTCGGAACTTAAGCGGATCAGGGAGGATATGCTGGACGAGTTTATGCCCCTTGCTCAGGAAAATGAAGATAAGGAGGCGTAAATTATGGCTGTAATGCGCGTAAACCCCACCCGCATGGAATTAACCCGCGTAAAGCGCAGACTGGTTACAGCCAAGCGGGGCCATAAGCTTTTAAAAGACAAACGGGATGAAATGGTCCGCCGTTTTATTGGCCTTGTAAGGGAAAACTATACCCTAAGGGGCCAGGTAGAAGTGGAACTTTCTATTGCACTAAAAGATTTTGCTATGGCCCGAGCGGTGATGGACCCCCAAATGCTGGAAGAGGCGGTGCTCTACCCTGCCCGAAAGGCGGAAGTAGTGATCAGCAAAAGGAATATTATGTCTGTTGAAGTGCCGGTGATCAAGGCAGACGAAGCTTCCCTTGAAAAAGTGGTACTTCCTTACGGCCTTGCGGAAACCTCTTCTCAGCTGGATGGGGCTATTGCTACGGTTGCAGCTGTTTTGCCCAACTTGTTGCGCCTGGCCGAAATTGAAAAAACCTGTAATCTGTTGGCCGACGAAATTGAAAAAACCCGCCGCCGGGTAAATGCCTTGGAACATGTAATGATTCCCCAGTTTGAAGAGACCATTCGCTACATTACCATGAAGCTGGATGAAAACGAGCGGGGGGCTTTAACCCGCCTGATGAAGGTGAAAGACATGATAGCCCAGCGCACGGCCGATGCCTAAGGGAGACAGCGGGCAGTTTATGCCTTAAAAGCTGCCTGTTATAAAATCGTCCCCTCGGGCTATATTGTACATAAAAGCCATGCCTGCACATTTTGTGGGCATGGCTTTTTTATGGAGGATTATATAAACCATGCAAATGATACAGACCATACAGCAGCTGGCGGAAGAAAAGGGCTTTGAAGCCTGCTATTTTACGCCAGGGCGGGCATATGATTCTGATCTGAAAACCCAGGGCAGCCTTTGCTTGCTGATAAAAGCCTACAGCCCCTTTTTGTTTTCTAATAAAAAGAAATCGGCCGAAATAGATGCCTACTATTTTGCTGCGCAAAAAAGCTACCTGGCCGCTAAAGAAATGGAGCTTGTTTTGCAAAGAAAAGGTATCAACGTCCGGCACACAACCAAGGTGCTGGTCAAACCCTATCTTTCTTTGCTGGGAGATTTTGTTCAACTAAAAAGCACCCTTCATGCCCATTTCCAATGGGGCACCTATTTTCATGTTCAAACCCTTTGGTTGGAGGATGTTTTCATTCAGGATTTGGCATACGAAGAAAAACCGCCCTCTCTTTGCCAAAACTGCCGACTTTGCGAAAAAGCCTGCCCTACAGGGGCCATTGATCAAAAGGGCTACTGCCGGGCAAAATGCCTGCGCAGCCACATGCTCTCAGGCGGGGCTGTACCGGGTGAGATGCGGGCCAAAATGGGTTTGAAGCTTTTAGGCTGCGATATTTGTCAGCGGGTTTGCCCTTGTAACCAAAAAATTGAAAAAACCATCAACACCCAAGAGGGGGAGGTGGATATTGAAGCCCTGTTAACCCTTAGCAAGGAGGAGGCAAAAACCCTGGAAAATAAAATCGGAAAAAACATGGCCGTGCCTAACCGCCTTCTAGCCCAGGCCTGCTTGCTGGCGGCCAACACCGGAGAAAAAAAGCATATAAACCTTCTTGAAAAATTAACCACCCATCCTTCACCTGTGGTGAGGGAACATGCCCTTTGGGCTAAGACGCAATTGACAAATGAAGCATAAAAGGCGACAGCTTAGGCATCAAATCTTTTATTCCTTCTTATAACACGATATAATAAAAGCAAATTAAATAGGGGGAGTTGTGTATAGATGATTGAAATTACAAACGTATCAAAAGCCTATGGCAAAAGCACTAAAAAAGCGGTTGACCGCCTGAACCTTACCATTGGCGATGGAATGCTCTATGGTTTTATCGGCCCAAACGGGGCCGGCAAAACCACCACCATCAAAATGATGACCGGCATTATACGCCCCGACGAAGGGGAAATTTTAATAGACCACCAGTCGATTAAAGCAGATCCCATTGAAGTCAAAACAAAAATCGGCTATGTGGCTGATAACAGCCCCCTGCCTGAAAGGTTAAAGGCCATTGAATATTTGCAGTTTTTAGCGGATATGTATAATGTGTCCGCCAAAGAGAGAAAGACTCATATTGAAAAATACGCCGCCTACTTTGAACTAACCGGCGTTCTAAACGATTTTATCAGCAGTTATTCCAGGGGAATGAAGCAAAAGCTAGCCATTATTGGCGCCTTGATTCATAAACCCAAGCTATGGGTTCTGGATGAGCCCATGGTAGGCCTTGATCCTATGGCGGCCCATTTACTAAAAGAAG
>CAYFQH010000096.1:0-4553 GCA_964345215.1 uncultured Oscillospiraceae bacterium | reverse complement strand
AAAAGCCCAGTTTTTTTACAAAGAGTATCCCGGCAAATCAAAGCATTTTTAAGCGGTTCCCTTCTATGTCTTTTTTCTTTTACTTTTATCTTTTACATCATTTAAAACAGCATCTATAACAAAACATTTTCCCTTTCCTTTGTGATTTGGATATATGGCTTTTACCGTTTAAAATGAAGCAAAAAAAAAGAGTAAAGTTGTTATAAAAGTGTTTTTCTTAAAAATATATGGTATAATACAATCAATCGGTTTCCTAAAACAACATATGAGGAGGTTTTTTCATGAAAAAGACAATGTGTTTTATCCTGTCAATGGTGTTGGTGTTTACTTTTGCCTCTGCTGCTTTGGCTGCGGATTTGGTCATCTATTCAGCACGAAATGAGAGATTGAACAATATCGTTATTCCTGGTTTTGAAAAAGATACTGGCCTAAAAGTAGAGATGATTACCGGTTCAACAGGCGAAGTAAATCAGCGTATAAAAGCAGAAGTTGAATCTGGTGCCGTTACGGTAGATATTCACTGGGCTGCAGACGAAACCATGCTTTCTGCTAATAAGGACCTGTTTCAGCCTTACGTATCCATCCATAATGATGCCATGATGCCTCTTTTCAAAAACGATGGTGAAAATCCTTTCAACCCCGCCTTTGCCGAGCCTAATGTTATCATTGTCAATACTGACAAATTGGCGGAATTAGGCATTACCGTGGAAGGTTATGCCGACTTGTTACACCCTGAGCTAAAAGGAAAAATTATCACTGCCGACCCCGCTAACTCTTCTTCTGCCTTCCAGTGCTTGATCGGGATGCTCTATGGCATGGGCAATGGCGATCCTATGAGCCAGGAAGCTTGGGACTTCATTGATACGTTTTTAGTAAATTTAGATGGAAAAGTAGCTTCTTCCTCATCACAGGTTTACAATGGTGTAGCTAATGGTGAGTATTATGTTGGTCTTAGTTATGAGGATCCCTGTGTTGAATTGGAAGCCGCCGGCGAACAGCCTGTAAAAGTCGTTTACGCCAAAGAGGGTACTATTTTCCCCGGACAGAGTGTGCAAATTGTAAAAGATGCGCCAAACCTTGAAGCGGCCCAAAAATTTGTAGATTATGTCCTAAGCGAAGAGGTTCAAACAGCTGTGGCGGCAGAGTTGAACTTACGTCCCTTACGGGAAGGTGTTCCCACCAATAGTAAAATGATTCCCAATGACCAAATTAAGCTTTTTGATACCTATAGTGCGACTTATATTGCTGAAAACAAAGCAACCATTGTGAATACTTATATTGAGCATGTAGAGATGATGATGGAATAATCTTTGCTTCCTCCCCAAAGGAAAAACATAGGCCCGATTCTATACGCGCTTTTCGGCCGGTGAATCGGGCCTTTCATGATGAAAAGAGAGGTGCTTTACATGAGTGTTTCCATTGATGTGGAAAACGTAGTAAAAGTTTATGGAAAAAATACAGTGCTAAATGGGCTTTCTTTGCAAATTACACCAGGTGAGTTTTTTACGTTGTTAGGCCCATCCGGCTGCGGAAAGACGACTTTGTTAAGAATGATTATGGGATTTACCTCTATAGAAGGTGGACAAATTAAAGTTGATGATCAGTTAATTAACGATATCCCAACTAATAAACGCAATATGGGTATGGTGTTTCAAAACTATGCTGTTTTTCCTCACATGAATGTGCGGGACAATGTGGCCTACGGACTAAAAACCCGAAGAATACCAAAAGAACAGCGATATAAGCAAGTAGATGAAATTTTAAAATTGGTAAAAATAGATGATTATGCCTATCGAATGCCTGAGCAACTCTCCGGTGGGCAGCAGCAGCGGGTAGCTTTAGCCAGGGCCATTGTTATTCACCCCCAAGTGCTGTTAATGGATGAGCCTTTGTCCAACCTAGATGCGAAATTGAGAGTGGAAATGCGAAATGTTATTAAAGAAATTCAGCGGAAAATTGACATTACCACCGTTTATGTGACGCATGACCAGGAAGAAGCATTAGCGGTTTCTGACCGAATTGCTGTAATGAACGACGGGGTTATTCAACAAATAGATACTCCAAAGCGTTTATATCAGCGGCCTCAAAATGTGTTTGTATCCACTTTTATCGGCCTTAGCAACTTGGTACCAGTAAAACTTATCCAAGGAAAAATTGACTTTGGCTATAACTACACAGTATCGGGAAAAAATGTTATCAGTCAAGCTCAAAACATTGGAGAAGCCATTGCAGCTATACGGCCCGAAGAATGGATGATTAAACAGGAAGAAGAAAACGGCATTCCTGCCAAAGTTATTTCCAGCGTATTTTTAGGGGTAAATCTTCATTATTTCATCGCTCTTGAAGACGGTACTCAATTGGAAGTAATCAGCCCGTCGGATTTAGGGGAAATTCTTCCAGACGGAACGGCAATAAAACTGCAAGTAGTGGAAGAAAAAATCAACATCTTTGACAAAGATACAAAAGCAACACTGATTCGTAAGGAGGTGTGATCTACATGGTTGTAAAAAAGAAGCCTACCATTTGGACTTTTTTCACCTTGGCCATTCTTGCAGTGTTTTTGGTATTCGTGGTGTTTCCTCTTGCTCTTATTTTATACAAAAGCGTCGTAAACCCTGCGGATAATTCATTAACTTTTGAAAACTTTACTCGTTTTTTCACTCGCAAATACTATACCAATACTTTGCTTAACTCTTTTAAGGTCACCATCGTTTCAACCCTTATTGCGGCAACCTTAGGGCTCTTAATGGCCTATATTACTAGGCGTGTTCGTATTGCAGGCAGTAAATGGCTAAATATTTTAATTGTTGTCAGTTATCTTTCTCCGCCTTTTATCGGGGCTTATGCCTGGATTCAACTGTTAGGACGAAATGGTATTATTACCAGGCTGATCAATCACTTGCCAGGTGTGCAATTTGAAGGGATTTATGGCTTTGCAGGCATTGTTTTGGTGTTTTCTTTACAATCGTTCCCTTTGATATACATGTATGTAAGCGGGGCTTTGGAAAACTTGGATAGTTCTTTAAACGAAGCAGCGGAGAGCCTGGGTGCAAACAGTTTTCAGCAAGTAACAGGGGTTATTCTACCTTTGGTACTGCCAACGGTATTGGCCTCCTCATTGCTTGTTTTTATGCGGGTCTTTTCCGATTTTGGAACGCCTATGCTCATCGGCGAAGGGTATCGTACTTTTCCAACGGTACTATATAATCAGTTTATGGGCGAAGTAACCAACGACAGTTATTTTGCTGCTGCTCTATGCGTTATTATTATTGCCATTACCATGATTTTCTTTTTTCTTCAAAGGCGTATTGCAAGAAAATATACATATTCCATGTCCGCTTTGCGCCCCATGCAACCCCACAATCCAAAACCTTTGATCAATGTGCTTTGCCATGGTTTTGTTTATGCAGTGGTAGGTGTAGCCATGTTGCCCCAGTTAACGGTAATTGTAACTTCTTTTTTAAAGGAGTCCACCCCAGGGATGTTTACAAATGAATTTTCCTTAATCAATTATCAAACCATCTTTTCAAAAAATAAACTGGTTTTATCCAACACCTATTTATATGGCTTGGCAGCCATTGCTTTGGTGGTGGTTTTCGGCATTATGATTGCCTACCTTGCAGTACGTAAGCGCTCAGCATTAACCTCCACAGTGGATACCCTTACCATGCTTCCTTATATTATTCCAGGGTCCGTTCTTGGTATTTCCTTTTTATATGCTTTTGCCAAGCCTCCCCTGGCCTTAACCGGTACAGCTGCCATTATTATCATTGCACTTACCGTAAGGCGTATGCCCTATACCATTCGTTCATCAACAGCCATTATCGGTCAAATCAGCCCCAGTATTGAAGAGGCTTCTATCTCCCTAGGGGCTAGTGAATTGCGCTCCTTTGGCGAAATCACCGTACCTATGATGTTGCCTGGGGTCCTTTCAGGGGCCATTATGAGCTGGGTAACGGTCATTAGCGAACTTTCCTCCTCCATTATGCTCTACCGTGCCAAAACCCAAACATTAACCGTCTCCATCTATACGGAGGTCATCCGGGACTGTTTTGGCAATGCGGCAGCTTACTCTACGGTTTTAACCATTACCTCAGTTCTTTCCCTTTTGCTGTTTTTCAAACTCAGCGGTCGTAGGGATATCTCCGTGTAGTTTTTTATTAAAGAGAAAGTGACCTCTGGCCTGCCCCCGTATAATGTACACAGGAATAGAGTTTAGAAAAAGATATATAATAACTCTAAAGAAAGGTGTGTTGAAATGGGGCAGGCCAAATTAAACAGTTGAACAAATCATCATAAAACTTCGAGAAGTGGAGGTTCTGTATGGTCAAGGGAAAACAATTGGGGAAGTGCTCCGTCAAATCAGCGTATCAGAACAAACATATTACCACTGGCACAAGAAGAAGTACGGTGGTATGAATACCTCAGATACGAAATGAGGTGAAGTCAATAAACCGGACAAAAGTACTTTGACACTTTTAGGCCAGTTAAAGCGATTTTTTCGAACTGATTAGGTGTTAAATATTGTAGCGACTGGTGAATCCTCCTAGTGT
>CAYFQH010000095.1:0-4559 GCA_964345215.1 uncultured Oscillospiraceae bacterium | reverse complement strand
TATTTTATTTACAAATATGTTTATTTTTATTTTATTTGGTATATAATAAAGCAGCGCCAAGGCCTTTGCTAAGGTTGATTTGCCGCTACTTGAAGGCCCGTTTAACAAAATAACATTCTTATGCAATTGTATACCTCCTTTCCGCTTTTTAAAAATAGGGGCTACGGAGCACCGTCCCCGCTCGATACTTATATCTCCTGGCATTAACCCATGATTTCGTATATATAGTACCATAAAAAAGCAAGCAGAATCATCTGCCCGCTTTTTTTGGTTTTATAATTCGATTCCTATTGTTCTTCTTTTGCCATTTCAATCAATAATATGTGGGAACTGGCTTTGGCGTTAATGGTAATCTCTTCTTCGGTAATTTCAAGGGCGTCCCGTTCGTTTAGCACAAGGCCATTGATATCAGCCCAGCCCTCAATTAAAACCAAGTAAGCCTGGCGCCCTTCCTCTACCTTAAAGGTAAGGGTTTCATCCCTTGGAACAAGGGTGGCATACATGTGTATATCGTTATGAATTTGAATGGGGAAATCCGGATTTCCATCCCCTGAAGCAATGGGCATCCACCGGCCTACCCGATCTTCCCAATTGAAGCGCTTATCCCCATAGTTGGGGGTGTAATTCTTTTTATCGGGAAAAAACCAAATCTGTAAAAACCGTAGCACCTCATGGCCAAAGTTGTGCTCACTGTGGGTTACTCCGGTACCGGCGCTCATATATTGCACTTCCCCGCGCTTTAAGGTGTGGCGGTTGCCATGCTGTCGCCATGAGTCAGCTCCCCATCCACCACGTAGGAGATAATTTCCATATCCTTGTGGGGATGGGTGCCAAATCCTGTTGCGGGACCCACCCGGTCGTCGTTTACCACCCGTAAAATGCCGAACCGAATATTATCGGGGTTGTAGTAATTGGCAAAGGAAAAGTGATGGAAGCTGTCAAGCCAGTGGTTATTGGCATGGCCCATGTTTTCGCTTTTAATGTGTTTAATCATTGTTGTTCGCTCCTTAAAGGTTGGTGGAACCAGGGTTCCAGGTGTTTATAGGCTGAAAAAAGCAAGAAGGGATTCTATTCTCTTTCCATGATACCTATATACCCAAGACGCATTATTGTTAAACATTTCTCAAGCGTTTATTATAGCTTTTTAAGGCCGTTTTCCGCTGCAATCAAAATGGGATCATACACAGGGGCTACCGAGGGGGTGTAGATATAATCCACCTGGTTTAAACGTTCTAAATCAAAGCCTGCGGTAATGGCCGTTGCCAACACATTGATCCGCCCCACCACCGAAAAAGCCCCCATTCCCTGGGCCCCTAAAAGCCTTCCGGAAGGTTTTTCAAACACCAACGTAAGGGTGTTTTGATCGCCTCCTGGGTAATAGCCTGCCTTGTCCCGGCTGGTAATGGTCACCTTTTCGGCCTTAAACCCTTCCTCGATGGCCTGAGGAAGGAAAAGGCCGGTAGAAGCGATATAAATACTATAGACTTTGGTACCCTGAGAACCCAGTATTTTTTGAAAGGGCCTGTTCCCCCCAGCTATATTCTCCCCTGCAATACGCCCTTGTTTGTTCGCCTGGGTACCCAGGGGCACATAGTAGGGCTTGTTGGTGATTAAATGAGTACAGGCGGTACAATCGCCACAGGCCCAAATCGCCTCATCACTGGTTTGTTGGTAGGCATTGACCCGAATAGCCCCAAAATCGTCAATTTCAAGCCCAGCCTGCCTTGCCAAAGCGACCTCAGGGGTAACGCCGGTGCCCAGCAAAATAACATCAGCCTTGATTTTGGTTCCCCTGTTGGTTACAAGGCCCCCAGCCCGTCCTTTTTCTAAAACAATCTCCTGGGCCCTGTGCCCTAGCAAAAGATTCACCCCATGGTTTTTAAATTCCTCCTCCACCTTTTGGCTATAGGCCAAGGGGAACTGGTGGAGCAGCCTTTCTTTGCTTTCGATGAGGGTAATCTGCTTATCCGTAAGTTGGGATAGCTGTTCCGCTACCTCCAGCCCAATGTTGCCGCCCCCCACAATAGCAATGGCTCGATTTTCAAACACCGCTTTTTTTAGGTAAATACCATCCTCTACCCAGCGCAGGGTAAACACCCCGGGGGTTAGGCGCCCGATATGATCCTTGGCGTTTAAAATACTGGGTACATGGGGCCTGGCCCCGGTGGCAATAACCAGTTTATCATAGGGGGTTTCAAAGGTTTTTCCTGTTAACAGGTTTTTGCCCCTTACCACTTTTTGCTCTCGGTCAATTTCCGTTACCTCATGGCGAATGTAAGCTTTAATTCCCCGTTCTTCGTCCAGTGCTTTTGGGCTAAGGGTAATCAAAGCCTCGGGCTTTTTGATTAGATCACTTACAAAATAAGGCAGCCCGCAGGAACCATAGCTGGTATAGCCAGATTTTTCATAGGCGATAATATCCATTTCAGGCTTCATTTTTCTTGCTTTTGCCCCAGCGCTTAACCCTGCCGCCGTACCACCGATAATCACTAATTTCTCTGCCATGTCACTCACTCCTAAGGTTAGCTTTACTGCCTGATAAATCCCTATTATTCTATGTAAACCAAAAAGCCGAAAGGCAAACTTTTTATTGCTGTTTCTTTGCTTTTACCATCACTCATAAATCCATGGCATAAAACAACTTTATCCTGGCGCTTATTTATTTGCTTTTCACATACCTGAGCACATCCACTATAACAGAAAACCCTTCATTGCCGGGCATTTGGCCTTTCATTTTCGTAAAGCCCCACTTTTCGTATAAGCCAGGGCCACGGCGTTGTTTTCCAGCACTTCTATGGTTATCTCACCCCCGGTCTGTTTTATGGCAGCATTAAGCAAAGCACTGGCCACCCCCTGGCGGTGGTATAAGGGGTCTACATAGAGCCAGCCGATTTCATCAGGAAAAAATCCAATAAAACCCAGCACCAACCCTTTATTGTTTTCGGCAATCAAAAGGTTGTAATCAAAAAGGCCTTCGTTTTTATACGTTTCTTCCAGGGGTAAATAGGCTTTATCCAGGCCTGCCCTATAAAGTTCAATTTTTCGGGCCTCATCGTGGATGGCTTTCAGCCGCTCCCAATCCCTTGGTTCATAAGGTCTAATCTTCATAGGCATAATCCTCTCTTGTTCCGCTGTTTTCATTGTTTTAAGCCTGGTGGCTTTTTGCTGTGATTTAACTTATAATGATACTATCAAAACAATGCGCAGCAAGCAAGAAAGGTTTGATATTATGAATATTTTACTGGTTGTAGATATGCAAAATGATTTTATTACAGGCTCCCTTGGCACTCAAGAGGCCCAGGCCATTTTGCCCCTGGTAGTCAATAAGGTTAAAAACTTTAAGGGCAAGGTCCTCTTTACCCGGGACACGCACCAGGCAGACTACCTTAGCACCCAGGAAGGGCGGAACTTGCCCGTTGAACACTGTATTCAAAATACTCCCGGCTGGGAAATTGCCGAAGAATTGGACGCCCTGCGCACCACCCCTGCCATTGATAAAGTAACCTTTGGCAGCAGCGATTTGGTAACGGTTCTTCAAACCTTAAACGAAGAAAACCCCATCGCCAGCCTGACCATTGTGGGCCTTTGCACCGATATTTGCGTCATTTCAAATGCCTTAATCGCAAAAGCCTTTTTTCCGGAGCTGCCCATTACCGTTGATGCGGCCTGCTGCGCCGGGGTAACCCCTCAAAGCCATAAAACTGCTTTGGAAGCAATGAAACCCTGCCAAATTATGATTGAAAATGGGTAAAAACGGAAAGCCTCTTTTTGAAATTTTTAAGCAAAAAACTTCTGTAGTATTGATACAGAAGTTTTGTTTTTATTGAATGATTTCCAGCATCTTTTTAATTTCTTCCACCGACATATCCACCTTTGATTTTTCAATCAATAAGTTTTTCCCTGTCATAATATAAGCGGGTAGGAGGCGGATGCCCTGGCAAACCCACACATCATGGCGGATTTTATAGGTAGCCCCTGGGGGAAGAGCGTTTTTACCTGTTTGGCTTTTTGCAATAAAATTAAAGGCTTTGCGGGCTACATCCCCCATGAGCATCACCACTTTAAGGTTTGGAAAAAGTTCTAATTCTTTTGAAAGCAGGGGCACATATTTTTGAACAATCTCTTTGGGGATGGTGGTTTCCTCCTTGGGGCTTTTGACTGCATTGGTTATATAAATGCCCCTTTGGTTTAGCTCTTTCATGGTGTTTACCTTCAGTCCTGCCTTTTGAAACAGGGCCAAGGCATTTTGAAGGTAAGGGGCTTCTAGCTCCTCCCCGTAAAAATCCTCCTTAGGGTTGCTCGCTGCCACTTCGCTAATCATTACACACTGTATACCGCCGGTATCGATGGGATGTTTAGGCAAATAGCTGATTAATTGCTCCCCTTCAGCGGGGTAGTTTTCTCTAATAAAGCGAATCAGTTCCTCCATTATATCCTTCTTCCTCCCTTCAAAGCATGTTCCTTATTCTAGAAATTCTGCTAAGTAAGCCCTGCCCTGCCGGTAGTTGGTTGTAAGTTCTTCTACCAGGTTTGTAAAAAAGCTGTCCATGGTCTTTTGC
>CAYFQH010000094.1:0-4690 GCA_964345215.1 uncultured Oscillospiraceae bacterium | reverse complement strand
GCCCTTACCGGAGAAGCCCAGGGGAAGATAGGCCCAGTGAAAGTATTTGTAACCTTAGACGATAAGGGGGCCATTGCCACTTTAACCGTAGGGGATGAAAATTTTGCAGAAACCCCGGGCCTTGGTGCAAAAGCCCAGGAAGAAGACTTTACAAGCTCTTTTATAGGCAAAGTTCCGCCATTGGAATTGGGTAAGGATATAGATGCCATTACTGGCGCCACGGTAACCAGCGAAGCGGTGGTAAAAGCCATTAACGAAGCGGTTGCAGATGCCGGTGAGAAAAAAGAAGCCGCTCTTGAACAAACAGAAAAAGACCTGGAGAGCCTAGCCGTGTCCATTGAGCAGAACGAGGAAGGTAAGATTACCCTTATACAGGTGACAGGTGACCGATTCTCCGGTGAAGGCCAGAAAACAAAGGAACTGAACGAAGCTTTTTTAAGCCAGTTTATCGGCAAAAAGGCCCCCTTTATTTTAGGCGAAAACATTGATGCCATTGCCCAGGCTACCTTATCCAGCGAAAAAGTGGTTCAAGTTGTAAACGAAATGCTGGGAGCTGAAGTTATGAACGAAGCTGCCGCGTCTGAAGATGGGGAAAAGGTATTAACCGGCCAGGGAGCGAGGGAAGAAATTACCGTTTCAGTTCGCTTTGACCACAAAGGGACTGTGGCCTCGATTACGGCAAAAGGAGAGCGCTTTTCTCAGGAAGAGCCAAGCACAACCAAAGAACGAAATGATGACTTCTTAAACCAGTTTGTTGGTAAAAAAGCACCCTTTATATTGGGCAAAAATATCGATGCCATTGCCAGCGCAACCCTTTCTTCTCAAACTGTGGCAAGCCTTGTGAACCAAGCCTGGGCCCTTAGTTCAAATACAACAGTAGAAGAAACGGCTCAAGGCAAAAAGGTAAGGGTTGTCTATGAAAGTGTTTTTGAACCCATTACTGCCCTGGTACAATTTAACCAGGAAGGAATAATCGAAAGTGTAAGCCTTGAAGGAGAGAGATTTTCCGGCGAAGGTGAAAAAACAAAGGAACTTAACGAAGACTTTGTTGGTCAATTTATCGGGCAAAAAGGCCCCTTTGTACTGGGCAAAAATATTGATACCATTTCCAGTGCCACCGGTTCTTCTGCCGGGGTGGTTGAAGCCGTGAACATTGCAGTTTTAGCCATTCAAGAATAATAAGCAATAACTTAATAAACCCCCAGTTGCCTTAAAAAGGCAGCTGGGGGTTTGATGTTTAAGGCATGCAAAATGTTATAATACATGAATGTCTTTTTGGGCAGTAAAATGAAGGGCAGGGCAAGTAACCTGAAGGTGGATAATACCTGTTTCCCCCTTGGTTTTTATCCAAAAGGCCGTTTGCCCCCCAATTAATGAAAGAGAACCGGGGCCGATTAACTGGCCTGCCCCTTCTACCTGTACATCAAGGCCTTCCATTAAAAAGGGCATGGGGTTATTAAATTGGTCGGTAACTTGTACTACAACCCGGGTCGTATCCCAATCTCCTTGGGCCAGTGCAGTATCGTCGGGCAAAAGGCTAAAATGGGTTGGCTGGGCATTGGAAGAGTATTCTTTACGGATGACTTCTTTTCCGTTTACGTAGCCTACAAAGGCAGCACCTTCCCAGCGCATCCCCCATTTGCCCGCCATTTGATCAATTACAATAGGTGGATGGGGTAAGAAGGGAAAATTTTCTTTATCGGGTGTAAAACTGCCCTTTAACTCATTGCCATAATAAAAATCAACTTTGTCGCAGTTTGTAAAAATGGTGAGAGGAATGACACCGCCAATGCTTCGCTCGCCCCGGGCCCAATAGGTGGCTGGCTGTAAAACAGCCTCTTCCTGAGGGGGGATTTGGCTTTTATAAGCATAGGCTGCGAGCTTGGGAATGCGGAACATGTCCATAACCCCATGATAGCAAATTTTATCGCCCGAGCCAAAGTCGCTGTGGGTATTGTAATCAAAGGCACACCAGCCAATCGCCCCGGCAATGGCCTCGTTGCCGTAGGAAGCGTTTTGAACCCTGGCATGGCGCAGGGCATGTTCCATGGTCCGCTCTTCTTGGTCAAAGCGCTTAGTGGGGTACATGTGGCCGTTGTACTCGGTGACCATGTAGGGCACAGGCCGCCCAAGGCCGGTAACGGCCTTGGGATCACGAAGGGCAATGGCTTTGCCGTCTTTATCCTGGGTATTGTCGTAGGTGGTATAGTTGCGAATAACTGTTGACAGGTACTGGTTGTAGCCGTTATCGTGTATAAAGTCGTTCATGGTGTACACATCTTCTAAAAAATCGCTGTTTGTAAGGTAGCGCACGCCGCCCGTGGGCCGGGTTGGATCCAGCTGCCTTGCAAGGGCATTGGTGCGGGTGTACAGATTATGGTGATCTTGTGATTCGTTAATGCGTACCCCCCAAATATAAATACTGGGGTGATTTCGGTCAGTAACAACCATCTTTTCTACATCCTGTAAAACCTGGTCTTGCCACTGTCTGTCCCCAATATATTGCCAGCCGGGTATTTCTTCAAATACCAACAGGCCGATTTCGTCGCAGCGGTCTAAAAAGTGGCGGGACTGGGGGTAATGAGAAGTACGAACGGTATTCAGCCCCAGTTCGTATTTCATAATGTCCGCATCTTTTTGCTGAGCGCGTTTTGGCATGGCATAACCTACATAAGGGAAAGCCTGGTGGCGGTTTAGGCCCATCAGCTTTATTTTTTCGCCGTTCAAGTAAAAGCCTTCGGCTGTAAATTGTACATCCCGAAAGCCCGTGCGTACTTGGCAGCGGTCAATTTCTTTACCGTTTTCAAATAGCACACAGAGAACGTGGTAAAGGTTTGGATGGGAAACAGACCAAAGTTTGATGTCTTTCAATTCGTTTAGTTCCAGCACAAAGGGATGGCTTTGGGGGAGGGATTGTTTTTTTGTGGCAAGGGTGTTTCCGGCCTTGTCGGTTAAAAGCAGCTCTATGTCATAGTGAGGGCCTTTTGTGATGCCCTCCAGCAAAACCTGCACCTGCAGCTGTTTTACGTCGGCCAGGGCATTGGGAGTGGTAACGAACAGGTTTTCAATAAAGGTGTTTGGCACCACCCGAAGCTGTACTTCCCGGTAAATACCTCCATAGGTTAAATAGTCAATCTGCCCGCCAAAGGGAGGGATGTCGGCCCGCTCGCTGGAGTCGACCACTACGGTCATTTCGTTTTGCCGGTCAAAGGCAACAAGGTTTGTGACCTCAATACTAAAGGGGGTGTAGCCTCCCTTGTGTTCCCCTGCAAAAACGCCGTTCACATACACTTTGGCATAGGCCATCACCCCTTCAAAATCAACAAAAATCCGCTGCCCCGCCCAGCTGCTATCTAAGGGAAGAGCCCGTTTATAGCAAGAGGTAAACTGGAAAGCCTTATCGTCAAAATAGTTAAAAGGCAGTTCAATATTCGTATGGGGAAGGCCGATGGCAGTGTAGTCTTCGCCAGTTGCTAAAGCAGGTTGAAGGTCTTTTTCCGAAAAAAAGCTGGGCTTATACAGCCAGTTTTGGTTTATAGGTAAAATGGTACGCATGATCATTCTCCTTTTTATTTTAATTTTCCTGTGTTCATTATGCCACGCCCTTCGTAAGAGGTAAATACAGTTTACAATATAGTATATGGATAAAATGATATAAAGTGGGTGGACATTAAAATATAAATCAGCTAAAATACTGTTATATATGCAAGAATATGGGAGTGTTTAGATGATTAACGATTCAGGCTATTTTTATACAGATGAAAAAGGTGTAGAAGATAAAAGCCGGGATTTTTGCCTGAACAGCGCCGGTCACTACCAGTTGGTCACCCAGCCTCTTTTTGAAACCTTGCGCCCCCACGGGCGGGAGGATTTGCAGCTGTTATACATTGCAAAAGGAAGTATGACCTTTGAGTTTAATGGCAGGGCCCAAAGGGTAGGGGAGGGATCGGTGGTTTTTTATCAAAAGGGCGACAGGCAGCACTATGTATATAAGCTAGAGCAGGAGCCGGACGTATACTGGCTTCATTTTACCGGAACTAAGGCTGTAGAAACGCTGAAGGGGTTGGGCATGAAGAAAAGCGGTGCTTATTTTACAGGCCCTCAAAGCGAGTTTTCTATTTTAGTGCAAAAGATGATCCGGGAGCTGCAGTTTCAAAAAAACCATTACCAGCATCTTGCAACCCTTTATTTAGAGGGTTTTTTAATCCTTCTTGCCAGGTGCCTTGGGGAAGGGGAGAAAAAGATGTGGGAACAAAATGCCTTGGTGGAAAAAGCCATGACAGACTTTCACCAACGCTACCATCAGCCTTTGCAAGTAAGCGCTTATGCCCGAAGGATGGGGGTAAGCAGCTGCTGGCTGATTCGCTGTTTTAAAAATTACACGGGCAAAACCCCTATGCGCTACATCAGCGAAATACGGATGAGCAAGGCAAAGGAAATGCTGTATTCGAGTGCTTTCACCATTGGAGAAATTGCCTTGAGCCTTGGTTATGCAGATCCTCTTTACTTTAGCCGTATGTTTAAAAAAATGGTAGGCCTATCTCCTGGCGCTTACCGCAAACAGGTGCGAGGGCAATAAAGGCGAAACCTTAAGGGGGTAAGTTGTTAAAAATGGAGGGTAACGGGGCAGGAAGGATGTTGAGTTACAATAGATAGGTGCCGTAAGAAAAGAAAAACAGAGAACCGATGT
>CAYFQH010000093.1:0-4770 GCA_964345215.1 uncultured Oscillospiraceae bacterium | reverse complement strand
CCTCACGCCACCGATTTGTCAACAGTTTTTGGTATTTCCTCCTCCACTGCCGTTATCTGCCCCTGCTCCACGCCCTCGGTGCTTTCTTTCATAAACAATATTTTTATAGTTGCAAATATCAACCGCAAATCTTCCGCAACAGACATTTTATTAATATACAACAAGTCCATTTTTAATTTATCGTAAGGAGGGGTGTTGTATTTGCCATAAACTTGGGCCAGGCCCGTTAATCCTGCTTTTACCTGCAAACGCAAGGAAAAGGCCGGCATGGTTTTTGCGTACTGCTGGGCAATTTCCGGCCGTTCCGGCCGAGGGCCTACAATACTCATCTCTCCCTTTAACACATTAAATAGCTGGGGCAATTCGTCCATGCGGGTGGCGCGAATTAATTTGCCAACAGGGGTGATTCGGCAGTCGTTTTGGGTGGCCATACAGGCAATGCCATCTTTTTCAGCGTGAACAACCATGCTGCGAAACTTTAAAACAAAAAATTTCTTTCCGTTTTTGGTTAAACGCACTTGCTTGTATATTACAGGGCCCCGGTCATATGCCTTAATGGCCAGTGCTGTTAATAACATGATAGGACTTGTAATCACAATACCGGCAAGGGAAGCTAATACATCAAAGGCCCGTTTAGTTATTAAAAACTCAATGGGCGGGGAGGCACGGCTTACACGCATAATGGGCACGCTGAACATTTGCATATGTTTGGCACCAGCCATCACCACATCCCCTACATGGGGTAGAATATAACAAGGAATGTCTTTCTCGATACAGTGCTTTGTTATACCATTGCGTAATTTAAGGGGAATGCCGGAAATGAAAATCGCCTCGTAATCATTTATTTCCTTCAGTAGCCGCTGCAAATCCTCTTTAGGGTTTTCGATCTGCTTTTGCACATCAAACTTTGAGGAAAAATGATTAACTTCTTTCAGCTTATATAAATCTGAGGCTTGCCGATAGATGACAACGGTTTTTTTAGGCTGGTTTAAGGAAAAGTAAATTTTATTTGCCCATTTACACCAAATAAGGCTACCAATTAGCTGGTATACCAACATTAAAAGGAGTGGTAAAGGGTTGATGAACTTTCCTCGAAAAATGCTAAACAGTAAATAGAAAACACCGGCAGCAACAATATTGGTGAGGCTTTGAGAATAGACTAGTTCCGAAACCCTAGAAGTGCCCACATCAAAGGCTTTATATACACGATCAAGCAGAGCTGTTATAATAAAGTACAAGCAACCTACCAATAGATTAATTCTAGAAATATGGCCGTATTCTATGTTTTTTGCATAAAAAAAGAGCCAACAAGCCATAAACACTGTTGTTTGAAGCACTGCATATAACACTTTCATTCCTCGCATAGCAAATGTTTTTTGGTATGATTTTGCCATTCGCCCTCACTCCTAGATGTGCCTTTATTTTTTTATTGGTGATATCGTTTAGAATAGGTTTTATGTTGGTAACTTGAGTTGTGATAAAGGTATCCGTAAAACCTCACGGGGGTTTTCAACACACAGCTTAAGGGCAACTTGCTCCCCAAAGCGGCTAAGCAACTCTTCATAGGCTCCTTGCAGGTTACACTTACGGTTCCGCACGTTATGTGCATCTGAGGCTACAATATCAATTTGCTCCTCTTTGACGGCCTTATTTAACCACCTGTTGAAAGAATTAAATCGATGCTCCAGGATCCCTCTCGCATTTATCTGTATTGCTACATGCTGCTCTTCACGGAGTTTACGCAGTTTTTTCAAACTTCGCAGTGTTTCATAGCGCTCGGCATGGGCAATGATTACCTTATACCCCGCACCTCCTAACACCATAGCCGCTTGATATATGCTGTTATAGGTTGCCTTTGGCGAAAACTCCAACAACACATTTTTTGTTTCAGCCAGTGTGGGCACCTGACCTTCCATAAGCAAGCGGGCGGTGGATTCCGTATACAAGATCTCTGTTCCAGGGTAAATAGACAGGGGGATGTTGTTTTGCTGGCACCACTGTTGGGCCATGGTCAGGTGCTTATAGTATGCTTCAAAAGGAAAAGGGGATATGCCGGGTGCTATGTGGGCCGTAGCAATAAGATGAGAAATGTTGTTTTGATGAGCAGTCAAAATCATTTGTTGAGTTTTTTCAAAAGTGCGGGGGCCATCGTCTACGCCATGGACTAAGTGATGATGTATATCAGTGAACATGTTTATCTCTTCTTATCTTGTCTTCTTTTGCTGCGGTTAGATCTTGTGTTATATTCATTGCCGTAGTAGGAGTAATAGGTTTTGTTGTAATATTTTTTAGCGCTTAGGCTATCAAAGGTAACGTTGTTTAAAACACAACCAAGGATCGGTTTTTCCGCTTGTTCCATTTGCCATTTTGCTTCTGCCAGCTCGCTTCTTTTGGTCTTTTTATATTCAACAACAAACAAGATGCCGTCACAACTTTTAGCAATTTCAGCAGCATCAATAACTAAGCCTATGGGCGGAGCATCCACAAGAACCATATCAAATTTTTCTGCCAGACTATCTAACAGTTTGGCGAAATCTGCTGTGTCAATTAAGGGAATAGGATTGGTGATATGCCTTCCAATGGGAATAATATAGGCACCGTAAATATTGGTTTCATATACAATATCGTCTAACTTATTATAGCCAGCGAGAAAGTGAGCTAAACCAATCCATTCGCCATTAGTCTCTATACCATATCTTTGCACTAAAGCAGAACGTCGCAGGTCCGCATCAATTAACAGAACCCGTTTTCCGCGCCTTGCCAAGTTATTCATAATTTGTAGAGATATATAGCTTTTCCCATCACTTGCAGCACAGCTGGTGATTACGACTTTTTTTAAATTTCTACCCGAAAAAGAAAGGTTTGTGCAAATGGTGTTAATCGACTCCGTTCCTGAATAATCAGGGGTTTCGAAATTATGAATCACTGCCCTTTTCATGTTTACATTTGCTCCCTTCGCCAAAAGCCATTTGCTTGTTTTGCTTTATTGGGCCCTTGATATGGCATGACACCTAACACTGGCAAATTAAGATATTTTTCAATTTCTTCACCAGTACGGATTCGGTCATCCATAAAAAACTGAATTGTGATAATAATGGATGCAAAAATCCCACCCAGTAAAAAACCTAAAATAAGGTTTTTAGTTTTATTAGGCGAAAAAGGAGCATTTGGCCGTAGTGCCTCTTCAAATATATTGGGTTCCTCGCTTTCCATTTTGAGAGCAATAAAGTCCTGTGCTACTTTTGCATATTCATCAGCCATGGCCTTTGCTTCATCTGGATTATCAGATACTACCCGCACATATAAAATCCGTGTACCGGTTGGATTTGTAACGGACACCATCTGTGAAAGTTCTTTATAACTGTAATCAAGCTGCAACCGCTGCAAAACCATTTCATGCACAT
Source organism: uncultured Oscillospiraceae bacterium (assembly GCA_964345215.1). Lineage (GTDB taxonomy): Bacteria > Bacillota > Clostridia > Christensenellales > Aristaeellaceae > CAYFQH01. The sequence continues at coordinate 1,366 of CAYFQH010000093.1, read as the reverse complement.
GCCAGTTGGAAAACACCTCTTTATAATCAGAGGCCAAGTAGGTGCCAATTTGTAGATCAGACAGATTAAGTGCGGAATCGTTTGAATTTAACACATATAGCTTTGATGTTGCCTCGTATTTGGGTGTTATCATAGCAAATGTATAAACACCAAACAACAACGCTCCAAAGAGCGCTGCTGATATAATGTATTTCAATTTTTCAATTAATCTATATAAAAGTTCAACAAGATCAATTTCATATTCTGCTGTTTGCTGCTCTTGACCAGAAGCATAGGTGGATGTTTTTGATTTTGTCATGAACGTTCGATCCCTTTCAAGCCTATTTTATGCAAACTGGGTTATTTGTACAAATAACCCAGTTTGCTTTTATGTTTTTATTGGCCAAGTTGAAATGGACCATTAAGTACAGCCAGTGCGGCTGCATTTGCGTTTTGCAAAGAGACCATTACTCCTTGAGGAAAAAGAATTTTAAGCTGTCCGTCCTCCTGCGCCTGCGCTTCTACGACGGTCCAACTAACATTATAATTGCCACTGGCATCTTTTTGCCCATCAAATAAACCAAGCAGAACAACAATATCCTGATTCAGCTCATACTTTGTTGCAAACTTTAAAGCTGCTTCAATATCGCCAAAGCTTTCCTGATAACCTTTTGCTTTTATGGATACAAACTCATTCAGCTCCAATGTGCTTAAATCAAAATCTGGAGATAGTTTTTCAGCTACTTGGCTTTGAAGCTCTTCTGAAAAATAAATAACCGGGGCCTTCCCTTGCGCAACGGCATGATTGTAAATTTTGTCAAACTCAGCAACGGCCAGTTCTGTATCGTCTACTATCTCAATCGTAAAATCATTGGATAGCGCAACCTTTGTTACCGATGCTCTGTTTACAACTTGGCTAATGTCCGAGGTTGTTTTACTTGGAACTGCTGCAAAAGCCGTAATTCCCATGAGTAGTACTGTTACAACCAACCAAAAAGCTACCATTTTTTTCATTTTTCTTACATCCTTTCCTCTTGAGCAATAATTATTTAGTTAATAGCTTATGGCGTTGCTTTTAACTCATAGAAGGTTTCTAAAACCCAGCGTGTAACACTTTCCTCTTCTACATGAAACTCCATAAAGCCATCCCTACCAATTTTGTGTTCCCCTTCTAGGGTCTTTATAGGGGAAATAGTGTATTGTTGTATTTTGTTTAGTTCATTAATCATCCTGCCTTTAGAAATATTTGTAACTACTGTCTTTTCCATTGTATCATAAAACCCACTCAAAAACATAGTATTTTCTTTGGTTTTTTTTAAAAGAGTAGTTATTGCCGATGTTAAATAGGTACGTTGCCGTTTCATGCGTGATTGATTGCTTTCATCAC
>CAYFQH010000092.1:0-4868 GCA_964345215.1 uncultured Oscillospiraceae bacterium | reverse complement strand
GCCAAACAGGCCCTGAAGCAGGTTGGGGCCAACGGCTAAAAGGGCGGCGGGCCAGCCGTATAAAAAGCCTTCAACAGTAAAATAGCCGGCAACCATCATCAATTCGGCCAAAATAAAAATGAGCCCGTTGCGCAGGGATTTATTTTTGCGCGCAAGCAGCCCGGCCAGGGCACCCATAGCACCTTTAATGATAAAGGTGGGCAAAACATAAGGGAAGTAACCGCCGATTAAATCCGCAAGGGCGGAGCCCGCCCCGCCGATGAGGGCGGCATAAGGGCCCAGCAGGGCTGCAGCTAAAAAGATCATACCATCGCCCAGGTGAACATAGCCGCCCGTTGCGGACACGGGAATTTTAATGATATAAGTTAAAAGCAGCACCATGGCCGAGAGCATGGCGCCCAAAGTGAGCCGCTGTGTTTTTTTGCTGCGCATGGGGCCCTCCTGTGTTGTATTTTGCATTAACGATATGGAAATACACTAATAGTATAACAGGCAAAGGCCCATAAAACAAATGATTATAAAAGGCAGCGGTTTACAAATGCCCTAAAAGGCCATGGCGAAAAAACCCATTGCCCCTTCAATAACATGCTTTTATGAAAGGCCCTAAGGGATGGAGGTAAAAAGCCAGTAGAAAAAACCGGCCAGAGCCAGCAAAATGAGGGCTGTAACAGGGTAGGCTAAAGGGTTTGCATAATTAAGGGTGGTACCCAAAAGGGAGGGAATGAACAGCTTTTTATCCCTGGGGTTATGGTAAAACAAACCGGCTACATAGTTGTCTTCAGCTCTTTGTTCAACCTGGGTATGAGCAAAGGGTTAAACAACCCTCCACTTTCCGTACCCCCCGGCCTGTTGCCGGAAGGAGTAGAGAATCTTCGAGGATCAAGGGCTTTGTTTTATTTATGTTTTAAGGAAAAATGAATGGGAAGAAGATAGAATATGATATACTCTTACTAGTGATGGCCCCTATAGAGGCCTATAAAGATGAATAACAGCACCTTTGTTTTAAACGGCTCAATAACCAGGGCTCGCAAGTGTAAAGATGGGGGGCTTAAAAGAGACAGCGTCTTCCAGCCCAGCTGAACCCATGATGTAAGGAGTTATAAAAATGAAAAAAACCATACACAGGCTAATCCTCCCTTTGGTATTGGCTCTTACGCTGCTGTTGGGTAGTGCCCCTTTGGCTGCCCCCCAGGACCGAAACCTTGTAATGGAAAATGAAACCAATTACTTTTCTTTATCGGCTGCCCAGGTGGGGGAGCGGCTTTTGATCATAGGCCAAAAGGGCCTGTATACCTGGCAGCCGCCAATGGAAGCGCCCCAGCTGGCCACTACCGCCATTAAGCTTTTCTTTGGCGAAGAAGAAGCCCTCCAGGGAGGGGAAGGCCAGGAGTATAAAGGGAGATTCCACCTGGTGGGCGCAGCGGATAGCCTGTACGCTGTTGATAAAATGAAGGGCACCTTGTAGGAAATAAAGGAAACTCCGGGGCAATGGCAGGTAACCCCCCTGGTTGATTTAGACTGGGACGGGGTGGTGGAAAAAGAAGGGGAGGTATCCATCATACCCACCATTGGAAGCGCCCAGGTAATGGATAATACGTTGGTGGCGCCTATGAAGCTGGCAGGGAAACACAAACGGGGCCTGGTGGTTTTTGACTTGACTACCGGTGCTAAAAAAGAGTTTGAAGCCGATAACCTCCAGTTTATTACCCCCTATGAACAGGGGCAGCTGCTGGCCTTGCGCTTTGATGGAACGGCCTTTGACAATAGCCCGGCACCCTTTTCTCAAATTGGCTTGATTTCTGCGGAAAACGGCAAATTTACCCCCTTGGGGCAGCTGCCCTACCGGAAGATGTACGGCCTTGCCTATAGCCCTCAAGAAGGAAAAGCCTACATGACCGGGGGCGGAGAGGTTTTTGCCTGGAGCGAGGATCAGGGCTTCACCCTTGTAAACGATATGCCCCTGTTTAACCAGCTGGAAGAGGGGGGCTTTTTGCTGGGGGATGATTGATACGGCTTGCTGGCAGAAGGAAAGGGATACCTTTGCAGCAAAGACCCCGGCCAGATACCCTCAAAACCCTTAACCATTTTAGGGGCTTCCCGGTGGGATGAGGGCATTGGCATTTTTGAAGAGGCTCACCCGGAAATACCGCTGAAACGGCTGGAGCATAACCCGGATGAAGTATTGGATGTGGCCCAAAGGGTATTAACGGAAGATGCTGAGGCAGACCTTTATTTAATGGAAATAAGCCAATCTCAATACAGCCAGCTGATTGAAAAAGATTACGGGGTTGACTGAACCCAAAGCAGCCTGCTGGTAGAGGCCGTGAAGGGGATGTACCCTCAAGTAAAAAACATGATAATGAAAGAGGGAAAGCTTTTTGCCTTTCCCGAAGAAATGAACATCCCTATTTTAGGCTACAGCGAGAAGATTTTTACTGAAACGGGCCTTCAAGTGCCGGCCAGCTGGATGGAGATGATGGCCCTCTTCGCCCAGTGGGGCGAAAGCTATGGCCAAGCATATCCGGAGTACACCCTGCTGGATACGCTGTACTTTAACAGGCCCGCAGAGGGGGGCTCGTACTTGCTGGGGGAGATGGTTGCCGCCTATATGGATCATCGGCTTTTAACGGGAGAGGGCCTTGATTTTGATACCCCCCTGTTTAGGCAGCTGTTAACCGCTTATGAAACATACAAGCCCTCTATTGACTTCATAAACGATGACCGGGACGGAAGCACCATGACCATTTCTAACCGGCTTGAGCCGACTTCCCTTTTTCAAAGGGAGCGGGATTTGGTGCCCGGGGCCGGCATTAAACAGCTGGGGAGCACCCCTCTTCCCCTTAGCTTAACCCCCGATGAAGAAACGGTGCTGGGGGCAAAGCTGAGGGTGTACGTGATGAACCCTTACAGTGTAAACAAACAGTGGGCCTTCACCTTTTTAGAGAGCCTGGCCGAAAATATGCCGGGGCAAAAGCGCTTGGCTTTTTACCCGGATGAGAATAGGCCTGTGGTTGAAGAGATGATGCAAACCTTTGTGCAAAGGCTGGAAGAAGAGCTGGCGGAATTGGAAGCGGCCCTTGAAGAGGCAAAAGAAGAAGACCGGCAGCTGATTAAAGAGCAGATTGACCTGAATAAGGCCAGTTTGGAAGAAGCTGCAAGTGACCCTTTTTACTGGCAGGCCTCCCCCCAGGAAGTGGATGGGTACCATCAATACGCCGGCCGTTGGGGGGGTGTGGATAAAAATAACTTCCCCCTGTTTTCGCCAGGGGCCAGCGAAACCGTACGGAGCCTGCGCCAGGTTTTGAGCGAGTACAGCCACGGTGCCCTTGACCAGGAGGAATTGATTAAAACTTTTAACGAAAAAACAAGAATGATTGAGATGGAAAGCCGGTAGGGGGAGGAAAAAGAAAGGATACCCTATTCGAGGATAGAAGGTATGTTTTTTTGGAGAAAATAAAATGAAAAACATATCGTCTTTCTGCTTTCTCTCATAAAAGAACTGCCCAGGGGCTTTGTACCTGCCCTGGGGCGATAGAAAATAAAAAAAACCCATCAAAAAAAACCACCCAACCGGGTGGCTTTTTTTGATGGACCGGGGGCTTATACCCGCCAGGCCTCTTTAATTTTAGCTGCTTTTCCTTGTAAGCCGCGCAGGTAGTACAGTTTGGCCCTGCGGACACGGCCTTTGCGGATAATTTCAATGCTGCCAATACGCGGGGAGTGTAAAGGAAAAATACGTTCAACCCCTACACCATAAGATACACGGCGTACGGTAAAAGTTTCTCGGTTGCCGCCGTTGCGCTTTGCAATAACGGTGCCTTCAAAAGCCTGTAAACGCTCCCTGGAGCCTTCAACAACCTTTACCCATACCCTTACGGTATCCCCTGGATTAAATGCAGGCAGATCGGTACGAAGCTGTGCTTGTTCAATAGAACGGATGATTTCGCTCATCTGTGGTGCCTCCTTCCCTCATAGACGTTCGTGCAAAACATGTTGCAGAGGACCGCCCGTTTTCGCAAGCTGTATTATAACATGTATAGATGGTTTATGGCAAGGGGAAAATAAGGGGCTAAGGCCCTTATGATGAAAATAAAGGGCTAAAGGGGCAAAAAACTGGGAGGGCCAAGGGCCTTTTTTACAAAAACGGATGGCGAAAGGGGTGGGGAGCAGGGTTTTGGCCAAAACGGCAACCCAAAAAGAAAAAGGGAAGGGGCTGCTCCTTGATTTTATTGGCTTACCTGTTGATGATGCCCGTTACCAGGTATTTTTCATGGTCAGATACCATATTGTCTACCTTGAAAAAGGGTGCCATCATTTTGGCCAGAATAGGGGCAGGAAACATTTTTCTGCTTACGTTTTGGGCCTTTTTGGCATGGTGGCGGCGGAGGGCCCCCAGGCTCATGCCGTGGGCAACGGTAAGCCGGGCCGGGGGTTGGGCCTATACATGGGCACAGCTGCCCAAGTATGAAGGGGGCAAAGAAATTGTGTATACCGTAGAAGAAGTTAAAGTACCCCTTGGCTATGTTGGCCGCCAGCGGCAGGTAGGGCCCAATGAGGTACAGCTGATAAACATGATACCGCAAGTGCCTAAAACCGGGGATGATGGAAACATGGGTACCCACATGCTACTGATGGCCCTTTCAATGGCCGGGCTGATGGTTGCTTTGAACCAATATAAAAAAAGAGCCAAAACCGGCATGAAGTAAACCCATTAAACCATTAAAATAAAGCCTCCCCTTTGTATGGAAGATGACAAGGCGGAGGGGAGAGGGTGCCGATCAAATCGGCACCCTCTATTTAAATGAATTTTATGTTATTAAACGTACAGATTATCTTTGGCCGTATGGCTGCTTTTGTAATTTCTATTT
>CAYFQH010000091.1:0-4879 GCA_964345215.1 uncultured Oscillospiraceae bacterium | reverse complement strand
GAGTATTTTACAAGGAGGCGTTGATATGGAAATCATCCGCTGTGATTGGGCCAACAAAACGCAAATGGAAAAAGATTACCACGACAACCATTGGGGGAAGCCGCTTCACGATGACAGAGCGCTTTTTAAAATGCTGATTTTAGAGGGGAAGCAAGCAGGGCTTAGCTGGGCAGTTATTTTATCTAAAATGAATAGCCTTTGCCGGGCTTTTGATGATTTTGATCCCGAAAAAATGATTCTCTATGATGACAAAAAAGTAGAAGCCCTTATAAAAGATGATGGGGTCATCAAAAATCGGCTTAAAATAAGCGCCGCCATTCACAATGCAAAAATGTATTTTAACCTGCGGGAAAAATATGGTTCCCTGGATGCTTTTTTATGGAACCGTATAAACCATACCCCCATTGTAAACCAGTGGGAAACAATCGACCAAGTTCCCGCAACCACCCCTTTGTCGGACGAAATCAGTAAGGAACTTAAAAAAGAAGGCTTCAAATTTGTAGGTTCAACCACGATCTATGCTTTTATGCAGGCCATTGGCATGGTCAATGACCATCTTTTAACCTGCCGTTTTAGGGGGATATAAGATAAGAGCAGCCTGTTTTATTTAGAGCGTCCATATAAAAATTTTATGAAATACCGTACAAAAGGAGAGACGATGAAGAGGCAGGGGATTTTGAAAAAAACAAGAACCAAAGTGCAAGAGCAGCCCCGCTGTTTCGAACACTTTAAACAAAGCTTTACGTAAAAAGGACTGCCTTTTGATTGTGCCAGACTTGCACAGTATTGACTTTACAATAAAAGAAACCTACCCAAGTCTATCCGGGCAGGTTTCTCTTTTTTAATTCAATTTTGTTACTGATTTTTTTAAGGGCTACTTTTTCTTTTTCAGTTCCTCCCAAGGGTGGGTGTTGGGTGAGGTGCCAATGCCCAAAATATCCGTAGTGGTTCTGGAATTGGTTCGCCCACCGCTATAGGCGCCAATACGGGTAATTTGTTTACCCATAAACAGCATCACTGCCGTTTGGCCGCCATCTAAATTCAAGGCGTTTTCGCAGCCTCCATCTTTCATCAGATGGGCTAAAAACAACAGGTTCTCTCCTACGGAGACCTTGTTCATTCTCCCTTCTACCAGCACTGCATAATAATGCCCCGGTTCCACCATACCAATGGCACAACGGGGCTGTTTGCTTTGCCCAAAACGGGAGGCAGCAATGTCCTCGGGTATTTCACCATTTTCAAGCAAAATAGGGCCAAAGCAAAATACATCCCGGGCCCCTTGATCTAGATATTCTTGGGCCGTATAGGCATCAGACAGGTTCATTTCCATTCGTCCATCAGGGTACAAGGCCAGCGTATCTAAGTTAGGAAAGCTCTGCCGGGGCGAAGCTGCTGTTTTTTCGCTAAAAATCTGCCTGTCTCTTATTACAATGCCTACTGTAATTTTGCGGGCAATCCGGTAGGTATAATAATCGCTGTTCATGGCAAAAACCGTGTGATTCTCGGCGGCAATTTTAGCCCCATCCACATGCTTGCCTTTTCCCCACTTTTCCGGGTCATTGGCAATGGCTTTAAAAACCTCTCCCCGGGCAATGTCACTATAAATATGGGCTTCATACCAGGCAAGGGGTTTGGCGGGGTCCTCCACCCGCTGTATCTCAACCCTTAAGCTGGGGGAAAGATATATCCAAAGACCTTCTTCCTCATCTTCATGTACAAACTCCCCCTCTGTTAAAAAACCCTTTTCATTGGTTTGGGGCAGTTTGGGCCAGGCCTCGGGGCGCAAAATTGGTACAGGGGTGGCAAGGGCCTTATCATGAACGGCGGCAAGGGCTGGGCTTAACGTGAAAAAGACAGATTGAACAAGCCAGAGAATGATAGTCGCCGTCAAATATTTACGGGTACAGGAACCTCGAAATGAAAACATGTTTCGCTCCTCTCAAAGGCTGCGCCTTTACGGCCTGTTTAGGGCAACGTAAACTCAAAGGGGCTTTCCAGGGTTCCACCGCCCTTTGATACAACCAGGTTTTCTATATTTAAATAAAAAGCGGGGCGCCAGCCCAGGTCTTCTACCACACAGCGAATGTAGCCAATGTTGCCTGCAGATTTGGTGCACCGGGTACCTGATATTTGGGTGGTGGATTGGCTGCGAGTCCAATAGGGGCTGGAGCCTTTGGAATACTTAAACAATCCCGTTTCTATAGCAAAGGGGGTGCCGTAGCCCTGGCGGCTTTTGTTGGAAGAAAAGCCATAGGCTTTATTGTTTAAATCCTCTGAACTGGGTAAAAACACCAATCCCAGTCCTTCCTCTTCCATCACCAAGGCTTGCTCTTTGGCAGAAAAAGCCTCCCGGTAAAAGGTGTTGTTTAAATACTGATACATATCCGTTTGATCCCACTGGCCCTTAAAGGCTACATACTCCTTATCATCCGGGTGAACCCTGCGGCTGCCTAACACATATTCGCTTAACAGCAAAGCCTGGTCCCCTTCCGCTGATAACACCCGCCAAAGAAGGGGGCGTTTTTCTCCATTTATATCTTGGTAATAGCTGCCAAAGTGAACATATTGGTAGCTATTACCATTATCACCATAACCTTTTAAAAGAGGTTGGGCCAGGGCAGTGCAAGTCATGCATGCAAGCACTAAAAACAAGCAAACAGCAGTTATGAAATGTTTTTTCATGATAAAGCCCTCCTTGTTAAAATGATATTTAATAATAGAATAGCCAGCTTTATGCCTTTTGTAAAGGCTTTGAGCCATAAAGATATCAAAAGGTTTAAAAACAAGAAAAACGGGGTATATATGAACAGAGACCTATGAAGGTTATAAATTATAAAGGTTGCTGATCAACATGAACAATAGATATGATGTAATTATTATCGGCGCTGGCCCCGGGGGCTTAAGCGCTGCTTTGTATGCAGGCCGGGCAAAGTTGAGAACTTTGGTTTTGGACGGAACCCAAGAAGGGGGCCAAATCCGCATTACCGAAGATATTGTAAACTACCCCGGTATTGAGCAAATATCAGGAGAAGACTTTACCCAAAGTATGGTCAACCAGGCCAAAGCCGTTGGAGCAGAAATTCGCCTGGCCAAGGTTCAAACCATTGTTCCCGGGGAAAAAGGCCTTCACCAAGTAGTAACCAACCAAGGCACCTTGGAGGCCGTTTCTGTTATTATTGCCACAGGGGCCGTACCCAAGCCCGTTGGCTTTGAGGGAGAAAAGACATACCAGGGCAAGGGGGTTAGTTATTGCGCCACCTGTGATGGGGCTCTTTTTGCCGACAAGGATATCTTCGTTATTGGCGGCGGCTACGCTGCAGCAGAAGAAGCGGTTTTTTTAACCCGTTTTGCCCGCAAGGTTCACGCCCTAATCCGAAGAGATGAATACACCTGCACGGGCATAGCCGTTGAAGAAGTGCGCAACAACCCTAAAATTGAGGTGCACTTTAATACCCAGGTGGTGGAGGTTACGGGCGACGAGCTGCCCAGGGCTATCCGCCTTAAAAACACCCAAACAGGGGAGGAATGGACTTACGAAAACCAGGAAGAGTCCTTTGGCATCTTCGGTTTTGTTGGCTATATCCCCCAAAGCGCCTGGCTTAAAGACATTGTTGATATGGATGAGTGGGGCTATATTAAAACAGGCGAAGATATGCAAACCTCGGTTAAAGGCATTTATGCCGCTGGGGATGTACGGCCCAAAGCCCTGCGCCAGCTGGTCACCGCCGCAGCAGATGGGGCTATTGCCGCCACAGGGGCCCAGCAGTATATTCATCAAATGAAGAAAAAATATAACATCGACGTTTTAGAACAGGAAAAACCTCAGAAAGCCGCTGAAAAAGCTGCAGCTGCTCAGGCCCCCCAAGAAGAAGGCTTTTTAGCCCCTCAGGTGGCGGCCCAAGTAAAGGAAATTTTTTCTCAATTTCCAAACCAGGTCCAAATTAAAGGAGTTTTAGGCCAGGATGATTTTTCAGCCCAATTAGGTGATTTTTTAAAGGAAATCGGTGAAATTCATCAGGATAAAGTGACGGTTGAACTGTCGATGAATAAAGGGGATCAGCAAAAGCTGGGGCTGGATAAAATGCCCGGTTTTATCATTACGGCCCAGAATAAAAAGCCGGTGCAGTATTATATTCTGCCCGCCGGCCACGAGTTTCAATCTTTCATTTTTGCCCTGCAGCAAACGGCGGGCCTGGAGCAGGAATTCCCTCAGGAACTGCTTGATAAACTTCAAGGGCTGAACAAGCCTACCAAAGTACAAGTTGGGGTTACCCTGTCTTGCCCCATGTGCCCCCCGGTGGTTCAGGGAATGCAGGCCCTGGCAGCCAAAGCCCCTTGGATTGATTTAGAAATTATCGACGTCCAGTATTACCCGGATTTCCAAAAAAAGCATAACGTTATGAGCGTGCCTGTTATGATTGTAAATGAAGAAAAAAGCTATTTGGGCAGAACTGATGTAGCAGGCCTGATTGAGCGCCTTGAAGAAGCCCAGATTGCTTAAAGATAAATAAATGAACGCAAAAAACCGCAGAAACTCTGCGGTTTTTTGCACGTTTACACTTCTATGCTATGGAGATTACCGATGTGCGGCAAAACAATCGCTGCAATATACAGGACGATCTTCCTTTGGCAAAAAGGGTACTTGGGTTTCTGCACCACATTCGGCACAGATAGCAGCGTGCATTTCCCGTGGCCCGCTTGCGCGGTTGGCTTTGCGAGACATGCGGCAGTCTTTGCAACGGGTAGGCTCGTTTTGGAAGCCTTTTTCGGCGTAGAATTCTTGTTCACCGGCGGTGAAAGTAAAATCAGCGCCACAGTCTTTGCATACCAAGGATTTGTCTTCGTACATGGTTTGGTAACCCCCTGAAAAATAATATGT
>CAYFQH010000090.1:2102-4918 GCA_964345215.1 uncultured Oscillospiraceae bacterium | reverse complement strand
GCAGTAGAACGAATTTGCCATGTCATCATCAAATAGTTTATATAGTAAACAAGCCCCATAAAAACAACCAGGATAAGGCCATTTTTTAGGGTAAGGGCGTACCAACCGAAGATTCCAGCCCCAAGGCCAAAGAGGATGAGAACGTTTACTGCTATTTGAAGAAGGGTTGTAAGAAGCTGAGAAGAAAAAGGAAGGTTTGATATGAGAGCAGAAAGAAAACCAATGAGGGTTGTACAGGAAAAAAACTGAACAAAAAACGAGGGCGGCAAAGAAGTGGCAGGGTCAAGGGTGCTAAGGAGTACAACAACAACCGTGAAAGAAGTACAGATCATAGTCAAGGCATTTCGCACCTGGTTTTTGGAGAGTGTTAAGTGTTTTACTGCTTTTTTGATTTTCATCAATGTTTCCTCCTTTAAAATGATGTAAGGCCGAAGCTGCGGCGAAAATTCGCTACATAATGGCGGTTAACAATTTGTTTCTCATCGTTTGCTAAACAGGCTTCCAATCTTCCCCCTGAAAGGGGCTTAACAGACAGGATGTGATTGATGTTAATAATAACCCCTTTGCTGATGCGCGTAAAACCAGCGGACTTCATGGTTTGCTCTAACTCATAGAGTTTTTGCTTGCTTTCGTATACCTTTAAGTGTGTGTATAAAAAAGTTTTGTCATCTACCGAATCGATATAAAATACCTCATTAGGTGCTAACTTATGAATCCTTTTATCATCATAGGCAACTAGGATCTTATTGCCTTGTTTCACAAAGGCCATTCGTTTTTTAGTTTCCTCATCAGGCTTTTTATAACTGATAATATGCACTTCGGTTTCCCTTGGCTCCTCTTTCCAGGCAATGGTCATTTTCAAGGGGGCTTCCTCCCTTCAATGGTTTTTATTTATACTAACCTTTATATACCATAAGAAGCAAGGTTTTTCCTGTATCCTGCAGTTTAGCGCAGGCGAACTGCAAAAAAAGCAAAAAAAGCCCCTTTACTATTAAAGCAAAGGGACTTAGGTTGTTTATAAAGCAGAAAATTTATTTACCTGCAAAATCAGCAGCGTTTTGCCCTGCAATGCGGCCAAACACAACAATATCAGCAACAGCATTGCCGCCAATACGATTAGCACCGTGTATACCTCCGGTTACTTCACCGGCAGCATAAAGGCCTTTAATGGGGTTGTTTTCCTTGTCCAGCACCTGGGTGGTGGTGTCAATTTTAACGCCGCCCATGGTATGGTGGATACCGGGGGAGATTTGGATGGCATAGTAGGGTGCTTTTGACACGTTTACATCCATGGCGGTAGTACGGCCCAGGGCATCTTCAGTTTCCCCGGCCACGGCCTTATTCCAGTCTTCCACGGTTTTCAAAAAGGTATCTTTATCTACATTAATTAAGGCTGCCAACTCTTCCAGGGTTTCGGCTTCAAGGGTTAAACCGTTTTTTACATAGCTTTCAATGGCAGAGAGGTTTTCACGCTGGGCTTGATCAAAGATTAGGTAAGAATAACCCCCTTCTTGAGCGATTTCAGCAGCGGAAACAACGTCCCGGGTACCCATTTCATCGGTAAAGCGTTCACCCTTTTGGTTAACCATAATAGCACCGCCGCCCCGAACGGATTCGGTAATCATAATAGAAGTTTCCTGGTGCACCGTGGGATGAATTTGGATTTGATCCATGTCAACCAGCTGGGCACCGGCCTCTTCGGCCATTACTAAACCGTCCCCTGTGGCACTGGGGCTATTGGTGGTTACAAAGCCTTTCAGTTCTGGTTTATATTGGGCAACCATGTCTAAATTGGCGCCAAAACCGCCAGTAGCCAATACTACAGCTTTACCATTGATAATGATTTCATTGCCAGATTTTTCGGCACTTACCCCAACAACCTGGCCGTCCTCTTTTACAAGGGCAATGGCTTTGGTATCGTATAAAATGGTGATGTTCTCATTTGCATCAGCATTTTTGACAAAGTGCTCAATAAGATAGGGGCCAACGGCAGCGCCCCCTTCGGGGCGGTGAATGCGCTTGTTGGTGGCTCCGCCGGAGAAGGATACTTCAGGCAGCGGTGCGCCGATGGATGTAAGCCAGTCAATGGCATCGGCAGAATTTTCGGCCATGGTGGTAACCAAAGCCAGATCGTTTACTTCTTTGCCGCCTTTGATGGTATCATCAATAAAGGTTTGCACGGTATCTTCAATTCCAAGCTCTTTTTGAACGGCGGTTTCCGCAGCGTTCATGCCGCCGGTGGCTTTGGTGGTGTTTCCTCCGGCATAGGGCATTTTTTCAAGGACGATAACGGATTTGCCTTCCTCGGCAGCTACCAAGGCGGCAGAGAATCCCGCACCTCCGGCGCCGATAACAATTACGTCTGCAGTAAGGTTTTCGATTTCCCCGTTGCTTTCGGTTTTTTGGGCAGGGGTAATGTCCTCAGGCTTTACATTGGCCGCTGCCAAAGCGGCGGTGGCGGCTTCAATAACGGCTTTGGAGGTAACAGTGGCACCGGAAATGCTGTCTACCTCAATAACTTGCTCTTGAACCATGGTTTCGGGCAGCTGTTCAATGGCAATGGAACCTAAGTTTGGGGTTTCGCCATATCCCTCGGCGGTGATGGATTCAATGGCTTCCTCTGTAAGGGTAACGGTTACCTCTACCTCGCCGCCAAAACCTTGGGCGGTACCGGTGTAGGTGCCTGCGGGCAGGGCAAAGGCAGCGCTGGGCAGAACCAGTAGGGCAGCCAGTAAAATGGTTAAGATCTTGCGCATCATGTACATACTCCTTTATCGTTTGTTTTACAATTAACAATTATAGCACATAAAAATAAA
>CAYFQH010000090.1:0-2002 GCA_964345215.1 uncultured Oscillospiraceae bacterium | reverse complement strand
TAAAAAACAAAAGCGTTTTACAATCGGCTTACAAATGTGCTATGATAAAGGGCATTATACAATAGATATAGTGCTCGATGAAACAATAAAAGGAGTTTGCAGATGGACACGAAAAAGCAAATTGCGTTAGCTATTGAAAAGGCAATTGATAAAAGCTACGGCACCGGGGACGGCGTTACCGGTGTAGATATTGCTGCCTACATTGAAGTGCCGCCGGATTTTAAAATGGGGGATTTTGCCTTTCCTTGTTTCCGCCTTGCCAAGGTGCTGCGCCAAGGGCCGCCGATGATTGCAAAAACCCTGGCCGAGACCATTGAACTGCCGGGAATTGTTCAAAAGGCGGAAGTAGCAGGGGGCTATGTAAACTTTTTTTTAAACCGCAGTGTTTTTGCAAAGAGCCTTTTGCCCCAAGTACTTGAAGCCGGCAGCCGCTGGGGCAGCGATACCATTGGGGAAGGAAGAAATGTTTGCATCGACTATTCTTCTGTAAACATTGCCAAGCGCTTTCACATTGGGCATATTTCAAGTACCATGATCGGGCATAGCCTCAAACGCATTTTTGATTTTTTAGGCTACCAAACCGTTGGCATTAACCACCTGGGCGATTGGGGCAGTCAGTTTGGTAAAATGATTGCTGCTTATAAACACTGGGGAGATCAAAAAACCGTTGAAGCGGGCGGTGTTCAGGTTTTAAATGAATTGTACGTTCGCTTTCATCAAGAGGCGGAACTGGACCCGGCCTTAGAGGATGAAGGACGCAGATGGTTTAAAGCCATTGAGGACGGGGACCAGGAAGCCCTTGCTATTTTCAACTGGTTTAAAGACATCACCCTGCGGGAGGCCCAAAAAATTTACGACCTCTTGGGGGTTACGTTTGACAGCTATGCCGGAGAAAGCTTTTATAACGATAAAATGGCGCCGATCATTCAAACCCTGAAGGATAAAAATCTGCTGACGATCAGTGACGGGGCCAGTATTGTTGATTTGGAAGCCTATGGGATGCCCCCATGCCTTATTTTACGTAAGGACGGGGCCAGTTTATATGCTACCCGAGATTTGGCTGCCGCTGTGTACCGCCACGATACTTATCATTTTGCAAAATCTCTTTACGTGGTGGCCTACGAGCAGGACCTGCACTTTAAACAACTATTTAAGGTGCTGGAACTGATGGACTATGACTGGGCAAAGGACCTGGTTCACGTATCCTTTGGCATGGTATCTTTTGAAGGGCAAAAGCTATCGACCCGTAAAGGGCACATGGTTTATTTAGAGGATGTGCTGGAGCGGGCCATTGAAAAAGCCGGGGAAATTATTGACGGCAAAAACCCCGATTTGGCCGGTAAAGCCCAGGTAGCCAAGCAGGTAGGGGTGGGGGCTGTAGTCTACTCTGTTTTACAAAATAGCCGCATTAAAGACATCGACTTTTGGTGGGACCGGGTATTGAGCTTTGAAGGCGAAACCGCTCCTTATGTACAATATGCTCATGCCCGCTGTTGTTCCCTTTTAAGAAATCCGGCCATTGAGAATTTGCCAGAACCGGATTATACCCTATTAACCGAGGATGAAACCCACCAGGTACTAACGGTGCTGGCGGCCTTTCCTGAAGTGATTAAAAGCGCTGCTGAAAAATACGAACCCTATTTGGTGACCCGGGCCGTAACGGATTTGGCCCAGGCTTATAATAAATTTTACTTTGAAAACCGAGTGCTGGTTGAAGAGAAGCCGGCCCTGTCTGCTGCCAGGGTGGCTTTAACCAGGGCCGTTAAAAACACCTTAAAACAAGGGCTGTTCTTAATTGGTATTGACGCACCTGAGCGGATGTAGGATAAAACAAGATGGATATACAAAAGCAGAAAGGAAATGTTTCCTTTCTGCTTTTGTGTTTTGTGTAAAATTTGGGCAGGTTATGGCAGCGGAGCAAATAAAAGAGGCCTCCTGTATAAGGAGGCCTCTGCCTGTTAAAAAACCCCAAACGTAAAGCGTAGGATGCATGAAGGCGGCA
>CAYFQH010000089.1:0-5255 GCA_964345215.1 uncultured Oscillospiraceae bacterium | reverse complement strand
TGCGGGATGTACTGGCTTTTCCCAAGGGGCAAAATGGAGCCTGTTTGATGATGGAAACCCCTTCCACTGTAAAGGCGGAACAGCTTAAGCAGCTCCATCTTGCCATTGTGGAGGAGAAAAAGTAAAACAAAAAGCAAAATATACGTAAAAAGCAAAAACAGGAGCATTGCTCCTGTTTTTGCTTTTTACGGGTGCTATTGTATTAGGCCAACTCACTATGTATTTCGGCCAGTAAATCAATAATGGGCAGATGCTGGGGGCAGGCAGCTTCGCACTGGCCGCAGGCAATGCACAAGCTGGCATCTTTTTCTTCTTTTATCAGGTTTTGGTATTGGTTTTTAAATTTATCTACTTGGTCCAGCATCAAATGGCCGTCGTAACCGTTAAAAATGTTGGGAATGTGTACATTTTGAGGGCAGGGCTGGCAGTAGGCACAGGCAGTGCATTGGGTTTTAATCCGGGCTAAAAACAGCTGCTTAACTTTTTCAATCAAGGCTATTTCATTTGACGACATACTGTTAGGCTGGGCATTTTTAAAGATATTTAGATTATCTTCTACCTGGGCCATGGTGCTCATGCCACTTAAAATGGTCATGATTTCCGGCATGTTATATAAATAGCGGAAAGACCATTCCACACTGGAGCGCTTTATTTCAAAGGCATCGTAGGCGGCCTGCACTTCCTTTGGCGCTTTGGCCAGGGCACCCCCTCGAAGGGGCTCCATAATCACCAGTTTAATCCCTTTATCAGCAGCATACTTAAGTCCCTTGATGCCGGCTTGGTAATCATCGTCTAAAATGTTCAGCTGTATTTGAGACATGGCCCAAGAGTAGTCATCCACCACTTCTAAATAGGTCTCCAAATCATCATGAAAGGAAAAACCAGGAAAGCGGATTTTTCCTTCTTTTATTTTTTTATCTAAAAACTCCCGGTAGCCCAGTTTCTTTACCTTTTCAAAACGCTCCCGGTCAACTGCGTGAAGAAGATAAAAATCCACATAATCTACCTGCAACCGATTAAGTTGCTCGTTAAAAACCCGCTCCATATCTTCTTTGGTCTCAATCAGCCACAGGGGCAGCTTGGTGGCCAGCTGTACTTTTTCACGGTAGCCGTTTTTTAAAGCCTCGCCTACCAGCCCTTCGCTTTTACCGTTATGGTAGCCGTAGGCAGTGTCAATATAAGATACGCCCTGATCGATGGCATGGCGAATCATAGAAATGGCAAGGGGCCGATCAATGGCTCCGGCATCGTTAGGATCGGCCAGGGGCAAGCGCATGCAGCCAAAACCCAGGCGGGAGACGGTGTTTTTTCCATCAGGCAGTAAAGCAGTACAAAGGGGCATATAAAAACCTCCATATTTTAAACATTTCATCCTTTATATATAATACCATAAGTATTAAAAATTTACACTGTTATGATATCAGGGTTTTAATAAGCCAAATGATGAGCAAATGTACCGGATACAGGGAGTAACCCAGCCATTTAGGCATTGAAAAAGGGGTTTTACTTGGAAAGTAAACCAAGGGCAACGCCAGCCAAATGAGCCCTTGAAGTTTAAAAAACGGAGTAATGAGGTTATACAGGCCACCATGGCGAGGATAGGGAATGGTCAGGCCAAACAGGGAGGAAACCAAGGTGCTGGTGGTGCCCCAAAACAAAGCAAAGGCCAGCCACAGGGCCACAATACCCTGGCGGTTTTCTTTAGCTAAATAAAGCAAAAGAATAAATAGAATTCCCCGCCAACCGTAATCTACCTGAATAAAGGCCGATATGAACAAAGCCATCAAAGGCATCACGAACTGAGAACCATATTTTTTATACTGTATACCCCAAATACCAGTCAATCCCAGCAAAAGGGTGAAAAAAATGTTTAGCTCGCTAAAGGAGTGGTGTAGGGCTTTCATATACAGGGGTTGGCTGATCAGCCCTACTAGTAAAAGGCGCAAGCCATATTTAAAAATGTTTTTTGTATAGGCAGCCCCAACGACCAGGCACCAGCAATACAAAGGAAAGGCTAAGCGGCCAATGATGCGAAACTCTAAATACTGGGGAAAGAAAACTTTACCTACATGGTCGGTAACCATAAAAACAAGGGCCAGTATTTTTAAAAGGCCGGTGTTTGTATTGCCGGCAACCAGGGATTTGGGTTGTTTTTCGATTAATATACTCATCATTAACTCCTATCGGTTATCCATTACATCATGAGGCAAAAGTAAAAAAAATTCAAGTACTTTCAAACAATGTTTATTAAATCGTCACTTTGGACAAGTAAAATCAAATGGTCTGCTTAAGAATAAATGGGTAGGTGGCAAAAAGAAGAGAAGAGCTGTTTAGACGGATATAAGTTATTTTAAGGCATTTTATACTAAGAAGGGGCTGCATCTCTTACGCTTTTGCCTAAGAGGTGCAGCCCGTATGGCATGAACCATAAAAGAAAATGACTTAAATATCTAATTTTCTGGTAGCAATGTCTTTTAGAAGGCTGGAAAGGAAATCTTCCAGGGAAATTAATTCTGTTTGCACACCCTTACGGTCGCGGATGGTAATTTTTTTCTCTTCCACTTCTTTATCGCCCAAAACAATCATGTAAGGGGTTTTTTGGGCCTGCCCCTCGCGGATTTTGTAGCCTACTTTTTCGTTCCGATCGTCAACATGCACCCGAATGCCTGCATCTTTCAGCGCTTTGGCTATTTTTTGGGCCCAGTCATTAGAACGGTCGGTAATGGTTAAAATGCTTACTTGGGTGGGACTCAGCCACAGGGGCATGGCTCCGGCATATTTTTCGATCATCATGGCCAAGGTCCGTTCGTAGCAGCCAATTGAGGAGCGATGAATGATAATGGGATATTTCTTTTGCCCGTCCCGGTCGGTGTACTGCATACCAAAGCGCTCGGCCAGCTGAAAGTCTACTTGAATGGTAATCAGCGTATCTTCTTTGCCGTAAACATTTTTTGTTTGAATGTCTAATTTAGGGCCATAGAAAGCAGCTTCCCCTTCAGCTTCAACGAAAGAAATTTCCATGTTGTTTAAAATATCCCGCATAAAGTTTTGAGTATTCTCCCAGTTTTCGGCATCGCCAATGTATTTTTCACGGTTGTTCGGATCCCACTTGCTAAAACGGTAAGTAACATCTTCAGTCAAGCCCAGGGTATCCAACATAAACTTAGCTAAATCCACACAGCCCCTAAACTCCTCTTCTACCTGTTCGGGGGTACAGGCCAAGTGCCCTTCGGAAAGGGTAAATTGACGCAGGCGGATGAGACCGTGCATTTCGCCGGAAGACTCGTTTCTAAACAGGGTACTGGTTTCGTTTAAGCGCATGGGCAAATCCCTGTAGGAACGGGTGCGGTTTAAATAGGCCTGAAATTGGAAGGGGCAGGTCATAGGCCGCAGGGCTAATACGTCCTTCTCTTCGTCTTCCGGGTCGCCGATGATGAACATCCCATCCCGGTAATGATCCCAGTGTCCGGAGATTTTGTATAAATCCCGTTTGGCCATAAAGGGGGTTTTGGTTAATAAATAGCCTCGTTTTTCTTCTTCGTCTTCCACAAAGCGCTCTAATAACTGCAATACTTTAGCCCCTTTGGGCAAAAACAGGGGAAGACCCTGGCCGATATAATCTACGGTGGTAAAGTATTCCAGCTCCCGGCCCAGCTTGTTATGGTCCCGTTTTCGGGCTTCTTCCAGCTTGGTTAAATGCTCTTGCAAGGCTTCCTTGGTGTTAAAGGCAGTGCCGTAAATGCGCTGGAGCATCTTATTTTTCTCACTGCCCCGCCAGTAGGCACCGGCCACCTGTAAAAGCTTAATGCCTTTAATTTTACCAGTAGAAGGCAGGTGAGGGCCTGCGCACAGGTCAACAAAGTCTCCTTGAGAATAAAAGGAGATGACTTCATCCTCCGGCAAGTCTTCAATCAGTTCTACCTTGTATGGTTCATTTTTTTCCTGCATCAGGGCAATGGCTTCGGCCCGAGGCAGAACAAAGCGCTCCATCTTCTCATTTTTTTTGATGATGCGGATCATTTCTTTTTCGATCTTTTTTAAGTCCTCCGGCGAAAAAGGCTCGTCTACATCAAAATCGTAGTAAAAGCCATCTTCAATGGCGGGGCCGATGGCCAGTTTGGCATTGGGGAAGAGGTTCTTAACAGCATGGGCCAGCACATGGGAGGCTGTATGGCGGAAAACCCGGCGGCCAGCCTCGTCTTCAAAGGTTAAAAGGTCAACCTGGCCATCATCCTCAATGCTTTGCCACAGGGGAATAATGGCATCCTTATTCCATTTGGCAGCTAAGGCCGTTTTTTTAAGTTCCGGGCTAACAACTTCGGCCATTTCCCAAGGGGTTGCTCCCTCATTAAACACATGAGGCTGCCCGTTTAATAAAATTTTCACTTCTATCACTCCTATTAGTTGTCTTTAGTAATATAGGCAGGGGGGCTTTTTGGGTACAAAAAAACCGCCCCTAACGCTGGGACGGAATAACTCCGCGGTTCCACCCGGCTTGTATAAAACCACTCAAATGTTGATCTATCGGTCAACAGCCGCCTTGGTCAAAAGCTGGTACAGCCACTTTTTCACACCTGCAGTTCTCTCACCATAAAAACTGCTCTCTGAAAGGGAAGGGGTGGCGCATGGTCTTTTTCATCCCTTGGATTCCTCTTATTATACCCCCAATAGCCAATGTTGTCAACGGTTTTTGGTATAAAATAGCTTTGCCGGGAAGGAGGAAGGCAATGCATCCTGCTAAAAAGTTAAGAACAAAGTGCATGCACATAAAATGCAACAAAACGAATAATAGGTATGGTTAAATTCTAAAAAAGTTTTTGATAACATCAAGAAGAATTCATGTAAAAAAAAGAAGTTAAGTTTTTTCTGAAACGCAAAAAAAGAGAAGAAGGTGAAGCCTCTGTAGGGGCGTGCCTAGGCCAAGTCAAAACGGAAGAGGGGTATTTTTGTACCCTTTGAAATCGGCATGGGTAAGCCTGGGTAGAAAAGAAGAAACCCTGGATTTAGATGTAACGCTGTACGGGATAAATACCTAAGGGGGACACAAGGAGGCGAAAATAGTGACACATGGATTTTAAAAAGTGGATTGGAGCCGTGCCGCTTAAAACAGGTCCGATAAAGAGCATCAGGCGGAGGAACCTAGCAATAAAAAAAGAACTGTTTAACACAGCTCTCAGCCTGTCAAAAAACCCCAACCGTGAAGCGTGGGATGCATGAAGGCGGCAAGACGCCTTCATATACAATCGAGACCCAGC
>CAYFQH010000088.1:0-5269 GCA_964345215.1 uncultured Oscillospiraceae bacterium | reverse complement strand
GGTGCAGCTTTTAATCAGTCGTTTTATGGGGGAAGGGCAAATGGTTGCCTACCAGGTCCTGCCAAAACTAATGCAGGGCACAGTCCTGCTTTTTGCTCTGCTCTTCTTCCTTCTTTTTATATACGGCGCCAGGCAAATTTATAAAGCCAAGCCCATTGAACTGTTCCGCAGTGAAGCCGAGGGGGAGAAACCCCCTAAAGCGAACTGGCTTTTAGCCCTTTTAGGCCTTGGGCTCCTCGGGGCCGGGTATTTTATCAGCACTACCCTGGCCGCCCCCTTTACCATGGAAAAACTGGCCATAATGACCCTGGCCATTGGGCTAGTGATTATGGCTACTTATGTTCTATTTATTGCAGGGTCGGTGGTTTTTTGCAGATTCCTGCAAAAAAACAAAAGCTACTATTATAAAACCAATCATTTTGTTTCTGTTTCCTCTATGATCTACCGGATGAAGAAAAACGGCGCAGGCCTTGCAACCATTTGTGTTCTTTCGATTATGGTACTGGTTATTCTTTCCACAACGGTTTGCCTGTATGTGGGTAAAGAAGATGCCCTTAGGCAAATGTACCCCAGGGACATTGTGGTGGATATTGGCATTACCCCTCAAAGAGAGCATTTGGATGAAGGCTTTTTTCAAACAATTCACCAGGAGGTAGCTAAAGTAGTGGCGGAAAAAGGGGTGAAAATGGAGGCTGTTTTAGACTACAGGCCCATTGAGCTTAATGCAGGGCTGGTAGGGGATCAGCTGTTTATTACAAGGGATTCGCAAGCTATTAACTTTAATAATATTGTTCAAATATACGTTATTTCCCTTGAGGATTATAACCGCTTAATAGGCACTAAAGAATTTTTGGGGGAAAAAGAAGTTCTGCTTCACGTGCAAAAAGCAAACTTTCCTTATTCACGGTTGGCTATAGAAGGGTATGAGGAACTTGCCATTGTAAAACAAGTTGAGCAAATACCGGAAAACGGCAAAGGCTATACCAGTATCTATCCCTTTTTATATGTGGTGGCTGCCCAGAGTGAAAAGGCGAAGCTGGAAGGGTTTCTCTTGGAAAAAGGCCAGGGAGATCAAGTCCTTTGGGGGTTGAGCGACTACTACGCCTTCAATCTTCCCTTAGAACCCAAGGAACAAATAAAGGTGGAAGAGGAAATTCGCCATAGGATAGAGGCCATTACCCAGGAAGAAAACGAAGGCTTTTCAGTAAAAATAAGGGGAGTAGCCAGCCAGCGTGAGGAAATTTACGGCATGTATGGGGCCATTATGCTTTTGGGCGTGTTTTTAAGCGTAGTTTTTTTAATGGCAACGGTGCTCACCATGTATTATAAGCAGGTAACGGAAGGGTACGAGGATCAAAAACGCTACGACATTATGCAAAAGGTGGGCATGACCCCAAAAGAGGTGAAAAAAACTATCAACTCCCAGGTACTTACGGTGTTCTTTTTACCTTTGGGGATGGCAGGCCTTCACCTTATGGCGGCCTTTCCCATGATTAAACTGGTGCTGGAAGTTATTGGCGTTATGAACAGGGGGCTGTTAATTCAAATTACCCTTATGAGCTTTTTGGTCTTCGCTTTGTTTTATGTGATGATGTATAAGGTTACTTCCAAGGCCTATTATAATATTGTAAGTATGAAAGAATAAGTTATCCGGCCCACAAGCCAGGCAAAATCTAAAAGCTGCTTGCTTTTCGAAAAAGTCCTTCCTTCTTCATTGACCCTCCCTTTGAGGGGGGCCTAAATACTCACTGCTATGATTTTTCAAAAGGGCTCATGATTATAATGGACCCTTTTTTTATATGGTTGACTTTATGAACAAATAAAGATAAAATAGAAAGGCAATAGTTTTATTTAGAACCAATGGAGGGCTTATGAATACCAATATAGAAATACTTCAAAACATCCGGCGCATTGTAAAATACTACGAAAAGCTGATGAAATCCGTTTGTGAAGATCACCATCTTTTGCAGCTGGAAGTAAATATACTGGCATTTTTACATCATAATCCGCAAAAAGATACCGCCAGCGATATTGTGGAACTAAGGATGCTGCCAAAGGGCAACGTATCCCAATCGGTAGACCGGCTGATTCAACGGGGGCTTTTAAAAAGGGAAATTGATGAAGCGGATAAACGGCGAATTCATCTTTTTATAACCGAGGAAGGTAAAAAAATCATCCCTGATATTGTGGCAGGCAGAAAACAGTTTGAAGAACAAGTTTTTAGCGGCTTTTCTCAGGAGGAAAAGCGCACCTATCAAAAGCTGATGAGCAGGATTTTTCAAAACACAGCAGCAGGCATCGAAAAACTAAAGGAAGAGGGGTAAATAATGGATAACGCACAGCGCAATGCTTTTTTAGGAACGGAGCCTGTGGGCAAACTATTGCGAAAACTGGCTTTGCCGGCGGTGGTAGCCCAGTTGATTAACATGCTTTATAACCTGGTAGATCGTATCTATATTGGCCATATTCCGCAAATTGGCCCCTTGGCCTTAACGGGGCTGGGGGTATGTATGCCCCTGATTATGATTGTTTCGGCCTTTGCGGCCCTGGTTAGCAGCGGCGGAGCCCCCAGGGCTTCTATTTTTATGGGCCAGGGGGATAACAACAAGGCAGAGCAAACCCTGGGCAACTGTTTTTCACTGCAGGTGATAGTATCGGTAGTGTTAACTGCTGTGTTGCTTATTTGGAACAAAGACTTTTTATATGCCTTTGGCGCCAGTGAAAACACCATTGGTTACGCCTTGGATTACATGAACATCTATGCTCTTGGCACCATTTTTGTGCAGTTAACCCTGGGAATGAATGCCTTTATTACAGCCCAAGGCTATGCGAAAACTGCTATGATCTCGGTTATTATCGGGGCTGTGGCCAATATTATATTAGACCCCATTTTTATTTTCGGCCTTAATATGGGGATTAAAGGGGCAGCATTGGCCACGGTGATTGCCCAGGCCTTTTCCTGTGTGTGGGTGGTTGGCTTTTTGTTAAGCCAAAAATCCTCCCTGCGTATCAAGGCTAAAAACTTAATTCTAAAGGCAAAAATTATTTTGCCTTGCCTCTTATTGGGCACAGCCACCTTTATTATGCAGGCCAGCGAAAGCGTTATTCTAATCGCTTTTAACTCCTCCCTGCTTAAATACGGCGGGGATATTGCCGTAGGGGCCATGACCATTTTAAGCAGCGTTATGCAGTTTGCCATGCTGCCCTTACAGGGCATCGGCCAGGGGGCCCAGCCCATTATCAGCTATAATTTTGGGGCGCGAAACAAACAAAGGGTTAAACAAGGCTTTCAGGTGCTGCTAAAAGCTTCCCTGGCCTATGCTACCCTTTTATGGCTTATTATTATGCTTTTCCCCCAGCTTTTTGCCAGAATATTTACCCCCGACCCGGCCTTTGTTGATTTTGCCAAAAATGCTTTGCGGATTTACTGCGCCGCTATGTTATTATTCGGCATTCAAATAGCCTGCCAAATGACATTTACTTCCTTGGGTAATGCCAAAGCTTCTATTGCGGTAGCCGTGGTGCGCAAGTTTGTCCTTCTTTTACCCCTTATCTATATTATGCCCCGCCTTATGCCGGGCAACCCCACCACAGCCATATACCTGGCCGAACCCATTGCAGATGTGATAGCAGTTACCTTTACGGTGATTTTGTTTACCAATCAATTTAAAAAGGCCCTGGCACAGCTTGAATGAAAGCCTTGATTTGCTTTAAGGATTGAATTAGAATAAAGATGGCATCCAATACCAAAGTAAAGGGGAGGGCGAAAAAATGAACCGATTGTTGGATTTATCCAATATTGGCCAGGTGCTGGAAAAAAGGCTTCATGAGGTAGAAATTCACACGATTCAACAGCTTAAAACCCTTGGGGCAAAAAATGCTTTTTTGCGCATTCAGCGTATGGATTCTACCGCCTGCCTTCATATTTTATATGCCCTTGAAGGGGCCATACAGGGTGTACGGTATACTCAAATAACAGAAAATAAAAAGCAGGAGTTAAAGATGTTTTATAAAAATAGCGGGCAAGGCGTTGTTTGAAATTCGGGGAAAGTGAGAATAAGCTGTGGCGAAAAACATTGTGTACCGCAACGAAAAAAATTATAATCAAAAAGCCTTAACAAGCCTCTTTAAAGCTGTTAACTGGGATTCGGGCAACTACCCCACAAGGCTGGTAAAGGCCATTGCCAATTCCCAAAAGGTGATTAGCGCCTGGGATGGGGAAAAGCTGGTGGGACTGGTCAATGCCATTGACGACGGAGAGCTGACAGCCTATGTTCATTATTTGTTGGTGGACCCTGACTACCAGGGCTACGGCATCGGTAAGGAACTGACCCAAAGAATAAAACAACACTACCAGCATTACCGCTACATCCTCCTTATTGCCGAAACGGATAGATTAGTGAGTTACTATCAAAAACTGGGCTTTGAAAAAAAGAACAACCAGTACCCCATGGCCATTTTAAACAATAAAAACCCCCGGTAAGCATAAGCCTGCAGGGGGGGTGTTTTTTTAAATAGCCTTATTTGGGCACTTGCTCTTTGGCGAAGGGTTCTACGGCCCGCTGGGTAGGGATCACCACCCTTACCTTGGTGCCGATGCCCTCACGGCTTTCAATAAAAACCTGGCCACCATAAAGCTGCACCAAATGCTTTACAATGGAAAGGCCCAAACCGGTGCCCCCGGTTTTTTTGTATCGGGATTTGTCTACCCTATAAAAGCGCTCAAAAACCCGCTCCAGGTTTTTTTGCGGGATGCCAATGCCTGTATCCTTAACTTCAATGGTTACCTTTTCTATATCCTGGCAAAGGGTCGTGGTTACCTGCCCCTTGCTGGGGGTATACTTAATGGCGTTTTGTAAAATGTTAAACACAATTTCATAAAAGTGGTTTTGCCTGCCTAATAACTGGGCATCGCCTCCCGTAAGGGTAACGGCGATGTTTTTTTCCTGGGCCAGCTTATCCAGCTGCAAAATCACAGTTTTGCACAGAGCTACCAGGTCAACTTCCTCCACCTCAAGGGAGATTTTCCCCTCTTCGATTTCAGAAATGAGCAGAATATCAGAAATAAGGCCTGTAAGGTGAGTGGCTTCCCGGTGTATTTTATTGGCAAAGTCATTTACGGCAGAGCCCTTAGCAATACCTGAGGAAATCATCTCCGCATAGGCAGAAATCGAGGTGAGGGGGGTCTTTAGTTCGTGAGATACGTTGGCCGAAAACTCCTGCCGTATTTTTTCCGCCCGCATTGGTTCTGTTAAATCAATAAACAAAA
>CAYFQH010000087.1:0-5321 GCA_964345215.1 uncultured Oscillospiraceae bacterium | reverse complement strand
CTGGGCTTGAATGGTTACGTCAAGGGCGGTGGTCGGTTCGTCTGCAATGAGCATTTTGGGAGTACAGGCAAAGGCAATGGCGATCATCACCCGTTGGCGCATGCCGCCGGAAAATTCGTGGGGAAATTGGTTTATCCGCTTTTCAGGTTCGGGGATGCCAACCATGTGCAAAAGGCGAGCCGCCTCTTTCAGGGCTTCTTTTTTGCTCATGTTCCGGTGCATAACCAGGTTTTCTGCAATTTGCTTACCCACGGTCATGGTGGGATTTAAGGCGGCCAGGGCATCTTGAAAGATCATGGCAGCCTTGCCGCCCCTATAGGCGCTTAACTCTTTTTTATCGTAGGCTAAAAGGTCATTTCCGTCAAAAACCATCTGAGAGCCTTCTTTAATTTTACCGGGCTTCTTAATCAGGCGCATAATGCTTTTGGCTGTAACCGACTTACCTGAGCCGGACTCGCCCACAATGGCAATGGTCTCACCCTCATCAAGGTAAAAATGGATGCCCCGTACAGCCTGCACTTCTCCAGCATAGGTGTAATACGACACGTGGAGGTTTTTTACTTCAAGTAATTTTCTCATCTGCTTCTCCTTTACTACTGGCGCAGTTTAGGGTCCAGGGCATCTCGCAGGCCATCGCCTAAAAGGTTAAAGGCCAGCACAATTAAGCATAAAACCAGGGCCGGGAAGAACAGTTGAAAGGGATAAAAATCCATGGTGGTTTGGCCGGTGGAAATTAAAATACCAAGGCTGGTGTTAGGGGGCTGTAGACCCAGGCCGATAAAGGATAGGGAGGCCTCGGTAAAAATATACCGGGGAATGCTGGAAGCCACCTCTAAAATTAAAATAGACAGGCAATTGGGCAACAGATGGCGTAAAATAATCCGCCAGGGGCCTGCGCCTAGGGTTTCGGCGGCTAAAACGTACTCAGCCTCTCTTAACTGCATCACCATGCCCCGTATTTGCCTTGCAGTACGGCACCAGGAGGTAATGCACATGGCCACGAGCAGGGCTCCTAAAGAATTGCCTAAAACAATCATAATTAAAATGGTAACCAAAAGGGAGGGAACCGAATCGATGACTTCAATAATCCGCATTAAAACTTCGTCAACCCAGCCTCTAAAATAGGCCATAACCCCGCCATAGGCGCAGCCTACAGCAATTTGAATGGCGGTGCAAACAAGGGCCACCAGTATAGAAGCCCGGGCACCGTACCAAACCCTTGAAAATAAATCCCGGCCCATGTTGTCGGTACCGAACCAGAACTCCTTGCTCGGGGGCAGGTTTTTAAGCTTCGGTGCCATTTTAACCAGATCGTACCCCCTGATATGCGGACCAATGATTACCATGACGCAAATAAGAACCAGGGCAATCATGGATGCTACGGCAATAGGGTTTTTACGCAGGCGCCGCCAGGCATCCTGCCAATAAGTAAGGGTTTTTCGGCTAATTTGATCAGCTTGAGCCGCTTCGTGGCCAACACGGCGAAAGCTTTTACTGTTTAATTCCATTTTTGATCCTCCCTTTCCTCAACGGCCTGTGCCTTGCAAGCGAATTCTGGGGTCAACCAGGGTATATAAAATATCGGTAATAAAAATAACAAATATATATAAAGCAGCCATTAAAATGGTTTGGCCCATAATAATGGTCAAATCACGGCCTGAAACAGCGTTGATAAAGTACATGCCAATACCGGGAATGGCAAAGATTTTTTCAATAAAAAAGGAAGAGGTGATAGACATGGCAACAGCCATGGGCA
Organism: uncultured Oscillospiraceae bacterium; assembly: GCA_964345215.1. Classification (GTDB taxonomy): domain Bacteria; phylum Bacillota; class Clostridia; order Christensenellales; family Aristaeellaceae; genus CAYFQH01. Next base: position 3,565 of record CAYFQH010000087.1, on the reverse strand, counting down.
GGTTGGTTAAAACAGGTATAAACGAGTTGCGCAGCACATGGCGGCGAATAACTTGCCATTTAGACAGGCCTTTGGATTCGGCGGTCAAAATATAGTCTTGGTTCATTACATCAAGCATGGAGGCTTTTAGCAGCCGTGAATAGCTGGCAATGTAGCCAAAGCAACCGGCCAGGGTGGGTAAAATCGTATACTTCCAGCCCCCCAACCAAATGTTTTCCTTAGGCCAGCCAATAATGGGAAACCAGCCCAGGGTGCCGGCAAATATTTTTTGCAGCAACAAACCAAAAATAAGGTGGGGGATTGAAATGAAGAGTATTGAAAAAACAACAATGGTATAATCCACCCAGGTGCCTTTTTTCATAGCGGCAATAATGCCTAAAATAAGGCCTACGCTTACACCTAAAATCAGCTGCTGCAGGCCCAGGCGGGCCGAGATGGGCAGCTTTTCTTTAATGATGGATTGAACAGTTTCGCCCGGGTAAATAATAGACTCGCCAAAATCGCCTACCAAAAGACCTTTCATGGTGATGACATACCGCTCAAGCACGGGTTTATCCAGCCCGTACTTACGATACAGAGCTTCACGGGTTTTTTCGGGTAAACGCTCGGCCCTTGATGTAAGGGCATCACCAGGAACGGCGGCCAGCAGAAAAAAGGTAGCTGTAGCAATAATAAAAAGAGATAATAGCATGGCTACAAAACGGCGGCAGGTGTATTTTAGCATGTCCCTTCCTCCTTGAAGGATGATGATTTGCATTTAAATTGCAGGATGTTTTTAGAAAAACGGAGGCCGCCACGCAAAAGGGCGGCCTCGAAAAGTTGATTATAAAAGAATTTTGGTTTCAAAATGAGTTTGTAAGCCCTAACACGGACTATTTTTCAATATAAGCCCGGCTGAACTCGTACTGAGCCCCAAACATGGGTGTACTAAAATTCTTTACATAGTTTTGCAAAAAGAACTGTGCATCGGCAAAGTATAATGGGGCCATGCCAGCGTTGTCTGCAACCAGGTTCTTTTCAAGGGCTGCATAAATTTCAAGGCGTTTGGCTTCATCGGTCTCGGCTTTTAAGCTGGCAAAGAGGGTATCATATTCTTCGTTATGGTAGCCGCCGAAGAAACGGGCATAGCCGCTGTCTGTAATCCACAGTTCAATGAAGGTCATAGGGTCGGAATAGTCACCGTTCCAGCCGTTGTTTAATAAGTCGTACTTATTATTGTTTCGCTCGTCTACAAACAGGCTCCGGTCGGCAGCCACATTCAGCTCAATGGTAATGCCAAGCACTTCCTGCCATTTTTGCTGGTAATATTCCTGCTGCATTTTTTCCTGAACGCTGTCACCAGTGGTGAGGTATACCAAGCTTATTTTAGATAAATCCGTATCTTTGCCTTCTTCTGCCAGGCCTTCCTGGAACAGGGCCTGTAATTTTTCGGGGCTGTCATACTCGGCGGCTTTAGCAAGAAGAGGTTGTTCCACAACGGAACGGAATTCCGTATCGCCAACCATTAGCCCCGGGGGAATAAGGCCGAAGGCCACTTCATGGCGGCCATACACCAGATCTAAAAATTCCTCCCGGTCAAGGGCAAGGGACAGGGCCAAACGAATTTTAGCATTGTTCATCAGCCCGGAAAGGCCGCCGGTGTGCTGGTTAAAAATAGCATAGCTTACGTTGGGCTTTGCTTTGGCAATGTATTGAATTTCACCTTTTTCAGCCTGGGCCAGCCAAGAGGTTAGGTAGTCGTTATTGGCTTCTACCACATCTAGCTGCTGCTGGTTAAATAAAAGGGCTTGGGTAGACAGCTCGCCTACCAGTGTCATCATTACTTTTTCAAGCTTTACGTTTTCCGCATCCCAATAGGTGGGGTTTTTTTCTAAAACCATGCTGTGCTCTTTAATCCATTCGGTAATAATAAAGGGGCCATTATAGGCGTGTTGGGTAAAGTCTGTTTCCCAACCATCGGTTCCGCTGTTAATTAAATCCAGGCGGATTGGGAAGAAACATACGTTGGCAAGTTTTTTTACAAAATAGGGGGTTACTTGCTCCAAGGTAATTTCAAGGGTTAAATCATCCAGGGCTTTTACCCCCAGGTCCTCTGCCTTCACTTCCGGCAGAGCTTCGGCTTCTAAAGTGGCCTTTTGGGCATCGGTGAGAGCATCGGGGTTTTCTTTTTGTACTTTTTCCGCCTCGGCTTTGGCTACCAATTGGGCGTTATAATCGTAATAAGCAGTGGCGTTTTTAACATCTTCTGCCATAAACATATAAGAAAAAGCAGCTTCTGCGTCTAGCAGGCGGGTAATGGAATCAACATATTGCTGGGCTGTTACCTGCACACCGTCATTCCAATAGTGTTCGCGCAAGTGGAAGGTATAGGTCAAGTTATCTTCAGAAACATCGTAGGATGTGCAGCCGGCAGGCTCTAACACATCATTTCCGTTTTCATCGGAAAATATGCGGAACAGACCTTCGTCAACCTGGCTTAAAAGCTGAATTTCAGAAGCGTTTCTCGTATCGTTCAGGTCCAGGGTTAAGGGTGTAAGAAACAGAATGTTAAGCACCTGTTCTTCTTGAGCGATTACCATAGAACCGCTAAAGAGAGAGAAGGCAAGAACCAGAGCCAGCAACAGGGTGAGCCTTTTTTTCATGGAATTCATTCCTCCTTAAAAATATAGAGTATACCTTTGTATATTATACACCAAGCATATCAAACATTAAAGACATTATAGAAAACTGTTTATTAATTATAGGGCCGATATGATAAAAGAAAGGCGGAAGATTTTAGATATGAATATTTATAAAAAACCACTTATAAAACAACGGGATATACTTGATTTATAGGTATGTTTTCAGATGAAAGGGCATTTTGCCGGCTGGGATGGGGTGTTAACCTATACGAGAATCAGTTTGCCTTTTGCACATCGGCTGGTATAATAAACAGAGATTTGTATGAGAATAGAAGCAGCAATAGAAAATTTTTTGCTAAAAGGAGTAAAGTAAAATGAAGCTGACCTTTAAAAAAATGACGGTAGAGAGTGTACCTGCCTGTGTTCAAACTATGGTTGGAAGCTTAATCTTTGAGCGATATTTTGGAAATACAGAGGCCGCGAGTCGGATGATTAAAAAGGCGGCCGAACAAAATCAGCTTTATGGGGCGGTAACAGATCAAAATATCATTGTAGGTATGATAAAGGTGATTCCTTGGGGCTTTTGCAATCTTTATCCTTACCTGGCTCTTTTGTCGGTCCATAGGGATTATCAAAAAAACGGCGTGGGCAGTTTTTTATTAAAAGCTTTTGAAGAGATAGGGCGCTTGGAAGGAGCGGGCAAGGGGGCTCTTTTGGTTAGCGACTTTAACGAAACCGCCCAGCAATATTATAGTAAAAAAGGTTATTATACCATTGGTTTAATTCCCAATGCTTTGCGGGAAGGCATTGGGGAATATCTTATGATAAAGGATTTTATGTAGACTTTTGGATAAAGAGAACAAGGGGATCACCTATTGAAATACAACAAAAACCGCCTAACAAGGCGGTTTTTGTTTGGCGAAAGTATGTGGGAATTGGAGTAT
>CAYFQH010000086.1:0-5336 GCA_964345215.1 uncultured Oscillospiraceae bacterium | reverse complement strand
CCAAAGATCAGAATAAGCAAAATGACCAAAAAGAAAACCTGCCCCCTGCTCATTTTGCTGGGCTGGCTGGAAGAAGGGCGTTCTTCCTCTGTTGGAGCTGTTTTCAGATCCTCTTGGGGCCATAAAAGGGATGCGCCTGAGGTAGGAAAGGGGGTAGGCGCAGGTGCTTGATACCGTACGGCAGGAAGATTTAAAGACAGCTGTTTTTTTAGATAAGCCGACAAGCCGCCAATGTAGTTAGAAATAGCTAAGTCATACTCTAAATTGATAAAAGGTTTTTCCAAATAGGCACTAAAGAGCCGCTGCTGGGTTTCCTTTGGTAAAAGGGAGAGAACATCCTCCCCGGCTTTGGAGGCAAAAGCATCCTCTCCGGCAGACAAAACAACCAGAAAAGCATTTTCAGGCAGCTGCCAATATTCAAACAACCTGGCTGTATAGGTGTGAATATCCACCCCGTCTAAAAAATGAACGGTAATAAGCCACAAGCAAATATCGCTTTCGCTTAAAAGGCTTTGGCTGTAGGTTTGAAGCTGGTGCAGGGTTTGAAGAGATAGAATGTTAGCATGGTCGTTTATTTGGCCGCCTTTTTCAAGAAAACGAACCTGGGATAAGCCCTGGGCCAGAGACAAGGAGGGAAGGCTCAGGCACAGCACCAGCAAAAACAACGTAAGGGCTTTTATTTTTTTCAACAGGCTGCCTCCTTCCTACCGAAATACCGGTGCCGGTTTTACGCCCAGCAGCCGGGCAATTTTTCCGCTTACGGCGGCGTTCATCCGCTGGTTATAATCCTGGGCAGCCTGGTTATAGCCCGAGGCTTGTAATAAGGCCCCAAGGTAGGCCAGGTCTTTTTCAAGGGTGGATAAGTAAACCTGATCCCGGGGGCTGTTTTGAAAAGAGTTTGAAGCGCTTAAAAGGACAGCGATTTCCTTTACCTGATCCGATAGCTTCAAGTAAGCTTCATGCCTTGCATCAAGGGAAGAGGAGTAGACCAAAGCGTCCCGGGTTTGTTCAAGGTTTTTAACAGCATCAATGCCCTTTGACAGGTGGCGCTTTGCCACCACCAGCAAGTTGCTGGCATCGGCCCCTTGGTAGCTGAGCAGCTCTTCCACACTGCCCCCCTCGGCCAAAATATCATGAAGAGCCTGGTACTCGCTCTTCCACCCCTTGTAGGAACCTATGAAGAGACCGGCGCATAAGAACACAAGGCTAACCACTATACAAATGGCAAGGCTGAGGCGTTGGCTTTTTTTCATCAGTTTCTCCTTTGGGGCGTTTTGCCCATAAATGGCTTAAGGCGTAAAGACTAGGCAATGGGCAAGGTGGTACAAGAGACTGCCTGGCCAAGGGCCTTTAGGTTAACACCACACAAGTTGGAAAAAATGGAAGAGTAGTCCTTTTTATGTAACCCATCCTCAAAAAGCTTTGAAATAGCGAGGCTGCTTCTGGGCTTTTTCCTTGTTTTCTACAACAATCCCTTGTTCTTTCATCGGCCCATCTTTTGTGGAGTATTTACTTAGGCTTTAAAATTTAATAATTTTTGTTTTAAGGTGTTCTCCATTTCCATCAGGGAGGCCTCGGCAGCCAGGCGCTGTTGCTGGCCTTCTTGTTGAATGCGGATTACCTCATCAATGGTATCAATGAGAGATTGATTGGTTTGCACCAGGGTTTCAATATCAATAATGCCTCGTTCTGCTTCTTTTGCCGTTTCAACAGTGCCCATTTTTAAGGTTTCCGCATTCTTTTTAAGCAGTTCGTTGGTCATGTCGGAAACGGCCATTTGAGCCTTTAAAGCTGTTTGGCTGTTGTGCAGGCCCAGGGCTAGCACCATTTGGCTTTTCCAAAGGGGCAGGGTGTTGCTTAAGGTGCTTTGAATTCGCTCTACCAGCAGGCTGTCGTTATTTTGCAGCAGGCGAATTTGTGGGGCCATTTGCATGGAAACCTGGCGAGTTAGTTTTAAATCGTGTATCTTTTTTTCAAAGCGGTCGCAGGCAGCGGCCAGGTCGTTGGCTTTTTGGGCATCCATGGCATCGCCGCTGGCCGTAGCTTTATCCTGCAGGGTTTTTAAATCATTCCAGCGCACTTCATCAAGCTTTTCTTCCCCGGCAATAATATATAGGGTCAGCTCTTTAAAGTAGGATATGTTAATATCGTACAGGTGCTCAAGGGTCGATACGTCTTTTAAAAGCTGCACTTGAAAGTTCTCCAGGTTGTTGGCAATGCTGGCCACGTTTCCTTCTACTGTGTCGTATTGGGCTTTTACCGTTTCAATTTGAGTGGTAGCCTTGCGGAAAAGTTTTTTAAGCCCCTTAGGTTCTTCGGTAGAGGCATCAAAGCCTTTTAGTTCCACCACCAGCTGGCTTAACATATCGCCAATAACACCGGTGTCGTTAGTTTTTACCGAGTTTAGGGCCTGATCGGAAAATTCAGCAATCTTTTTTTGAGGTTCAGCACCGTAGAGCAGAACGTGATCCGGGTTTGTAACATCAATTTTGCTTTTAAAAGCGGCAATGCTTCTGCGCTCTTTTTCGCTCAGGTCGGCGCTGCTTAATTTTGCTCCGTTTTCTTTTTTCAAGTCCAGCTCTCTGGCAATGTTTTTTAAATCCACTTCAGCTGCTTCAAGCTGCAAGTTGGGCAGGGGCACGTTGTTTTTTTCCAACTCCAGTGTGGGTACCTGGGGGGTGGTTACATCCATATTTTTATCTTCCATATGGGCTTCCTCCTGTGTGTTTTATTCCTGGGGCGGGGTGGTAATGACAAAGTCCGTTTGAATCAGCCCATCTCGTTTGAGCATTTTTTCAAGCACTTCAACATCTACCTTCATATCCAATATTTCGTTATGGTACAGGGCGCGCAACTGCTTTTCGCAGGCAGGCACAATTAAATCCAAGGCCTGCAGCACCTGAGCGCGGCTTTGGGATAAAATGACCGGGTCTTTTTGTTGGGCTAAGAGGGTACGGTATTTACGCAAAAGGTCCGCCGCTGTGGGCAGGTAATAGTTCATAAACTTACGAATTTGGGGCAGTTTTTCAGGCTGGGTCTGAATGGTTGAAAAAATTTGTCTTAATACGGCCAGCAGTTCTTGCGTTTTGGCAGTAATTTCACCGTCGGCGATCCGCTCGCTTTCAAGGGATAAATCCATTAACAGCACCTTGGAATCTTCTATAAAGGCATCTAAGGTAGGGTTGCTGCTGGGTTGGGCCCACTGGGGCGTGGGGCTGGGTTTTGGCCCGGCGAACCTGCCGGACAAAAACCAGTTGAATAAAAAAGCGGCCAGCCCTGTAATCATAAGGCAGATGAAGTAATCCAGCGGCCGGTATAAGGGGAATAAAAGAGCATAGATAAAAACGAAAACACCTATAAATACAATCAAAGCTTTTGTTTTGCCCGCTTGCTTTTTAGTGGAAAAATAATCTTTTTTCTGTGCCATTTCATCCCTCCTTGTCAGCAATAAAAAAACATCCCTGTTTACCGGTTTGGCAGCAAGAATGTTTTAAAATGCCAAACATAACAACAAGTTTAGCATACCATATTTTCTTTTTGCCTAAAAGGGGTCAAAGGCCCAAAAGGCGATTTTTAATCTATTTCTCATAATAGCTTTGCCCGTAAATAAACTCGTGTAAGGCGGTAATGTTTTTTTCAAGGCTGTTTGGGCCCATGGAGATGACGCTGGAGCCGGCCACATCCTTATAGCTGTAGGTTTGGTCTATGGGGATGCGGAACTGTTCCATCAGTTTCCCCTCCGTATTACCCCCGGCAAAGTTTTCAGAGCCTAAAACAGCCATGGCCAAGGTCATCATTTCTATTGTGGAAATATTGGTATACACGTAGGGCAGCATGGCCGACACGGTGTTTAAAAAGGTTTCCAGGCTCATATCGCTGAGTATTTTTTTCATCAGCGCATGAATCAAATTCCGCTGGCGGGCAGTGCGCTCAAAGTCGTTGTCAATTTTTCGAATCCGGGCATAGGTCACAGCCTGCATGCCGTCTAAATGATGCACCCCTGCGGTGCCTTGCACTTTTTCACGCTTTACTTTATCCAGGGGTTCTTTTCGAAGTTCGTAATTAATTCGGTTGGCTTCCGCCTTGGTCAACTCAATATCAATGCCGCCCAGGCTGTCGATAATGGCGGCCAGACCAAAGAAGTTAATAGCCACAAAGTGTTCAATGTTCATTTGAAAATTAAGGTTTACCGTACGCATGGCCAGCTTTGGCCCTCCGTCCTGGGGGTCTTGGGTCCAGCCGTATTTATAGGCCACGTTTATGCGGTAGGGGTTTTTATAGCCGGGTACCACCACCGCTGTGTCCCTGGCAATGGAGGTTAGTTTTATTTCCCCTGTTTGCTTGTGGATGGAGCAAATCATCACCACGTCAGACAGGGCATCCTCCATGGTATCCCTGCGGGCATCCAGGCCTAAAATAAGGATGTTATAATAGGTATCGGGCAGGTTTTCATTTGTATTAAGGGTCGACAGGTCAATGTGGGCCATGGCACTCTCATCAATGTTATCAAGTTGGGCAGCAAGGGCCGGATCAAGGAGGGATGTGTCCAAAACCTCCTCTTCCGGTTGGTTTTCGCCTTCTTGGGAGGAGGTGCCTTTTTGTGCATCCTCTGCTTCCCAGCCTTCCCATTGGGCCAAATCCTCTTCGTCCAAATGATCTTTTACATCGTCAATAAAATCAATTTCCCCGGCAAAAACAAGGTTGGGGGTCACCAAAGCACAAAGCAGGCAAAAGGTGAGTACCAGGGCTACCATTTTTTTTAAGCGTATTTCGTTCATAAGCTCCTCCAATAACCAAAGGAAATGTATGGGCAACACCGCACAGGGGGTATAATCAAAAGGCAGCTCTTTTTTACGTGAAATATCGTCAAAAATCCTCGAAACAGCGGGGTTATTCCTGTGCTTTTTCCTGGTTCTCTACAAAAGCCTGCCTTTTTATCAACCTTCGCTTTGCATGGTATTTCCTATGGAAAAAACTTCCATCGTATTTATATTACACTTTTAGCACCATAAAGTCTATAAACAACTCTATAATTTACATCTCTAGGCGGGCTTACTGAGGCCTTAAATAGTTTCTTTGGCATAGAGATTAAAAGGCAAGACAAATGCCTTTGCATATTAAAAGCCATTGGCTTTCATACCAATGGCCCAGGGTGTCGATAAAGTCGACACCCTCCCAATAAAATGAAATTCATTTTATTGGACTTGCAGATTCCTCTTGTTCACCCTTGGGTTCACGGGCAGAGGAATCCGTAGAGTAGCGATTTTCCTAAGAAAATCGCCGAGACCCACCGCGCATGTCGCTGGGTCTCGATTTTATATGAAGGCGTCTTGCCG
>CAYFQH010000085.1:0-5411 GCA_964345215.1 uncultured Oscillospiraceae bacterium | reverse complement strand
CAATCATTCCTTTTTTTCTCCCTTTTACGTCACCTATGTTTGACGCCCGTACAATATTTTTTCCCTCTAAAGGGGCCATTTTATTGACAATTAACTTGTATAAGGGTAAAATGTTAAGTTGCACTGCAATGAACCAAGGAGGGACTTTATGTCAGCACAACCAAGCGCCAGCCAGCTAAAAAAACAGGTGGAAAAAAGGCGTACCTTTGCCATTATTTCGCACCCTGACGCGGGAAAAACCACCCTTACCGAAAAGCTTTTGCTCTACGGCGGAGCCATTCGCCAGGCTGGTAGCGTAAAAGCCAGGAAGGCCGAGCGCCACGCCACCTCCGACTGGATGGAAATTGAAAAACAGCGGGGCATTTCTGTTACTTCCAGTGCTATGCAGTTTGAATTTAACGGTTACCACATTAATATTTTAGATACCCCCGGCCATCAGGACTTTAGTGAGGATACCTATCGGGTGTTGGTTGCAGCGGATGCAGCAGTGATGCTTATTGATGCAGCCAAAGGGGTGGAAGAGCAAACCATTAAATTATTTAAAGTTTGCCGCATGCGAAACATTCCTATTTTTACATTTGTTAATAAAATGGACCGAGCCAGTAAAGATCCCTTTGAACTGATGGAAGAGCTGGAGCAGGTCCTGGGCATCCGTTCCTGTCCTATTAACTGGCCCATTGGCGTGGATGGAAACTTTCAAGGGGTGTACCACCGGGATAATGGTATGATTGAATTGTATCATGGGGGTAATCACGGTAAAAACCGGGTGGAAGTCGAATCTATCGGTCTTAAAGATGAAAAGCTGCCGTCAGTGTTGGCAGGCCACTATATCAGCCGTTTGAAAGAAGAGGTGGAGCTTTTAGACGTGGCCGGCGACCCTTTTGATCTTGATGCCATTCAGATAGGGCAGCTCACCCCTCTGTTCTTCGGCTCTGCCGTAACCAATTTCGGGGTTGAACCCTTTTTGGAGCGGTTTTTGAAATTCACCAAGCCTCCCTTAGGGCGAGAGAGCGATATGGGCTTTATCAAGCCTAGTGAAGATTTTTTCTCTGGCTTTATTTTTAAAATTCAGGCCAACATGAACCCGGCTCACCGAGACCGGCTGGCCTTTATGCGGGTGGTCAGCGGTGTGTTTAAAAAAGGCATGACCGTTTGGCACAGTGATTCCGATAAAAGTATAACCCTAAAGCAGCCCCAGCAGTTTATGGCCGACGAGCGGGAGAGCGTAGAAGTGGCTTACCCTGGGGATATTATTGGCCTGTTTGACCCGGGTCTTTTTCACCTGGGCGATACCTTGTCCAGCGGCAAAAAGCTTCATTTTGAGAGCATTCCCCTTTTTGCCCCCGAGCACTTTGCCCGGGTGCGCCCTCAGGACAGCATGAAACGCAAGCAATTTGTTAAAGGCATTTCCCAATTAAGCGAAGAAGGGGCCATTCAAACCTTTATCCGCACTGAAACAGGCCGGGAAGACTTTTTAGTAGGTGTTGTTGGGGTATTGCAGTTTGAAGTGCTGGAATACCGCTTAAAGGGCGAATACGGGGCCCAAATTATTGTAGAACACCTGCCTTACCGTTTTGTGCGCTGGGTCCGCTCCTCCCCTGTGGCAGTCGGTAAGCTGCGGCTCACCTCTTCCAGTGCCAGGGCAGCAGACTCTGCCGGCCGTGATGTGCTTTTTTTTGAAAACGAATGGAGCATCCGCCTAGCCCAAGAGAATAATGAAGGTTTACAACTAACCGACACGGCCAAGCGGGTAAATGCCGATATTTTTCAATAATCAACCCTGCAAACCTAATAGAATATAAACTCATTTGAAAGGATTTTTTGATGATTCGTAACGATATACGCAACATTGCCATTATTGCCCACGTTGACCACGGCAAAACCACCCTAGTAGATCAAATGCTTAAACAAGGGGGGGTATACCGGGCAAACCAACAGGTAGCCGACCGGGTGATGGACAGTAATGACTTAGAGCGGGAGCGGGGCATTACCATTTTAAGTAAAAACACCGCTGTGCATTACCAAGATACCCGCATTAACATTGTAGATACTCCTGGTCACGCTGATTTTAGCGGCGAAGTAGAACGGGTGCTCAAGATGGTGGATGGGGTGTTGCTGCTGGTAGACAGCTTTGAAGGCCCCATGCCTCAAACCCGTTTTGTATTGAAAAAAGCTTTGGAACTGGATTTGAAGGTGCTTTTGGTCATCAACAAGGTAGACCGGCCCGATGCCCGCAATGAAGAAGTGGTAGAAGAGCTCCTTGATTTACTCATCGATTTGGAAGCCGACCCTAACACCCTTGAAAACCCGATCCTATACGTTTCCGGTAAGCAGGGTACCGCCACCTTAGACCCAGCCCAGGAAGGCAGTGACTTATCTCCCCTGTTCGACGCTATTTTAAAGTATATTCCAGCCCCCCAGGGGGATATGGAAGGCCCTGCCCAGGTGCTGATCTCTACCATCGACTATAACGACTATGTGGGCCGTATTGGCATTGGCCGTATTAGCCGGGGTACCTTAAAAGAGGGTATGACCGTAGCCTACGCCAATAAAGAAACGGGCTTTGTAAGCCAGCTCATGCGCTTGAGTGGCCTGTTTTGCTACGACGGTCTACAGCGGGTGCCTACCCATGAAATTAGCATGGGCGACATTGTAGCCTTAAGCGGTATTGAAAAGCTCTCCATCGGCGATACGGTGTGTGACCCGTCGGCCATTGAGCCTTTGCCCTTTGTGCGCATCAGCGAGCCCACCGTAACCATGACCTTCTCTGTTAACGACAGCCCATTTGCCGGCAAAGAGGGAACCTATGTAACCAGCCGTCATCTTCGGGCTCGTCTTGAAAAAGAGCTGCAAACCGACGTTTCTCTTCGGGTGAAGGAAACAGACAGCCCCGATAAGTTTGAAGTATGGGGCCGGGGAGAGCTGCACCTTTCTGTTTTAATTGAAAATATGCGCCGCCAGGGCTATGAGTTTCAAGTGAGCAAACCCCAGGTTATTTACCAGGAAATTGACGGCAAGCGCTACGAACCTATGGAGCGGATGGTGGTGGACGTGCCCCACGCTTACGCCGGGGCTGTGATTGAAAAAATCGGCCGTCGCCGGGGCATTATGGAAGCCATGACCGGCAGCGACCGGGTGCGCCTTGAGTTTTTAGTTCCGGCCAGAGGCCTGTTTGGCTACCGCTCGGAGTTTATGACCGATACCCATGGCGAAGGCATTATGTCTGCCGTATTTGAAGGCTATGAGCCTGTAAAAGGGGATATTCCCCAGCGAAATTTCGGCTCTATGGTTTGCTTTGAAACCGGCGAGGCCACACCCTATGGGCTGTTTTACGCCCAAGAGCGAGGTACCCTTTTTATCGGCCCAGCCACCCAGGTATATGCGGGTATGATTTGCGGCCAAAACGCCCACCCAATGGAGTTGGTGGTAAACGTATGCAAAAAAAAGGCCATGACCAACATCCGTAACTCTGCCGCTGCCGAGGATAGCATGAAGCTGGTTTCCATTCATCCCCTTACGTTGGAAGAGTGCCTTGAATTTATTAACGATGATGAGCTGGTAGAAGTAACCCCACAAAACCTTAGAATGCGCAAGCGTATTTTAGACCATAACCTGCGCAGCAAGTCCGGCAATCGAAAATAATACCCGTAAGAGCCTTCCTGATGTTTCAGAAGGGCTCTTTTTTGGATATATGATAGAAGAATGAGTTTTTATTCAAGTGGTTTAATGAAGGAGCTGATTGCTATGACCACCATAAAAGAAACGACAAATAAAATGATAAACGCAATTACGGCCCAGCCTGTAAAAAAAGTGATTAGGGCCTATCAAAGCTATTTTTCAAACGAGGATTTAAGCGCTTTAGAAGCCTTTATAGACATCACTCCCGAGCAGGCAAATTTATTTAACCGTAAAAATTCCACAGGCCATATTACTGCCAGCGGGCTTGTAATTAACAAAAGCCAGCTTTTGTTGGTAGAACATCCTGTTTTTAAGCGTTGGATACAGCCCGGCGGCCATATTGAGCAAAATGAGTCAACTCTGGAAGCGGCCATGCGGGAAATAAAAGAAGAAACCCATTATGATGTGGTTTTACATCCCTGGCATAAGCTACACCCTTACCCTTTTGATATTGCCACCCACAAAATCGAAGCCAATCCTAAAAAGGGCGAAGGCGCTCACCTTCATTTCGATTTTCGCTACCTGTTCACCTTGAAAAGTGACATTTGGAACAACTACCACGAAAGTGATCTGCCCCTTCAGTGGAACTGCCTATGTAACTTTCAAAGCAGTGATTTATCCCTTGCGGTAGCTAAAATCTTGTTTCATGAAAATATTTTTGTGCGCTAAAGCAGTATTTTTCAGTTTGCTTTACTAAACAAGTTGCCTTAAGAGAGCTTTTACCTATGATTAAAGCCATCCCGTCTTGCACAAACCATCTTGCCCAATCAATGTCAAGGTGGTTTTACTATAAGCCTGTTTTGCAGTGGCTGCACCTTTTGTTGTGTATATTCACCACTGCGCCGCAGTTTTTATAGCTAAAGTGCTTTCGCTGGGCGGTCAAAAAAACCCTTATCCTTTCTTTTGCCCTCAAGCCGTTTTGAATCAGGCTGGCCTCGGGAACAAGGCTGTTTCTCCCTTACTTGGCACTACACACATAGCCGTTTATCCTCTAAGGGGCAAGCATTTCAGCTTGTATCCCTTTGCCTCTACTCTTTAATTTTATTAATAACCTATTTCTTCCTCCGTTAAAATAATGGTAAAGGTTCGCCTTTTAGGCACCTTCCCTATTTCCATGGTAAACGTACAAAGGCAGTTGGGTCCATAAACACCAGCAGGATAAGGGCATTTGCCCTGCTTGGCGCAAGGGGTTGATAGGTTAAGGCGCTTGCAGTTTAAGGGGTTTGAAAAATGCTTCATCCGTACTCTAGCTTCTTCTTCTCCCCCTTGAACCAGTTTGTTTTTACCGCAAATAAAAAAAACTTTTTCCGGACCGCAGCACACGGCCGATAACCGGTTGCCTGTTCCGTCAATCATCCACAAGCGCCCATCTTCCGATATGGCGTTAGCCGAGCAAAGGTAGCTGTCGGCATTCATAATTTGGGTAAAAATGGGTTTGCGTTCCTCCTCGGGTACCTCGCTATGATAAAGTACCTGATTGCCCCGCTCGCGCAAGGCCTCCCGCAGCCCCATTTGGGTAACCGTGGTGCTGCCGCCAACACCTACTATCTCGTTTTTTTCAATGGCTGAAAGCACATATTCCTTGGCCTGGGCCACTGTGGCAAAAGTTTCTACGCCAAAACCTCTGTTTTTAAAAGCTTTTTTAATCTGTTCAAACATCCTTTATCTCCTCCTTTCTCTCATTTTATCATGCAAATTAGAAAAAGAAAATGCCGCTACCTAAGCAGCGGCAT
>CAYFQH010000084.1:0-5651 GCA_964345215.1 uncultured Oscillospiraceae bacterium | reverse complement strand
ATAAAATGAATTTCATTTTATTGGGAGGGTGTCGACTTGTTAGGCACCCTGAGGCAGCAGTTTGCCTGCCCTTACACAAAACCCCCGCCTTTATCATAAAAGACGGGGGCTTTGCTTTTTATGAGCCTCAAAACAAAAACTCAGCGGGCGAACTTTTTTGTAAACACCTTTACATGTTTTAAAACCAGCTGGGCCACCAGGCCGGTCAAAAGCCCTGTGACAGTGCCCACAATCATTAAAATGCCCATATAGTACAGCAATAGGGGCTGGTTTAAAACGAGAATGGCAAGTAAAATTTGCCCAATATTATGAAATACGCCGCCTAATACACTGGTGCCAATAAGGCTCAGCTTGAGCATATAGCGGCCCAAGAGCATGGCCAAAACGCTTAAAATGCCCCCCGCCAGGGCGTAGAGCATCATGGAAAAGCCTGAAAATAAAAAAGCCGATAAGAGCACCTTTAACAGCATTAAGGCAATGGTTTCTTTGGCTCCGATGGCATATAAACAGATCAGCAGTACAATGTTAGACAGGCCCAGCTTTACCCCGGGCACCGTAGTAATAATGGGCACCAAGTGTTCTATATAGCCTAAAATCAGCGCCAGGCTTAACAGCATCGCCAATAGGGTAAGCTTTTGGGTGCGCTGGTAGGAAAAATTTGCTTTACTGGATGCCATAGTATTGCTCCCAATTCACTTTTGCTTCCTGGGGGGTGATTAAGGCGACAGAAACTTGGTTGGGCAAACAGATAACACTGTTAAAAAAGGGCCTGGAAGAGATGTTTTCAAAAGTAACCTCCCCCTGAGCGATGCAGTCTTGCCCTTCGCAGGTGGAGGCGTGCATGTAAAAGCTGGTGGGGGTATAGTGAATGACGTTTTCCTGCCCGTCTTTTTGGGTAAGGGTCAACGCCCCCTCCCCAACTAAAGGATAGGGGGCATAGTGGCTTTGGCCAACAGTAATTTGTAAAAAAGCCAGGGCATTTGGAAAAGCTTGATTTTCTGCTTTCCCTTCTTCTTGCCCCTGTTGCAAAAGGGCCTGGTCTTCCCCTGGAACCGGACTTAAGCCCAGCATGGAAGGGCGCAGAAAAACGATTAAAGCGATGGCTCCAAGTAAAATAATTCCAATGACAGCAAAGTCTCTTTTTTTCAATAGAAACATCCTTTAAGGGTTAAAGTTGCCTTCCTATTGTATATGGGTTTAAAGGGTTTGTCAATGAAGAGGAGAAGTTGACCGGGAAAGAAAAAGGGCTTGAAAAAACAAAAAATCCTCACAGAGCTAGAAGTTCCATGGTCTGAGAAAATACTTCGGCAATGTCTTGGCGAATAACCAGGGTGGCTTTTTGATCTGCAGGGGTGATGGTTTTGTTGATGACCACCAAAGAGCCGCCTTTAAAAAATTGAATGAGAGAGGCGGCGGGATTGACCACCAGGGAGGTGCCCCCGACCACCAGGGTATCGGCCCGGCTAATTTCGCTAACGGCCGCCACCAACACCTCTTGGTCTAAAGGCTCTTCATATAAAACCACATCGGGTTTCACCCGGCCGCCGCATGTTTGGCAGTAAGGCACATCTGCCGCCTGCAAAACAGCCTTTTCATCGTAAAAAGCCCGGCAGTTTTCACAGTAATTGCGCTTTACGCTGCCGTGAAGTTCCAGAACGTTTTTGCTGCCGGCCATTTGGTGCAGGCTGTCGATGTTTTGGGTAACAACACTTTTGCAAAAGCCTTTTTCTTCAAGCCTGGCCAGGGCCAGGTGGCAGCTGTTAGGCAGGGCATTTGGATACACCAGGTTTTTTTTGTAAAAGGCAAAAAACGCTTGGGGATAGGATGCATAAAAGGTGTGGGAGATTAGCTGCTCCGGCGTAAACTGCCTGTGCAGCCGCTGGCTGTACAGGCCCTTGGCGCTTCTGAAATCAGGAATGCCCGAAGGGGTGGAAACCCCCGCCCCGCCAAAAAAAACCAGGTAACGGCTTTGGCGAATGGTTTTGGCAAAGGAATGAATGAGGCTGTTCATGGTGTTCTCCTTATCCATAAAAGTTGTGTGTTTTATTAAAGGCGGTGGGTAAAGCTTGTGAAGAAAGGGAAATTGTGAAATAATGGGCACAGAACAACATAACAGGATTGTAAAATGCCAAAAGCTGATGTCTTTTATCAATCGTAGGCCCAAAGCCGCTTAAAAGCCCTTTAACGAAAAGAAGGGTACAGGGAGGGAATGACTTTGCGAAATGAAAAAGAAATGTTCGATTTGATTCTTGGTGTTGCAACGGGGGATGAACGGGTGCGGGCCGTTGTATTAAACGGTTCCAGAGCCAACCCCCAAATACCTAAAGATGCGTACCAGGATTACGATGTGATATATCTGGTAACAGATATGGACGGTTTTAGGGCTAACCTAAGATGGATAGACGTTTTTGGCGAAGGGCTGATGCTTCAAATGCCTGAAGCAATGCGCAGCCCCAGCGGCAAAGGGCATTTTACCTGGATGATGCTTTTAAAAGACGGGAACCGGATTGACTTAACCTTGATTCCTCTTGAAAAATTGGAGCTCATGGGCAAAGACTCTTTGAATGTGATCCTGTTGGACAAAGATGGGCTCTTGCCGCTGTTCCCAAAAGCCAGTGATAAGGACTATTGGGTAAAACCGCCTTGCGAGCTGCATTTTTCATCCTGCTGCAATCATTTTTGGTGGTGTATGCAAAATATAGCCAAAGGCCTTGCCCGGGATGAGCTGCCTTATGCTATGGGGATGTATTGCCAGGTGGTTCGGCCGGAACTGCACGACATGATTGATTGGTATATTGGCTCGGAAAATAATTTTAAAATTTCAACAGGCAAGATGGGCAAGTACTACAAACAGTATCTCTGTGAAGATCTATACCTGCGCTACTGCGCTACCTATCCAAACAGCCAGGCAAGCCAAATATGGGCAGCCATGGAGGTAATGAGTGATTTATTTCATGATGTTGCATTAAAGGTGGCAAGGCATGCTGCTTTTACATACCCAATAGAGGATGAAATGGGGATGAGAGCGTACATCGGCAGAATTAAAAAGGTTGCCTGGGGGCAATAAGTGCGCAAAGGTTCCAGGTGCCCGCTCCTCCTTTAAGGTTTAATTTTTTGGCGGGTTGAACCCTCCAAGGGGATGGTTTTATTGTACCAAAAGGAGCCGGGCCCTGCAAGGAAGAGGGAGAAACCGAAAAAAGGAGTAAAGGGCAAAAAAGAGCCCATGAAAAAAAGGAAAAAGCAAAATCACCGTGAAAAACCAAGAAACATTAAAAGCCACCGGCGAATGAGCGGGTGGCTTTTAATATTTTCTTTTTATGGAAGCAAAAGGGGACAGATGTTTACATATTTTACCGCGGCCGTATTTTTATCCCCATAAAAATAATTGTTGTGCGGTAAAAGCGTTCCGCTTTTGTTCCTTAGAAATAAGGAAAAATTAGCGCTTGGAGAACTGAGGTGCACGACGAGCGCCTTTAAGACCGTATTTTTTACGCTCTTTCATTCTTGGATCCCGGGTTAAGAAACCGGCTTTTTTAATTTCCGGGCGCAGTTGCGGGTTGGCCTTTACAAGGGCCCGGCTAATTCCGTGGCGAATGGCACCGGCTTGGCCGGTGTAGCCGCCGCCGTGTACGTTAACCAAAACGTCAAACTCGCTGCCGCTGTTGGTTAATACCAGGGGCTGGCGCACGGTCATTTTTAAGGTTTCTAAACCAAAATAATCGTTGATGTCACGCTTGTTGATTACAATATTGCCTTCACCGGGAACTAAACGAACGCGGGCAACGGCCTTTTTACGACGACCAACTGCATGTATATTGTTTTGAGCCATTGAAATTCACTCCCTCCGTTATTTTAGTTCCAGCACTTGGGGCAGTTGTGCCTGGTGCTGGTGGTCAGGGCCGGCATAAACAAAAAGTTTTTTGCCCATTTTTCTGCCAAGAACGTTCTTGGGCAGCATGCCCGTAACAGAGCGCCTTACGGCAAACTCAGGTTTCTTGGCCATTAAGTCGCGGTATTTTGTTTTCTTTAAACCGCCTACATAGCCGCTGTGGTGGTAATATATTTTTTGGTCTAACTTGTGACCGGTTAATCTAACTTTGTCGGCGTTGACGATGATGACATAATCCCCGGTATCTACAGATGGGTCGAAAATGGGTTTATGCTTGCCCCGCAAAATGCTGGCAACCTGGCTGGCTAAGCGCCCTAAAACCATGTTTTGCGCATCAACGACGTACCATTTGCGCTCAACTTCGTGCGCCTTGGGTACAAACGTTTTCAAAAGGAACCCCTCCTTGATTTTAATCATGTTTTATTTTTATAAAGGTGTGATGGTCGCACGCCTTTTAGCATGATAGTTCCGGGGCTAACGGAGTCTATCAACAGCATCCAATATAGTATTATAATATTTGCCCCTTGTCAAGGTTTAAAGGGGCGAAATTCATATTTTTTGCAGCGGGCACGTTTCATTGCCAAAGGTGTTCAGGCAGACTAAAATGCCCTGCAGCCTTTTATACCCCCTTTTTTACCGGGGGGCCAGGCCCACCTTTTTTTGTACCTTGCGCAGCACCTTGAGCGACCGGGCGTAGGCCTTTTCGCTATGGTCTTTCATAATGGTTTCCAAATAGCCTTTTTCTTTAATCAGCCGGTGGTAGGTTTCCTGAAAGGGGGTCAAAGTTTGAATCACCGCATCGCTGGTCAAATCTTTTAAGGCGCCGTAGCCTTTGCCTTGCAGCTGGTCAATGGCACTTTCAATGCTCGCGCCTGTAAGGGTGGCATAAATGCTCAGCAGGTTTGAAACCCCCGGCTTTTCTTCCATGTCAAAGCGAATATCACTGCCGCTGTCGGTTACACTGCGGCGAATTTTTTTGCGAATTAAATCCGGCGGGTCAAGGAGGGAAATATAAGCCTCCTCCGGGTCGGATTTGGACATTTTCCGGGTCGGGTCTTGCAGCGAACGAATTCTGGCCCCCACCTTGGGGGTGTAGCCTTGGGGAATGGTAAATACATCGCCGTAGATGTTGTTAAAGCGCTGGGCTAAATCCCGGGCCAACTCCAGGTGCTGCTTTTGATCTTCGCCTATGGGCACCAAATCCGTTTGGTACAGCAAAATATCTGCTGCCATCAAGGCAGGGTAGGTAAAAAGCCCTGCGTTTAAATTGTTTTCGTTTTTTGCCGATTTATCTTTAAACTGAGTCATCCTGGACAGCTCACCCATGTAGGTAAAGCAGTCTAAAATCCAACCCAGTTCTGCATGGCTGCTAACATGGCTTTGGCAGTAAATTAAACATTTTTCAGGGTCTAAGCCGCTGGCGATGTATACGGCCATTAGCTGGAGGCAGCGTTTGCGAAGGGAGGCCGGGTCTTGGCGCACGGTAATGGCATGCAGATCGACTACGCAGTAAATGGCATCATGCTCCTCTTGATAGGTAGGAAAGTTGCGCAAAGCGCCGATGTAGTTGCCAATGGTTAAAGTACCCGAGGGCTGGATGCCGGAAAAAATAACCTTCTTTTTCGGTTGGGCTGGGCTGGGCTGGGTTTGCATGGTGGTGGCCTCCTTGTGTGGGAATCAATCAAAATCGATGGAAGTGATAATAAACAATTATATCACAGGTTACATGGGCCTGCAAAGAAAAGGGCAATAAAATTGCCCT
>CAYFQH010000083.1:2584-5679 GCA_964345215.1 uncultured Oscillospiraceae bacterium | reverse complement strand
GCCATTAAACGGGCAAGGATTATTGCACTGCTACCCTTTACAGTAGATTAAAAAAACAAAAAGCCTTGGAATGATTCCAGGGCTTTTTCCTTTTTAGGACTCCTATAAAAAAACGGCAGGCAAACCTAATTCCAAGCGGGGGTGCCTTAGGTTTTTTTGCGACAGGCCCCGGGGGTAAAGCCATAACGGCTTTTAAAGCATTTAATAAAATACTGCTGGCTATTAAAGCCTACACGGGTGCCAATATCCATAACCGAATCCGGGCAGGATAAAAGGAGCTCTTCTGCTTTTTTAAGCCTTACCTGGCATAGATAAGCCGCGGGGCTAAGGCCCAAATATTCTTTAAACAAAGCCGACAAATAACGGGGATGTACCTTTTGCGCCTGAGCCAGGCTAGCAAGGCTTAGGTCTTTTTCGTATCCTCTTTGAATCTGCCCGATGGCCTCGTTTAAAACCGGGTTAAACACCCTTTGTTTTTCATTTATTTTTTCCTCTTCATAGCCCTTGGCCAAAAGGATCAGCAGCATGCCCGTTAAGGTGGTCGTTAGGGCTTGGCTATAGGGGTGTTTGCTGTCAGCCAATGCCACAGTTTGCTTTAATAGGGATAAAATACTCTCGTCCGGGTCATTTAAAATTAAAAAGGGTTCTGGGGAGGCAGTAAATTTTTTCATCCCTTGGCTTTTTTCTGTCAACCTCTTTAGACTAAGACCCCCTGGGGCTGCAGGGCGAAAACCAAACTCGATGTTGATCATAGAGAAGTTTTTCCCCTCTAAAGAAAGCCGATGCCAGGCCCTGGCATTTAAAAGCATAAATTGATGGTTGTGCAAGGTCATTTTCCCTTCCTCGACCCAAATTTGGGCCTTGCCCCGGTTTACATACATAATTTCATACACTTTATGCCGGTGCCAACCCTGGGGCGAAGTCGTTCCCTGCATGTCGGCCCTGTCATAATAGCCATAAATCACAGGTTCAAGGTGGTTCTTTAGCAGGTCTTCTGAAAAAAGTTCTTGACTCATCGGCTTTCCCCCTGCCTAAAGGACTCAAATTTTTCATAAAAACAAGTGATGTTTCGCCTGTTTCTAAAGGTGCTTGGGGCCATCCCCTCCTGCTTTTTAAAAGCCCGGGACAAATAGGCAGCAGTAGAAAAGCCCGTTAGCCCGGCAATTTTATCCATAGAAAATTCTGTATGAATTAAAAGAAATTTTACATACTCCATGCGCTTTTTATAAATGTATTGACCAATTTTAAGGCCTGTTTCCTCAAAAAACAACTTATGCAAATAGGCCGGGTGAACCCCTACAGCCCCAGCAATTTCATGAACCGACAGGCTTGCCATATAGTGTTTTTCAATATAGTTTTTAGCTTTTCGTACATAGGGGTTTTGGCTTTGAAGGCATACTTGCCCCTCCTGCCCGCCGGATACGATAACCATCAGCAAATAGCAAAGGTACAGGTGAATCAGCCCTTCCCGGTCTTCGCCCTCCAAGGCAGAGAAAAAAACCTTGATGTTGCCCACCATAGGGGCAATCAGAGCAAAAGTATCGTTAAACAAAAGCGGCTGGGGCTTATCCTCTACATACGCCTTAAAGGGAGGGTATTTGCTTTGAAGCACCTCCTGCCCTTCTCCCAGCTTTTGGCCTACATGTAAATTAAGGTGAACCACTTCTAAAACCAAGTCACCGCTAGCGGCTATAACACTGGCCTCAAGCTGCCTGTCTACTAACAGCAGGTGGCTGCCGCCTAAATCAAAAAAGCGGTTTCCGGCCCGAATTTGGCATTGGCCTGTGAGCACCTTTAATATAACCAGGCCCTTTGCCTCTGGCTTATACAGGCTGCCTTTTTCCGGCCCCCGTTCTTCCATTTTTTCAGCAACCCAGTGGCTGCTGTCCTGTAACATCCATTGCCTGCTCAAATAACGACCCCTTTTGTTCTTACTTATACCCTATCATACAGCATTGATGTTTTTGAATCAATTGTTTTTGTTTTGCTTTTTGCCAAGTTATGTTAAAATAAGGTATATCAACAATTGCATCCATCAACCCAATTTTCCATCAACTGTTATCAGGAGGGAGTTTAAATGTATATACCCGATGAAAAACGTTACGATCGCATGATTTACCGCCGTTTAGGCAAAAGCGGCCTTTTGCTGCCGGTTATTTCTTTAGGCCTTTGGCACAACTTTGGCAACATTACCCCCTTTGGTACCCAGCAAGCCATTTTACGCACAGCCTTTGATCAGGGCATTACCCACTTTGACTTGGCTAACAACTACGGCCCCCCCTATGGTGAGGCCGAGAGGAATTTTGGCATACACATGCTACGGGACTTCAAGCCCCACCGCCACGAACTGGTTATTTCAACCAAGGCAGGGTACGATATGTGGCCGGGCCCCTATGGCAACTTTGGCAGCCGCAAGTATTTAATAACCAGTTTAGACCAATCCTTACAGCGGATGAACCTGGAGTATGTAGACATTTTTTACCACCACCGCCCCGACCCGGATACCCCCCTTGAAGAAACCATGGCCACCCTTGACCACATTGTTAGAAGCGGCAAGGCTTTATATGCGGGAATTTCAAACTACCCGGCAGACAAGGCCTTAAAGGCCATAAACATTTTACGGGAGCTGGGAACCCCTTTGGTGATTCATCAGCCTAGTTACTCCATGCTTAACCGCTGGGTAGAAGAAGGACTGCTGGATGTTTTACAGGAAGAAGGGGTAGGTTGTATTGCCTTCGCTCCCCTGCAAAACGGTATTTTAACCAATAAGTATTTACATGGCATCCCTGAAGACTCCCGGGCGGGCCACGACCCAAGGTATTTAAAGCCCGATGCCATTACAAAAGAAAAGGTTGAAAAAGTGCAGAAGCTGGCAGCTATTGCTCAAAGGCGGGGCCAGTCTATGCCCCAAATGGCCCTGGCCTGGGTTCTGCGAAACCCGGTGGTCACCTCGGCCTTGATTGGTGCCAGCAGGCCCGAACAGGTGCTTGAAAATGCCATGGCCCTAAAAGCGGGCCCCTTTACCCCCGAAGAGCTGGCCGAAATAGAGGCTATTTTAAAAGAATAGAACCATTAAGCCTAACTGATTTGATTTT
>CAYFQH010000083.1:0-2484 GCA_964345215.1 uncultured Oscillospiraceae bacterium | reverse complement strand
ATTTTCTCTAAAGTTTTCACAGGATTAAGGCCTATAATGGACAGGCCTGTTAAGTTGATTTCCTTGCCTATTATAGCGCAAAAATCACCGAAATCTATTTTTGAACTTTTGTTCAAAAGGCCGCTACTCCTTTTTTATTTGCCCAAACAAGGGTTTTTTTCTTTTTTATAGAATGTTTACCATAGTGCTCTTTTTAATAAAGGAGAAAATCCATGGCTTTTTTTATCAGTGAAGTACAAGTTCACCAAGCCCTTCTTCCCTGGTTGGGGGAAGATCTGTTAAGCACAGGCACCATTGTTGCCTCTGCTGCTATTTTGCTTCGCTCCTTTCCCCAGCAGGATGGGGATTTTATAAAATTCCACGAAAAAATTGAAAAAAACATTTTTATGTCTGTATACCAGGCAACGGGCCGTTCAATGAAAATCAACTTGGGCGACCGCCATGTTCGCATCTATTCCAGCGCCTTTCCCCATATCGCCGATGACCTGCTGGCCGTTTATCTTGTGGCCCTTCGGCCTACGCCCATTCACTTTGAGCTGATTAAGCGCTACAGCATGGAAAGGGAGAGCCTGGCCGCCCTGACGGCCTTATACCTAAACTACGATCACCTTCAAAGCCCCGATGAGGCCACTGTCATCCGCCGGATGATTACAAGCATTTACCCTCCCTGGCGGTATGAAAAGTGGTTGAAAGAAAAGGAAGAACCTCCTAGATAAAAAGGCTTTTTTTGAAAATTATCATAAGTTTTTACAACCTAAAAACAGCCCGTATTTAAGAGTACGGGCTGTTTTGGTTTTTAATGAAAAGCTTGAGCTGGGCTAAGGACACACTATTATTTTTAACAAAACACTATATTCCCCACACCAGCCAAATAAATACATAGCCCGCCAGTACGGCCACCAAAGTAAAGGGAATGCCGATGCGCATAAAATCTTTAGTAGAAACATCATGGCCATTTTTGCGCAAAATACCAATGGCCGCAATGTTGGCTGAGGCACCAATAGGGGTGATGTTGCCCCCCAGGGTGGCCCCCGTTAAAAGACCAAAATAAAATAGATAAGGAGCAATACCCATGGTTGCCGCAATCCCGGCTACCACCGGCAGCATGGTGGCCACATAGGGAATATTGTCGATAAAAGCAGATAAGATAACCGACATGACCACAATAAGGGTATAAGCCCCAAAGATGTTCCCTCCGGCTGCAAAGGCTAATATTTCGCTTAATTTTTTAATGACCCCGGCGGCTTCAATGCCTTTAACCATAATAAAAATACCGATGAGCAAAAGCAGGGTTTGGTAATCCACCTCCCCCAGGGTGCGGCCGATGGAAGAGAAGTTTTTCTCTTTTAAAATGGCCCATACAAGGCCAAGAAGAGCCAAAGCCATACAGATGATACCGTTAATGGTTTGAGGCATGTTGGGCAAAAAAGAGGCGGTGATTAAAAGAATAACCATGCCTACCAGCAGCACCGTGGGGAATACGGAAGTAAGGGTTGTTTTATCTTGTTTGGGAATGGGTTGTTTATCCTTTCTAAACAGAAACAAAATAACGGGAACAGTTGCCAAAGCCCCAAGTTCCACTGCCCAAAAAATCCCGGGTCTTCCCTCCATAAAGAAAAAATCTAAAAAGTTCATTCCGGCATGCGTGCCTAATAAAATGGAAGTGGTATCCCCCACAAGGGTGGCGGCCCCCTGCAGGTTGGATGAAACGGCGATGGAAATCAACACCGGCACTGGGGTAATCTTCATTTTTTTAGCCATGGCCAGCCCCACTGGAGCTACCATTAAAACCGTGGCCACATTGTCTACAAAGGCCGAAATAAACCCAGAAAACAGCGACAAGGCCACAACCCCCCACTGAACGTTGGGCACTTTATCTAATATTATTTCAGCCAGGCGCAGGGGCATTTTTGACTCAATAAAAAACATAACGATAATCATGGTTCCGGCCATCATCAGCAATACATTTATGTCCGAAGAAACCAGGGCCCCGTTAAGGGGAATGTAACCTAGTAAAATAAAAGCTGCTGCAGCCATTAGGGCAAAAACCGGCCTGATTTTTTGAAAAACCAGCATGAAGATATAAGCGGAAACGAAAATTAAAATTGCAATGGGCATGGACATGCCTGCCATCAGCAAAACCCCCACATTCTCTTTATTTTTTATCTTTGATTACCTCATTGAAAAAATTCTAATCAAATTGCTTTCCGGTTGCTATGATAAGGGATAGGACGTAAAAAAACAAGGGTTTTGTTCCTTGTTTTGGGGCAGTGGTTTTATTCATCGTCCCTATAAAATGAATTTCATTTTATAGGGACGATCCTTTTTCTTTGGCTCCAGGGCGGCTTATGTTGTTTTTAACACCAGGTTCTTTTTTTATAGGGCTTAAGATAGGCATTATCTGCAGGGCAATGCTTTAATAAAAAGAGCTTAATGGCCATCAAGCCCAGACTGTCAAAAAACCCCAAACGTAAAGCGTGGGAT
>CAYFQH010000082.1:2285-5807 GCA_964345215.1 uncultured Oscillospiraceae bacterium | reverse complement strand
GCACCTGTTTTCTGGAGTAATTAACGGGGGCAGCTCGTAATTTCATTTCATGGCTTTTTTAAAATTGCAAAAAGGTCTGCCCTTCCCTTGTGCCAGGCTTTTGCGGTACTGGCCATATCAAACTTTTATTGGCAAAGCCCTTCTGTTTTGCCAGTTTTTTTACATATTCTCCTCATAAAACCGCTCATTCACCACCGCCAGGGCGCAAAGCTTATATTTGTTTTGGGTGCAGTATTCATACATGTAAGCATCCTTGTCCCGCTCCTGTTTAAAGCCCTGGGTAATTTCATCCTTCCCCTTCCACTCGCAGGTTAGCCGTTTGTCGCTGGTGCGCTTATAATAAGGGCACATCACCGCCCCGTTCCAGTAGGTATTCACCTGATAACCCCTCCTTTGCAACCGTTTGCGTTGCTTTTTTTGTTTTTTCCTCCCCCATCGGGGGCGGTTCTTTTTTGATGCCCTTTGGTCTTTGGGTATTCCTTGCCCCTTCTTTGCCCTTTGATAGCCCCTGGTATCCTTTCCTCTTTATCAAGCGCTTCATGCCAACCCTTCATGCCCTGGGTTTCCTTTTACTCCTTTTCAAAGGCTGCCTCATCCCGGCCCTGCCCCTTGCCCTACTTTCTCCAAACAAAAAAGCCCTTCCCCGCCTACAGCACATACACCCCTTATTGTTGTCCATCCTCCCCTCATTCCATCCCCCGTATCCTGTAGTTTTTTGCCCCGTCCCGGCCAATGGCCAGCCTGTAGCCCCGGCTTTTTTCGTAAATGCGGCTGATGGTTCCTTCATCTACCCCCATCAGCTGGTCCAGGGGCCATTCACAGCTGATTACAGTGGGCAGGTTGCGGGTGTAGCGCAGGTTAAACAGCTCAAAGGCCAGGCGAATGTCTGCATCGGTTACCGCCGGGGCTTCCCCCCTGTTTGCAGTTTTTAAAAAATCATCTACATACAGCAGGGGGGCTGTGGTCAAAGGGTCCATCAGCCGCTGCCGCTTGTCCCCATCCATGGTGTAAGCCTTCATCAAGGCCACCTCTCCCGGCCAAATGGCGTACTTTACGGCAATGTTGGCCTGCAGCAAATCCCCTGCAAGGGCAGTGCAAAGGTGGGTTTTGCCGCAGCCCACCTGGCCGCCGATGTACAGCCAGGGGGCCTTCCCCTCCTTTATATCTTGGCTGTAGGCTTTAACCGTGGCCAGCATGGTTTTTTGCCAGGGCTGGGCCGCAGTAAAGTTGTCAAAGGTAAACCGGTCAATCACCTCGGCCAGGCCGCTTTTAGCCAGGTTTCGCCGGGCTTTTTTAGCCAACTGGCAGGGACATTCTTCCACATAGGTATAGCCCCGTTCATCTTTATGGAAGGTGAACCCCCCCTCGCAATTGCCGCAGTTTTCATCTGCTGTTTTTTTAGAAGGGGCGGCGGAATCATCCTTCGCCGCTGCCGAAGCCAGGGCCTGTAACCCCTGGCTGTGCCTGTTTAAAATCATCTGTTGCAGCTTTGTTCCCCAGTCCATTTTGCTGCCTCCTTTTTAATTTGTTTTAGGTTTCGTTTGATGTGTATGTAAGTAAGCAAAAGCCGGCCACCGCCTGCCTCCTTACCCTTCCTTCCCTTCTGATGGCGATAAGGGTTCAAAACCCTTTAGGGGTGCTCCCTTGGGAAGGGTTCTTTTAAAATGCAAAGGGCCTATACAATCAACCACAGGTAAGCCGCTGCTTTTAGGGTAAGCCGGCACACAGGCAAGTAAAATAAAATCAATTACTGCTTTTCTTTTTCATGGCTGCCGGTCCTGTTTTAAATAAAAACCACCGCCTCTGCCTTCTTACACCGTTCACAGTTCCACCATCTCCAGCCCTTCCCAGGGGGCCTTCGGCTCCCGGTCTCCCGCCGCCCTTACCGGCCCCCCGCCTCCGCCTGCCCCCGGGCCAGCCTGTTTTCCGCCCTGCTTTAAAGGTTTTTTCTCCCGGCCTTTGTTCTCCAGCACCTTTACAATATAGGGCCACTTTACCGCCTTGTTCTCGGCCCCCTGGCGAATGGCCTCATAAATCTCCGCCTTCAAATAGCCCTCATTGAGTAAAGCCTCAATCTTCCCCCTGTCGTAGCTGCTGGGCAGCCCCGCATCACATCGGCCAAAAAAATCAAAGAGGGTTTGTATATCCTCCTCCCGCTGTTTACTTAAAGCCAGCTCCTCACCGGTTAAAAGGCTGCCAAAACCAGTACCTGCCGGGGCAGGCCCTTTTTGCTCTTTTTTAATTCCTTTTCCTTTACTTATTATGCCAGGGGTTTTCTCCCCCTCATGGCCCCCTTCTTGGGCTGTATTTTTTACAGTGTATTTTGTGCCCCCCTCTTTTTTCACAGAATACTTCCCCTCCTGGGGCAGCAGGCTGTACTTGGTGGGCGAGCCCTTTTTGCCCCGGGTAAAGCTGATCAGCCCAAACTGCACCAGCCTGTTGCGGGGTTTTTCAATGGCCCGGTCATCTTTTTTGCCTATAAAGTCTTTCATTCTATTGTTGGTTACTTGCAGTCCACTCCATTGCCCGCTTTCCCAGGCCAGCCACACCAAATGGCTGTACATGGCCTGTTCCTCCAGGGAGAAGTGCTTGCTTTTGCCCAATACATAAAAGCGATACAGTAGTTCCCACGGTTTCAAGGCTTTGCCTCCTTTCTTTTTAGGATGGGTTAAGGGTTTCACCTTTTTGATTTTGGTTTTCCATTCGTTTTTAGCCTTCAAAAAGGAATAAGGGCTGCCAACACAGCAGCATATCCTTTTGCTGTAAACAAAAAATAAAAAGTTTGATGCCGGGATGGGCAATACAGGGTTTGCCCTTTGCCAAAAATTACACGCCAGGGTCTTCCATCACCATTTTGCCAATATATACCTGCTCCATTTTAGCCTGTTCAAGGCCGATGACCAGGGGGAATCCTCCATGGGTTACAAAAAGCAGGGCATCCCCCCGGTTGGCCCGCAAAATGGCAAAAATTCCCCTGGCACTGGTGCTTTTTGTAATGTAGTAGGGCTGTTTTTCTTTAAAAACAGCCCTGTCAAAATAGCGGCTGGGCACATAAAACCGGGGCCTTTCATAAAACAGTATTTCCTCTGTTTCAGGTGATCCTTCCTCTTTTTGAAGCAGCCCTTCCCCTTCCTTTTGGGCCCCTGGGCTTTGCCAAAAGCCCTGGGGCCCCTTTAATCCCAAGGCCCTTTGGGTTTCTCTCTTCCTTCCATCCTCTTTTTCCATCATCGGCCTGCCCCTGTTATCTTCCTTTGTTCCCTTTGTTTTTCCCATCTTATCTTCTCCCTCTTCCATACCCCGGCTGATGGCCCAGCCCCCGGGCCTTTGGGGTTTTTTAATCAGCGGTTGCCTTTCCTGTGCCGCCCTTTGACCTTGCTGTACCTGCCTTTGCCCTTGCTGTGCCGGCCGTTGCCCTTGCTGTACCTGCCGTTGCCCTTGCTGTACCTGCCGTTGCCCTTCCCCTTTCAAAATGGGCACCCCCTGTACCATTACCGGCATCCCTTGTACCATTACCGGCATCCC
>CAYFQH010000082.1:0-2185 GCA_964345215.1 uncultured Oscillospiraceae bacterium | reverse complement strand
TGTACCATTACCGGCATCCCTTGTACCATTACCGGCATCCCCCGGGTCATCATGAGGGCCTTTTGCCCAAAGGGCCGGTATTCATAGCCTCCCTCACCGTATAAGGGGCTGGTGTACCAGCCGTCCTGGCAGGCGTAGCCGCTAAAACGATGTTCGTTTTGTGTATAATTCATCCTTCCCTTCCTTTCTTTTGCTAATTGCCCAAGGCACATTCTGCTTTTTTTTAGGTCCAACAAAACCCCTTCTTTCATAAAAGCTGTTCAGCAGGCCTCCTGCACCTCAAAAACCTTTTTGTAACTTTTTATGTTACTTTATTGGCAAAAAAAATGGCTCCCGGTTCTTTTAGGTCAAGAAGTCTTACCAGCCTTTGGGCCTCCTGGGTATCAAAGGTTCCTTCTTTCATTTTTAAAGCAAAGGTTTTCTCTGATAAATCAAGGGCTTTGGCCACCTCCCTTTGCGCCAGGCCCCGGTTTTTTATTTCCCTGTCCAGCCTGTGTATATCCACCATTCTTCTCCCTCCTCTTCAGTAACTTTTAAGGTTATTTTCATGCTATCTTATCTTTAGTAACTTGTCAAGATGCTTTTTTGTTTTATTTTTCCTACTTGTAAACCCACAGGTTATTTGATATAATCCCCTTAACAGAAATATCCTTAAAAAGGAGGGCGGATGAAAGGGCAAGGGATTTTTGCGGTAAACAAAAAAAGGGCAGGAATCGCCCCGCTGTTTCCGGCCTTTTTAACGGTATGATACGCAAAAAAACTGCCTTTTTATTATGCCCGCCTTGTGAGGTACCGGCTAAGCAAAAGAACAGGGGGAATCCGCATGTCTATGGGTGAGCGCATTAAACAGGCCCGCCTTGCCAAAAAAATGACCCAGGAGGATGTAGCCCAGGCCATTGGCACAACAAAGCAAACGGTTTTCAAGTACGAAAACGGCATTGTTTCCAACATCCCCCTGGATAAGCTAACCCTCCTGGCCCAGGTGCTGGAAGTTTCTCCCGCCTACTTAATGGGCTGGGAAACCCCTCCTCCCCTCCCCGGGGAAAAACCCAAGTACAAATCCCTGGGCCGGCTGGAAGAGATGGGCGAACTGTCTAAAGAAGAAGACGAGATTATCGCCAATTATATTGCCTTTATTAAACAGCAAAGGGGCGAGTAGCCTTGGCCAGCAACCCTGCCATAACCAAATACGAAAAGGCCTTTATGGCCTCCCAGCAGTTTTTGGCCGCCCTTGGCATAGGCCGCTTTCCCCTTGATGTGTTTGCGTTGCCCAGGCTCATCAAAGGCCATTACGGCCACAGCATCACCCTATCCTCCCTTGCAGAGTTTAACAGCTACCGCCGGCAAATCGGCGCCCCTGCCTACCATGTTACCGATGGGGAATGCCGTTTTGTACCGGAAGGCCAGGCGTATAATATCATCTATAACGGCGGGCAAAATTTCCAGCGGGTCCGCTTTACCATTATGCACGAAATTGCCCATATTATCCTGGGCCACGTGGGGCAAAACAGCCCACCCATGGGCCGGGCTATTCCCCAAGACCCGCTGCAGCTGCGCTATGAAGGGGAGGCCAATACCTTTGCCAGCAATGCCCTGGCACCGCCCATCCTTATTCATACCCTGCTGGAGGGCAGGGCCTTTGACCCTGTAAAGGTTCAGCGCTGCTTCCATATTTCAGGGGCCGCCGCCAGGGCCTACCGCAAACAAGATTATGACGCCTGGCTGACCACCAGGCCCTTTATCCATTCAAGCGAATACCAGCTGCACAGCAACTTTATGAACCAAACCTACACCCGCCACTGCAACCGCTGCGGCGCTACCCGCCTGGGTTTTAGCGGCAGCCACTGCCCCATTTGCGGCCAAAAGGGCTTGCTGAGCGGCCCCGGCACAAGGGAATACAGCAAAGTGCAAACCAATCCGTCCGGGCCGGCCCCGGCCTGCCCCCACTGCAGCACCCCCGGCAAAAAGGGCAGCCCTTTTTGCCCCTGCTGCGGCCTGTATGTGGTCAACCTTTGCACCAACAGGCAATGCCAGGCCCCCGCCCAGGCAGATGCCCGATTTTGCATCCACTGCGGGGGCCAAACCACCTTTTACTGCGACGGGCTGCTGCCCAACTGGAACCAGCCCCAGCCCAAACCCAAGGCGGCCTTCAGCTGGATTACCTGGTATTAGGAGGCTTCGCCTC
>CAYFQH010000081.1:0-5836 GCA_964345215.1 uncultured Oscillospiraceae bacterium | reverse complement strand
AGTCTTCCCAAATATCCGGGGCCAGCTGGTTTAAAACCATGTTTAAAATTACCGGACCTTTGATTTTTCCCTCCATTGCAGCAGGCTGGTTTTTAATTTTTATCCCCAGTTTTTACGAGCTTTCCATGACCAACTTGCTCTATTCAGCCAATACTAAAACCATTGGTTTTCAGCTTTATGAATATTGGACCTATACCAGCCAGCAGCAGGCCTCGGCCATGGCCTTTGGCATTTTGCTGATTGTTATTGTGCTAAACTTTCTTTTAAACAAGCTGACCAAAGGGGAATTTTCAATTTAAGTGAAAATAAAGGAGATTTTATCATGGCAAGTATAACCATTTCAAATGTAACCAAATCCTTCGGGGACGTATTGGTTTTAAAAGAGTTTAATGAGATTTTTAAAGACAAGGAGTTTGTTACCCTCTTAGGTCCCTCAGGCTGCGGCAAAACCACCATGCTTAGGATGATTGCCGGTTTTGAAAAACCCTCCAGCGGCGAAATTAAAATTGATGACACCATTGTTTCTTCCGATAAGGTATTTTTGCCCCCAGAAAAGCGCAACATCGGCATGGTGTTCCAATCCTACGCCGTATGGCCCCACATGACCGTGTTTGATAATGTAGCCTATCCTTTAAAAATTAAAAAAATGAACAAGGAAACCATCCGCCAAAAGGTGGAACGGGTGCTAGATGTGGTTCACCTTTCTCAGTACGCCAACCGTATTCCCTCCCAGCTATCCGGCGGCCAGCAGCAGCGGGTGGCCCTGGCCCGCGCCTTGGCGGCAGAGCCTCAACTGCTCCTTTTGGACGAGCCCCTATCAAACCTGGACGCGAAACTTCGCGAGAGCATGCGCTTTGAAATTAAAGCCATTCAAGAAACCCTGGGCATTACCGTGGTATACGTTACCCACGATCAAACTGAAGCCATGGCCATGAGCGACCGGATTGTCGTTTTAAACCGGGGCATTGTACAGCAGATTGGCAGCCCCCAAGAAATATACAATAACCCGGTAAACCCCTTTGTTGCAGACTTTGTTGGCAAGGTAGACTTTTTAAAAGGCCATGCCAGGGGCAGTGTGATTACCCTAGACGGCACCGACCAGCAGCTAAGCTACGACGGCAGTCTACAAGGAGATGTGATGGTAGCCATTCGCCCTGAACTCATCGAATTTTCTGCCGAGCCCTCCTCCCTTTCCGGGCGCCTGCAAACCCAGTTTTTCCTGGGCGATGCCAACGACTGTATTGTAAACATCGGTAACGGCATTACCCTGCGGGTGATTGCCGATCCTTATACCTACGGCACCATGGCCCTGGGGGACCAGGTGCACTTAAAAGTGCGCAACTTCATGGTTTTTCCCCAACAGGAAGATGAGGATTTCTTAAAAATATTAACCTGATTTTTCAGCACAAAAAGCACTTACGGGGGCGTAGGTGCTTTTTGTGATTTTGATTGTATTGATAAGGAGGTTGTACCGGTGTCTATTCCCGTTAGCTTAACCCATCAAGCCATCGCCTTTGCCACCCAGGCCCATCAGAAGCAAATGCGAAAACAAACAAACATACCCTATATTGTTCACCCCTTTGAGGTAGGCCAGCTGCTAACTTTGGCCGGTCAAGAGGAGCCTTTGATTATAGCTGGCTTTCTGCACGATACCCTTGAAGATACCCCCACCACCCCTGAAATGATCCAAAGCCTTTTTGGAAGCAAGGTTCTTGATTATGTAACTGCTGTAACTGAAAACAAAAGCCTTTCCTGGGAGCGGCGGCGGGAGGAAACCCTGGTTTTTTTAAACACAAAGGCCTCCAGAGAAGTGCTTTTTTTAGCCTGTGCCGATAAGCTTTCAAACCTTCGTTCCATGGGGGCGAGTATTAATCAATTGGGGGATGTGCCTGCCTTTTGGCAGCGGTTTAACAGGGGCAAAGAGCAGCAGCAGTGGTATTTTTCAAAATTGGCCCAGGCCCTTTCTCCTCTTGAAAAAGAAGGTTTGTACCAAGAATTTCTGGCCCTTTACCAGACTATTTTTGAATAAGGTATTTTTAGTGGCGTAAAATAAAGCCCCTATGCCAAATCCTATATAACCTATATAATAGGAAGGAATACAAAAAGCGGCAACGAAATTTGCCGCTTTTTGTATATCTATAATTGCACCACTTTGGGCCTTATTTTTTCCGAAAACCAAAGGTCATGCTCCACATAAAGCAATGTAGGCCTAAATTTTTCAACAATTTTTTCCACTTGCTCCCTGGAGAACACATCTAAATAGTTTAAGGGCTCATCCCAAATATACAAATGGGCCGGAGTGCACAGGCTTTGAGCCAAAAGCACCTTTTTCTTTTGGCCCATGCTGTAATCTTCCATAGGCTTATCAAACTGTTCCCGATTAAAGCCCAGTTTGCGAAGAAGGGTTTTAAACAGGGTAGGGTCAAGGCCCTTTTGCAAAATATAATCGTCCACATTGCCTTTTAAAAAGCCCGTATCCTGGGCGATGTAGGAAATAATCAGCCCGCTGGCTCTATCGGCCTTGCCCCTAAGGAGCACTTCTTCCCCTAGAATGCTTTTAATCACAGTGGTTTTACCGCTGCCGTTACTGCCCTTAAGCTGAACCTGTTGGCCTTTTAATATTTCAAAGGAAAGGTTTTGAACCACCTGTTTTTCTCCGTAACCTAAGGTGGCTTCTTCCAAAGTGACCAGCCGCTGCTGGTGGTGATGGAGAAGAGGGATTTTTAAATCATCGGCCCACTCAATATTTTTAAGCAGCTTTTCTTTTTCATCAACGGCTTCGTTAGCCCGTTTTTCAATCACTTTGGAGCGCTTCATCATTTTTGCGGCTTTGGCGCCAACAAAGCCTCTGTCTACCGGGCCTTGACCAAACTTACTTTTCTCCGTCTGATCCGACCAGCCTTCCTTTTGCCTGGCAGAGGTTTTTAGCCGCTTGATTTCTTTTTTCAGCTTTTCATTTTCTTCCAGTTCAAATTGATCCTGGCTCTTTTTGTTTTCCCACCAGGCGGTAAAATTGCCTTGGTGAACGGTGATGCCCGTTTTGTTGATGGCCAAAATATGGTCGGCACAGCCGTCTAAAAAGTGCCTGTCGTGAGAAACTAAAATAAAGCCCTGTTTTTGCCTTAAGTAGTTTTTAACCGTCTCCCGGCCTTCTAAATCCAAATGGTTCGTAGGCTCGTCAATGAGCAAAAAATGCTCCTCTTTGCTAAAGAGAATGGCCAGCATCAGCTTGGTTTGCTCCCCGTTTGACAAGGTGTTAAAGGGCCGATAGAGCACCTCTTCATCCAGCCCAAGCAGATGCAATTCCTTTATCACCTGCCATTGTTCCGCCTGGGGAGCTCCTTCTTCCGCAATATATAAGCCCAACGCCTCTTTGTCGCTTATGCTAAAGGGAAAGCGCTCAAAAGTAACCGGTGCGCTGATGGTGCCCCGGTATTCCATTTCGCCGCAAAAAAGCCTGAACAAGGTGGTTTTTCCCCGCCCGTTTCGGCCAATAAAACCCAGCTTCCACTGGGTATCAACGATAAAGGATACGTTGTCAAACACCGTATCGTAACTGCCGTCATAAGAAAATGTTAAATGATCTACACGAATCTGTGCCATTGTAACCTGCTTTCCGCAGCACAGAAAAATGCTGCTTTTTATTGTTGCATTTGATTCGCTAAGAACATTTGTACACTTCCTTTCTTAATTATTTGCTTTTAGTATAGCGTCCTTTCCCCTGTTTGTAAAGTACAGCCATTTAAATGACCTTTGGGGTAAAAATAATGGCCTCCTTTTATCAACCTGGCTTTTTATTGTGTTTTAAACTTGCCATTAACCCTTTCATGCTATAATGAGTTATCAAGTTTATTAGAAGGAAGGTTTTTTTATCGAAGCTTTCTCTGACTTGGAAAAAAGCAAAATTCATCTATTTGAAAGCGCCCCGGTGCCAAAGGCAGTTTTCACCTTGGCCCTTCCTACCATTATCAGCCAAATTATTGTTGTTTTTTACAATGTAGCCGATACTTGGTTTGTAAGCCAAACAGGGGATCCATTACAGGTGGCAGCCATAACCATTGCCTTCCCGCTTTTTTTAACCCTTACTTCCATCGCCAACCTCTTTGGCATTGGGGGCAGCAGTTTTATTGCCCGGGCTTTGGGAAAAAAAGAATTTCATAGGGCCAAGCAGGGCAGTGCCTTTGCCTTTTGGGGCAGCATCGGCCTGGGGCTCTTCTTTTCCCTTGGGGTCTTCTTTGCCCGGGGGCCTTTGCTCCGCCTGTTAGGCGCCAACGGACAGACCTACACTTCTACTTACCAATATGTTTTTTATGCCATTGTTTTAGGCGCCGTACCCAGCATCTTAAACCCGGTGTTGGCCCACCTCCTTCGCTCCCAGGGTTTTTCCGTCCAGGCCAGCATCGGCATGTCCTTAGGGGGGCTTTTAAACATTGTGTTGGACCCTCTGTTTATCTTTCCCTGGGGCCTGGGGCTGGGCATTGCCGGGGCAGCCATGGCCACTGCTTTGGCCAACACGGCAGCTACCCTTTATTTTTTGTGCTACCTTTTTATAAAGCGCCAAAAAATCACCCTTTCCCTTCATCCTAAGTACTTAAAGGCCGCCAAAACAGTGAGCCGCTCTGTTTTAAGCATCGGCTTCCCTTCGGCCATTCAGCTGTTTATGTCCGTTTTATCCAACGGCGTTTTAAACAAGCTAATGTCTGCCTATTCGCCGGCGGCCCTGTCGGCAGTGGGCATTGTTAAAAAGGTCGATAGCCTGCCCACAGGCATCACCCAGGGCATTTCAAGCGGTGTTCTGCCGCTGCTTGGTTATACCCACGCCGCCGGCAAGAAAAAACGGATGAAAAAAACCTTTCATTTTGCCGCCGCCTTTGCCATCGGTTTTTCCCTTCTCTTTTTTTTACTGGCAAATGCCTTGGCTCCCCAGATCATTCGCCTTTTTATGAATGATGCCCAGGTGATTTCCTATGGAAGCATATTTTTAAGGCTCCATGCTTTTTCCATGCCCTTTGTTGCCCTGGGGTTTATGGTTATCTCCCTTTACCAAGGGGCGGGAAGGGGCCGGTCAGCCCTTTTGCTGTCTCTATTTAGAAAGGGCCTCATCGATATTCCTTTTATGATTATTTTAAATCACTGTTGGCCCATCTACGGTTTAATGGCCGTTCAGCCCATTATGGATGTGTTTAACGCCATATTTGCTCTTTTTATGTATTCCGCCTTTTGGAAAAAAGACGGAGCCCTTCCTGCTGTCTTGTAAAGGCCATGGGTTCCTTTTGCCGCTTTAATCTTGCTATCCGTTTACGATCCGCAATTTTTCTAAAAGATGGGGCAATAAATGTAACATGATGCCATGAATTTGCTTTTTTCAGCTTTTTAAGATAAAATAAAAGTACGATATGAAAGTCAGTAAGGTGGCGTTTTTCCCATAATACAAGGAAAGTCAGATTAAAATACGTAAATTTCTTCTCGTTTTAGTTGACATTCTTGTTTTAATAATCTATACTGGCTTACATAGGATGTTTACCTTATTTTTATCCCCTAATTATTTCTATTTAAAGGAGTGTCTACTAATGAAAACTGCATTCAAAAAATCCCTAGCTTTTGTTATGATGCTTTGCATGCTCTTAGGTACTGTAAGTGCTTTTGCGGCCGGCGAAGACTATGACATGAGCGCCCTCAAAAAAGCCGACGGCTTGAAACAAGGCGACAAAGGCCAAGTTGTTCGCGCTTTAACCTACCAATTGCAAGCTCACGGTTACCTGGCTTTCGTATCCAGCGACTTTAACAGCACTGTAAAAACCGCCCTGTCCCGTTTCCAATATGACAACGGTTACCT
>CAYFQH010000080.1:0-6205 GCA_964345215.1 uncultured Oscillospiraceae bacterium | reverse complement strand
CGCAAAATGCCCTTCCCCTTTGAAGTACAAATTCGCACCTGGGAAATGCACCGGGTGGCGGAATTTGGTATTGCCGCCCACTGGCGCTATAAAGAAGGGAGCCAGGGCAGTACAAAGGATTTAGACAGCAAGCTATACTGGCTGCGCCAAATTCTTGACTGGCAAAATGAAACAAGAGACAGCAAAGAATTTATCGCTTCTCTTAAAACAGACTTGTTCAGCGAAGAGGTGTTTTTATTTACCCCCAAGGGGGATATTATTAGCATGCAAAAAGGGGCAACCCCTCTTGACTTTGCCTACCGTATCCATAGCGCTGTTGGCAACAGCTGTGTTGGGGCTAAGGTAAATGGGCGTATTGTGCCGCTGGATACTACCTTGCGCACCGGGGATCGGGTGGAGGTCATCACCTCTTCCTCTTCTAAAGGCCCCAGTTTAGACTGGTTGAAGGTGGTCAAAACCCAGCAGGCCAAGGCTAAAATTCGTCAGTTCTTTAAAAAAGAACTGCGGGGGGATAACATTGCCAAGGGTAAAGACATGCTGGAAAAAGAGGCCAAGCGCCGGGGCACTAATTTGCCGGCCTTGCTAAAGCCCGAATACTATGAAGGTATTTTGAAAAAATATGCCTTTAGCGAACTGGAAGATATTTACGGCGCCGTTGGTTATGGAGGCATAGCGGCCACCTACGTTATTAACCGCCTGCTGGACGAGCAGCGGCAAAAAGAAGAGCCGGAGCCCCCTTCCATACCGGAAGTAACCCCCGACGAGCTGCAGGCCAACCGGGGCAAACCCACCCATGGCATTTATGTAAAAGGGCAATCGGGGATGTTGGTTCGCTTTGCCAAATGCTGCAACCCCATCCCCGGGGATGAAATTGTAGGCTATATCACAAGGGGCCGGGGGGTAACCGTGCATAAGGTAGACTGTGTAAACGCCAATAGCGAAGAAACAGAGCGGATAGTAGAAGTAAGCTGGGCCGCAGATACAAGGGAAAACTTTGATGCCACCATTCAAATTACAGCCTACGACAGGGTGGGCCTTTTGGGTGATTTAACCGTATACATTGGCAACTTAAAGGTGTCCATTTCGGCCATCAGCGCCAAATCCGACCCTAAACATAAAACCATTACCATTACCCTGGTGCTCCAGGTTAACAGCCGGGATCAGCTGGACCGGGTTATTCGTCAGCTTAAAAAACGCTCGGATGTTTTACAGGTATACCGGGGCCACCATTAACAAAACAAAAAAGCAGCCCAGCTGCTTTTTTTATAGGAGGAATATGTAAATGCGCTGTGTTGTGCAAAGGGTTTCTTCGGCCAGTGTGCAGGTAGAGGGGGAAACCGTTGGTGAAATTGAAAAGGGCCTGCTGGTTCTGATTGGGGTTGCAAAAACCGACGAGGAGAAAGATTGGCAGTATTCAGCTGATAAGGTGGCGGGCCTGCGTATTTTTGAGGATGATCAGGGGCAGATGAATCAATCCCTTGACCAGGTAGGAGGCAGTATTTTGGCCGTAAGCCAGTTTACCCTTTATGGGGATGCCCGAAAAGGCAAACGCCCCAGCTTTATTGAAGCGGCAGCGCCTGAAAAAGCCCAGGCCTTTTACGAAAAAATGGTCGCTCGCTGGCGGGACCAAGGCTATAGGGTACAAACAGGGGTTTTTCGTGCCCACATGGATGTAACCCTTGTAAACGACGGGCCTGTTACCATTTTAATCGACAGCCAAAAAACCTTTTAGGCTGTACCCTTATGGCGAGACTCTACGAGCAGGCCTTTTTTGAACGTTTAACCCGGCCTTGGGCAGGGATTTAATTTAAAAGGTGCTGTTTAATTTATTTTCTAAGGAGAAAGATATGTATACAGTTGATATGATTACTTCCCGCCAAATGGGGGAGAATGCTTATGTTCTTTACCAAGAAGGAAAAGATCAGTGTATTGTGGTTGACCCTGGGGAAAAAATGCTAAAAGACCACCCCTTGCTACAAGGCAAGGCCCTTTTGGCTGTTCTATTAACCCATGGGCATTTTGACCATATATCGGGTATTGATGATTTAATAGGGGATGAAAATATTCCCCTCTATATCCACCCGGAAGATGAACCAATGCTCTATCATCCCGGCGAAAACCTTTCAAAATCTTTTGGCATCCCCTTTACGGTAAAGGCGAAGGCAACCCCCGTTACTCAAAACAGTTTAACCATCGGCAATTTTCATTTTCAGCTTATTCATACCCCCGGCCATACCAAAGGAGGGCTGTGCTACCAAATCGGCAGCCACTTGTTTACGGGGGATACTCTATTTAACAGGGGCATTGGGCGGATGGACTTT
Organism: uncultured Oscillospiraceae bacterium; assembly: GCA_964345215.1. GTDB lineage: Bacteria > Bacillota > Clostridia > Christensenellales > Aristaeellaceae > CAYFQH01. Next base: position 3,884 of record CAYFQH010000080.1, on the reverse strand, counting down.
CCCGGAGGAAGCGAGGAAGAAATGGTAAACTCGCTAAAAAGGCTGATTCGCCTAGAGGATGAAACCATTGTTTATCCAGGGCACAATAGCATTGGCACCATGAAGGAGTGTAGGGAGTATTTATATGAAAGTGGCATTTTACACCAATAAGCCCAGCCTGGCAGGAGAAATGGCGGAGGTCATCCGCTTATTTTTTGGAGAGATTGTTTTTCTACTCAATCCCCCAAAAACAGAAGAAGGGGCTTTAGCCATCCACCAGCAAATGACTCAAACAGAAGAAGGATGGCACTTTTGCCTTCAGGTAGAAAAAGAACAGTTTGAAAAAAGAGAAGGGCTTCCTTCCGTTGCTTTGGAGAGTAGAAAAGACCTAATCTACAAACGTTACGAAAAACGCTATGCTAAGCAGCTGCTTTATGAAGCTTTAAAAAAACGAACCGGCAAAAGCCTGCCCTGGGGCTCTTTAACAGGCATCCGGCCTACCCGCCTGGTTTATGAGCAGATGGCGGGGGGCCTTCCAGCCCGGCAGGCGGCCAAAGAGGTTGAAAAAATATTTGACCTACAGCCTGAAAAGGCCCAGCTTTTAGAAGAGGTAGTGGGCTTTCAGCAAAAAATGGGCCTGCCGGAGCCCAAAGGGGTATCTGTTTACATTGGCATTCCCTTTTGCACAACCCGCTGCAGCTACTGTACTTTTTCAGGAGGGGAAATTGGCGATGGAAAACTGACCCAGCCCTATGTGGAGGCCTTACTTTGGGAAATGGAAGAAACAGCAAAAATCATCCGCTCAAAAAACCTTCGCCTTCGTACCCTTTATGTGGGCGGCGGCACGCCAACCGCCTTGAGGGTGGGGCAGATCAGGCAAATTTTAAGCAAAATGATCAGCCTTTATGCCGGGGCAAGGGAAGTAACTGTGGAAGCCGGGCGGCCGGACACCATTAACGAGGAGAAATTGGCCGTTTTACGGGAAGCAGGGGTAGGACGTATTTCCATTAATCCCCAAACCATGAAGGGGGAAACCCTGGTTAAAATTGGCCGCAACCATACACCGGAGGATACCTTAAAAGCCTATGATTTAGCCCGAAAAATGGGCTTTGACCATATAAATATGGATTTGATTGCAGGCCTGCCCCAAGAGAGTTTAGGGGATTTTAGAAACACCCTTGACCAGGTGCTGCCTTTAAAACCCCAAAGTCTAACGGTGCACAGCCTGGCCCTTAAAAGAGGCAGCAGGCTGTGGGACATGCGAAACGCCCTGAACAGCTCCGAAAACACGGCTGAAATGATTGCTCTTGCACGCCGGCGGGCGAAGGAGCAAGGCCTTTTGCCCTATTACCTGTACAGGCAAAAATACATGGCCGAAAATCAGGAAAATGTAGGTTATGCCCTGGAGGGCTTTGGCTGCCAATATAATGTGGATATGATGGAGGAAATCACCCATATTTTTGCCATGGGCGCTGGGGGCATCTCAAAGCGGGTCGATCCAAAGCAGGGCAGAATTGAGCGGGCTCCCAACGTAAGTGATATTGAAACCTACATTGACCGGGTGGATGAAATGGTAGAGCGGAAAAAGCGCCTTTGGGAGAATGTAAACTTTTAGTGAACCCTTGGGATTGTGGCAATAAAAACTTGTAAAACGATAGCAGGTCTTGTACAATAGTAATCCCAAAGGAGGTTTTTGTTTGAACCGAAAATTACAAGGGCTTTTTATAACCCTCTGCCTAAGTTTGATGGTATTTATCCCCAAGGGATGGGCCGAAAATTGGAATGATACCCAAAACCAATATACGCAAGGAGAGATTGAAGTGACAGATATTCAAAAAGAAGCTGGGAACCCTGTTTTTGAAATGAAGCTGGCCAACGGCAAGGTACTTAAAGGGGAGCTTTATCCCGATACGGCACCCCAGTCGGTGGGCAATTTTATTAGCCTGGCCAACAGCGGCTACTATGATGGGCTGATCTTCCACCGGGTGATTCCCGGTTTTATGATTCAGGGCGGCTGCCCTACCGGCACCGGCACCGGCGGCCCGGGCTGGAGCATTAAAGGGGAGTTTTTGGCCAACGGCATTGAAAACCCCATCAAGCATACTTACGGCGTGCTAAGCATGGCCCGCAGCATGATGAACGACTCGGCAGGCAGCCAGTTTTTTGTAATGACCAGTGACTCTTCTCATTTAGACGGCAGCTATGCCGCCTTTGGCAAGGTGCTTGAGGGGATGGAGGCAGCCGAAGAAGTAGTAAATACCCCCCGGGATGGACGGGATAAGCCCCTGGAAGAGCAAAAAATTGAAAGCATCCGTGTAGAAACGTTTGGGAAAGAATATCCCTTTGAAAAATTGAAGTAAAGATACTATAAAAAATAAGCAATAAAAGGCCGGTACAACGTTGTACCGGCCTTTTGCTATATTGCCTCAAACCTAAAGGGTAAGACAGGATGATATTCTCTATTATCCTTTTAAAGGGAGAGAGGCACTTTCATACTAAATCGGAAGGTAGGGAACCAAGGAATTAGGGAACCAGGGAGGTAGGTAGGTAGGCATAGGTATATTGAGTTTTTATTACGGCAGCGGATGGGGCTTTGGGGCATTGGCCTTTTTACGAAAGGGACGAGGCTGGAGATTCCGCTGCTGACGAAGGCGTTGGCTTTTTAAGGGAATAAGGGAAAAAGAAAGTACAGCCCTTTAGGCTGGATGGAACTGGCTATTTTGGCCGGGTAGGTATGCACTTATTGATATTGACAGCGGCTTCTTGGCATGGGGCTTTGAAAAGATAAAGCACTTTCATAAAGCCATAGGTACGCCAAAATGAAATGAAAGGTAGAAAATGATTAAAACTTCATAAGCAGCCAATAAAAGCTCCCTTTGCTTTTCAGGTAAAAGAACAATTTCTATTCTCTTTCAGTTACCTCACAACTGAGGGAAAAAGGGAAAGCGGGCGATTAAAAAAACAAATAAAGGCCCTTTTCAGGTGGCTTTTTTCTGGTACATTTGCTTATGTGCAGAAAGCAAACCTTCTTATAAAATGGGATAAGAGGCATTAGCCTTTTAGGCTGTTACCCCTTGCGTTACGTTATTGTTTGGCTCTACATCTAAATAAAATTAAAAAAAGAACCTTGCAAGTGCAAGGTTCTTTTAAGTTAGTTGTAATTATTTGCTGCCAAGTAATTTAGCAACAGTGGCATAGTTGGCAATGCCGGTCTCAGCAAGGCCTTTGTCTGCCTGGTAAGCTTTAATGGCATCAACAACAGTTTCGTTATAGTTGCTGGTTACATAAGTAATAAATCCAGCTTTCTTTAACTGATAAGTTAAAGCGCGAACAACCTGGCCTTTAGCACCAGGAGCTACGCTGCCTTGGGCTTTCAGGTTGCCCATATAGCTGTCAGCATTGGTATCAACTTTGACGTCATCTTTCTTCTCTACAGCAGCAGAAGGGTTTTTCAAGCCTGTGCCGGCCAAGAGCAGTTTAATGGTTCTTTGATCGGCAATACCGGTATCAGCATAACCATTGTTGTACTGGAACTTCTTAACGGCAGTGGCTACAGTTGCACTGTATTTGCTGGACACAGCATTCAGATAGCCTTTTACCTTGAGCAAGTAGGTTAAAGCACGAACAGACTGGCCTTCGTCGCCTTTTTTCAGCTGGGTAGTCAATTTTAAGTTACCCATGTAGTTATCGGCTTGTTTGTTTTCTTTGTCCTCTTCATAAGGAGAAGTGGGGGTAACGGTTTTAACAGGGCCGCTGGAAGGAACGATGTCCTTGTCTTTCCAGTTTAAGGCAGATTTGGTTAAGGAATCAACAACGCCGGTGGCTTTGATGCCGTGGTTCTCTTGGAACTTTTTAACAGCGGCTACAACAGTGGCGTCAAAGGTTTGGTTGCCTTTTTTGTCTCT
>CAYFQH010000079.1:0-6325 GCA_964345215.1 uncultured Oscillospiraceae bacterium | reverse complement strand
AAAACACTCAAAACATCTAATTATACTGCTGCATGTATTAGGGGATAGTTTATCATCTGAATCCATAAAATTGACATATCTGCCCGAAATATGTTTAAGCCCCGTATTTCGAGCGGCAGAAGGGCCACCATTAGGCGTATGGATCGCAATAATATTTTTGGGATATTTTTTGGCATACTCATCGCAAATAGTTCCACTTCCATCGGTAGAACCATCATCGACTAAAATTACCTGAATACGGTCAAAACCGATATCTTGTGCAATCAAACTTTCTAGTGTTTCGTGTAGATAGGGGGCCACATTATATACTGCCATAACTATCGAAAAATCAAATGGATATCGTTTTAGCTCCTTCATTAATTTACCTCTTTTCATTGTTGTCAGCCAAAGAAAATTTTAACCATATATAAAGTTTACAATAGTGATTTAATAGATTTTTATAAGGAATAGATAAGTTTCTGTTTAAAAAAAACGAACTTAAATGTTTAAAAGAGAAATTGATTTTTCTATACACTTTACACTTTTCCAAGGGCATAGAGGATGAGATCATATAAAATAATAACATGAAGCTACAAAAATGACAAGAAAGCAACAGTCAGCACGCAAATATATTATAAATATGAGAAAGTAGGTAGTGTAAAATATTATATGAAATTGAAGCGCCTTGATCCCCCTCTACCCTCCCACCAACAACCTCTCTACTTCCAAAGCATATTTTGAATATTTTGTTTCATGCTTTGTAAACCATTGGTCTGAATCAAAATCACTGGAATGAAGAGGCATGTTTTTTCGCATTTGGTTTGTTGTATAAAGCATACGGCCCATCAATTCTTTTACCAGGGCTACATAGTATATATCCCCCTTGTTTAGCATAACAGAATCAAATAAAGTATCTAGAATAATATCCCGGTCTATGAATGACTTGGCTTTAACGGTCTGGGTTTGGGATAGGTTATCCTTTTCTTCTCTAATTGTTCTAAAATATACAAAATGTGGTATTACGCTAATATGCTTGGCATAATACCACATGCCCATACCAAAGGGCACATCTTCCCAAGAGACCCCTTCAATAAAGCGCAGATGATTGTTTTTAATCACAGAAGCCCTGCATAAACAGTGACATACACTTCCCGTGTAAAAATACTGAACGGGAATTTTTTTAGCATTATTATCATAAAGGGGGAGGAGCTGAATCAGTTTTTCCAGATAGGTTTCAATATAGGCTACAGGGCTTAGGGTTCCGTTTTTTTCCACAGCCATTTTTCCGAACACAAGGTCCCCTTGCCATAGGGAAATGCCATCGAATAAGAGGGATAAAGCATTTTGAGGCAACCAGTCATCGGAGTCCAGAAAAAAGAGGAACTCCCCGTTGGAGGCATCAATTCCCTGATTTCGCGCATAAGAGACCCCTTTATTGCTGCCGTAGCTAATCATTTTTATTCGCTCATCCTGTTTTGAAATAGAATGGGCAATATCGATGGCGCTATCTTCTCCGCAATCATCTACCAGGATAATTTCAATGTTTTTTATGGTTTGACTTAACACAGATCGAATACATTTTTCAATATATTTTTCTGTGTTGTATACGGGAATAATGACACTGATTAAGGGATTAACCAAAACATTCTTCCTCCATTTTCAATAAATCTAAATTGTTTTTCGGCTTTGGATTGATGATTAGTTCACGAATGTTTACAGAAAAGACTTCTCTTCCGATAAAGCCGATTTTAAAATAAGCAAACCCCTCTTTTTGAACAGGAAGGGAGGTGATGCCAAAAGCATGAAGGAAATATGAGCCGATAGGCTTGTGGCTCTTATCGTAATAGAAGCAGTAAAAATCACAATCGCCCTTAGGAAGAACTGCGGCATCAATAAAAACATTTAACGCTGTAAAGTTATTTGAATATTCCTTTGCATCAAAAGAATAATCTAAAACAGCTTTTTTTTGCGTTGAGCCAGGTTTTGCATAGATTAGCACGCCGTGGTTTTGCTTGTTGTCTACTGCAATTTCGTCTTTATCATATATTAGCTTTAGGGAGAAAAGATCTTTTAACTCCTGCCCATAGATACACCGCTGCAATGTGTAGTACTGCTTCGGATTTCTATAATTGCTGCTCAAGGCAATTTTATAAAGTCTTTCGATACTCATTCCGGTATCCATTGGAAGATCATCCACAAGGGAGCAGTCAGAGCCTTGCCAGTGCTGGCAAAAGTTGAATGCATCGGTAGACATACAGGGAATATTCTTAAGGGCTTCTTTTTCACTTAATGCCAGCCAGTCTAGGCCTTGGGCCTTGGTCACCGGCAAAATACTCCGGTCTTTTTGAAGGGAGGTGACCATTTGGTATCTTAGGGGAGGGTGCTCCAATATAAATTCACTATTTCGGTAGGCATAAAAACATCCTTTGCCAATTGCGCTTACAACACTGTATCTTGTGGCCAAGACCAAATCGGTTAAATAGTTTTTACCATAGTAGTGGAGGGGCGAGAAATACCCGCAATAGTCTGCACTTAAAAAAAGATCAAGTTTTTTGCTTTTTTGAGGCATAATAAACACACCGTCCATTTTGGGGAAAGGCGGGGTAATGACCATATTATCGTCAATAAAAACAATCATTTGCTTTTTTTCATAGTTTTGTCTTTTAAAAGTGTTTAAAACATGGTCAAGTTGTTCTTGGCTTTCAACGTCGCTGTATAAAATAATTTCCGGCCATGTGCTTTTGGGTTTTTTATTGTAGGCAAGGTAATAAATAAAGTCCATTCTGTTTTCGTAGGTATGTTCTAACAAGGCTTTTCTAAGCCCTGCTAAACACATTTTTCTATATAGCAGATCATCTTGACTAAGCTGCAAAAGTCTTTCTTCAAAAGAACCGCTGGAAAAAAGAACCAGATTCCCTAAGAGATTTTTAAGCCCTTGGCAGGGATTGCTTAAAATAAAGGTGTTTGATGAAAGCAACTCAAAAACTCTTCTGCCTTGCATCGTAGATGAATACTTAACAATATTTAATGTAATGGCAAATAAATAGCTTTTATAAGCGATGTCGATTTTGTCTAGAGGCAAGGTGCCCCGAATATATTTTTGATATGGCTTGGGATAAGCATAATCCGGATCATCCGGGTAAGGATTTCGATCATAAATATCAATAGGCCAAGAATCCTTAAGACTGGTGATAATATGTTCAAAGTCCTTAGAGCGTTCTCTTGCTTTGCGGTAGTAGGTCCCTGCAAAGCAAATTGCTTTTTTACGCTCATGTTTTTCAATGGGGTTAAAAAGCCGGGGGCTGCAGGCAAAGGGCAAAACATACACCCGGTTGTGCTTGAGCAGCCTCCTATAAAGGGGAATGCAGTCAAAATCGGTAGTTAATACAATGTCAAAATAATGGGCGATATGCAAAAAGGTCGGCATGTGAATAGGATCTTCCTTATTCCAAAAAAAAGTGGGAATTTTACGCTGTTTGCACCAATGAATGAGGGCGATAAACTCCTTGTCAACAAAGGGTGTCAATTTTTTTCTCCAACTTTTTTTATCTCCGTTCCAAATGGATTCTACAAACAAAATATCTGGTTGAAGCTGGATAATTTGCTCCCGCCACCGGTGGTAATTTAAGTTTGTAAGCACACAATCCCAAGAAAAAAAGCGCTCGCTCAACTCATCTAAAATACCGGCAACCCGCATTTGTTTACTAAATAAAGGTTTGCTTTTTTTTGTTTCTGGGCTAATACTGTGATGGTTCAATAAAACACCGCCTAATTTTTTGCTGAATAATTACTTCAAAATGGTTTTAAGTGCTTGCTTTACGGTAAGAAAAAATCCGTTGGTTGCATAAAAATAAAAAACAGCATTCATACGTTTTCGCCATTTTGATAATTGAATATGGTTTTGCGCATAATAATGGTCAAGGTTTTCAATGAAAGGAATCATGTGCTCTCTTGAGGTGAACTTGCACGAAAGGGCAGTTCTAACACCATACAAAGCCAGTATATAAAAAAAACCCTGCACATTTCGGCTGATTTTTAGTCCCTTTGGGGTAAGCCAAGGAAAAAGAATGCCGTTTTGAGTATTATGGTGCTTTATAAAAGTGTTTTCTTGGGTGGTGACAAGGGTTTTTAACCGGTTTATTTCGTAAGTGCTATGCTTATTTTCATCAATGGTTCGGCGGGCTGCTATTTCTAAATATCTATTTTTTTCATTTAATGAAATGATTTTTTGTTCCATTTGTTTTAATTCGGTCTTTTTTTCAAGCAGCTTTTTTTGCACTCTTGCATAGGCGTCAAAATCCACCGTTTGTGCGGAAGGGGTGTTTGAAACAAAAGATTCAGGCACTTTTAATTCCTCCTTTGACTGAAATGATAAGGTATGAATGGGCCTTTGCCAAGATGATGAGCAATTTGGTAAATGAATACAGCTACGTATACCTTATCAAAAACAGTGCCAATGTCAAGAAAATCAATGCCAACGAAAAAAGGATGGTTAAAAAGGGAATAGGCCTGATTTTCCTTTCTTCTTTTATGTTTTAAAAGAAGAAAAGCCACTACATATTATACTAAAAGTTTTTTTTAAGGTAAAGGGAAAAAACTGAGGGCTGCCGTCTTTGTAACAAAACAATTTACAGCAACAAAAAGCTCCTTTCAGTCGTTAAATAGGTAATAAGAAGAACTCTGTAGTCAATTTTACCCATAACTGAAAGGAAGATGATGATGAAAAAATGCGTGATGCTGTTTTTAACCCTGTTGCTTTTAGGAGTGCTGGCTCTTGGTCTAGGAGAAGGGGCTGTTTTCTTTTATGAGGATCAGGGTACGGGGGTAACCGATATGATTACCTACCAAGACCAGCTTTATATTTTAAAGTACGAGGGCTTGTTTCGCTACGATGCAGTAACGAGGGAAGAGGTGCTTGTAAATGACCAAATTTCAGGATACTGGGGCAATGAAGAGGCCCTGGATCGGCTGTTAACCGACGGCCAATGGCTCTATGGCTTTAACACACAAGCCCTTGCTCTTGTAAAAATTTTAGACGGGGCAGGCACCCCAATGGCCGAAAAAGTGTTTGAAGCCAGCTTGTTAAAAGAAAAGCAGGTAAACCAGCTGTTCCTGGAAAATGGGGAGCTTATCGCCCTTACAGAGGGTGGGCAAAGCTTCTCTTCCGGCCAAAGGGAACAGGAGTTGGTTAAAATAAACATGCTAACAGGAGCGGTGCAGGAGATACCGGTTTATAATATCACCTCCCTTCACCCTTACAAAAAAGGCGATTATTTGGCCTTTGTACAAAAAATGGGCCAGGAGAAGGCAGAAAGCCAACTGGCTCTGATTAATGGCAGCACCGGGGCAGAAGAGGTGCTGGGCATAATTGACCCTACACTTCGACTGGAAGCCCTTTGCTATGATGAAAAAAACGATATGATTTATGGCGCCGACCGCAGCCGGGTTTTGCGCTGGGATGAGAAAGAAGGCTTTTTGCCGGCAGCCAACACCATTGCTGGAGATACCATGGCCATTACCGCCTTTGGTAACAATATGGTAGGCCTTGTAATTGATAATAGTGTAGCCATCCTTTCGGTTGACCCGGCCCGGCTCCTTAACCAAAAACGGGTTGTGGTTCAAGACCCGGTAGGAAGGGGAGAAAACTACAAGGGTTTTATTACAAATCATCCGGATATAGAACTGGCTTTTACTCAGCAAGATTCGGTCACCCCTGAAGAGCGCTTTGTGCAAGATATGCTCACAAAGGCCCAGGAGATTGACGTATATATCCTTTCAGATAAAAATATGCTTACCACTATTAAAAACAAAGAATATGGGGTTGACCTAGCACAAAGCCCGGTGATTAAAGCCTTAACGGATGATATGTACCCTCCTTTTTATAAGGCCTTCAGCGAGGGAGAGAAGGTATTTGCCTTCCCCCGCACCAGTTTTATTACTCTGCTTACCTATAACCCAGCGGTATTTGAAGAGTTGGGTTTTGATCTGCCTCAAACCTATGATGAACTGTTTGACCTGTGCCGCTTATGGGTGACCCAGTACGCGCTGGATTACCCCCATATCAATCTCAACCCCTTTGTAAACGGAGTGGAGCTTTCCAGGATGTTGGAGCGCTACAGTGACGAAAAAATGAAAAACGGCCAGCCCATTAACTTTTTAGACCCACAGCTTCAAAAAACCATTCAAAACTATTTAGATGTAAAGGCTTTATATCATCAAGCAAATGTAGGGAGAGGGGATATATCGGCCCTCTACTTGTATGATGCCCTGGTAAACAGCGGTTACACCTATTTGCCCTTGGCCTTTGACAGGGAAAACAAGGCGGTCATTAGCGGCAGTGATATTG
>CAYFQH010000078.1:0-6382 GCA_964345215.1 uncultured Oscillospiraceae bacterium | reverse complement strand
TTTTATCTTTGCCTTTTTTCCACTCTGCCCTTAGCAGAACCATCTTTCTTTTGTTGAACAAATTTCTTCTATACCTTTGGCATCTCCAGCCTGAAAAAAACCAAACCCAAAGGGTGGGGGAAAAGCCATTGCCTTTTTTACCCTATTCCCTCCTGCAGCCCCCTTTAATATAACGAAGCCTATGATTGCCTGTTTTGGTAAAATGTGGTAAAATTTTTTATTAGCCAGCAGTATAAAGGAGGGTCCCCATGGCGAAGAAAACAAAGGGAGCGGCCAGCATCCAGCCCCGTCCCGCCACAGGTCTTTCCTTTGCGTCTTTATGCAACTTTATGTACATTATGATTGTTTCAAAAGTCCTTGTTACCCTGCCCTTAATGGGTGGTGCCCTATACTTATGCGGCAGGGTGACCCTGGTTTTTTTACAGACCTTTACCGGCTCAAATGCAAAAACAGTCTCCAAAGGGGCAAAGTGGGGGGCGCGCCTTTTTTTAATACTGATTCTTTTGGCAACCTGTTTCTTTTTGGGTTTTTTCCCCATCTCACCGGATAACCCCATGGTATGGATTATTTTTGCCATTGCCCTGTCAAGTATTATACGTGAATTGCTAATCAAAAAGATTTTGAGCTACTGGGTTAACGGCCAATGGCGCAAAAAATACTGTGTTATGGCCATTGGCGGCACTCAGCTGTTAACCTTGATTGTGGTGGGGCTCCTGCTTACCTATTCCCTAAACATAACCCCTGCCCTGCTGGTATTGGGGGGCTTTGCCCTGTGCGGGCTTATTGAACTGTACGATCAGTGGAAGGACCGGGCAAGCCTTTTATACCATAGCCAGGAAGAGGATGCTCAAGTAAAAGAGCTGGGCCTGCGCCTTAAAGGAGTAAATGCTTACCATGCCTTTACCGTTTTATATAATTTGTACATTATCGCCTTGTATATGACCATTGTGTTAGCCTGCACCTATATTGTTATTTCGGCGCAGGATATTTTAATCTACATGCTTTTATCCTTTGTGTTTATTATTGCATCCCGCGAAATTGCTTTTTATGTGGGCAAAGGGATGAAAGAAAAACAGCGGGATCCAGCCTTTGAAGGGGCCATAGGCACCTTATTTTGGTTTGCAGGCATGGTTTTGTTTGGCAGGTACTTCACCATTCCCGGCAAAGAAATTACAGCTTACATCGCCCTGGCCTTGTGCTATATTGGAGCCACCCTTTGTGCCGGCAGCCTGGCTATTTTTGAGCAGGATATGCAGCAGGTGGTTGCTTTTCATCTGGGGAGGGTGGAGGGAAGCTACTTCCATCTTCAAAAGAACATTAAAGATTTTGCCATTACCTTTGGAGAGATTATTGTTTTGGCCTTTATGCTGGTAATGGCGGTAATCGAAGGACTGGTCATTCCCCAAACCTCTCAGGAGATGGTGATGGCTTTTGAACCCTTTTTAATTTTTCCTGCAACTTTAATTATTCTAGCTGTTACCATTAGTGTGCTTCAATTTCCCATTTCCACCAAGTATCGGCAAAAGTTAAAGCGCATTTTGCAAATAAAAGAGGCTGGGGAAGAAAATGCCCAGCTGGATGCCCAGTTGCAAAGGGTTGTGGTAAAAAAACACAAGCGGGATTTTGGTATTCGGGTTTTGATTACCCTGGTACGGCCCTTTTACCGCCACAAGGTTGTTGGAAAAGAAAACGTTCCCCAAGGGGCCGATGGTGAACTGGTGTTTATCTGTAACCACGGCAGTATTTACGGTCCGGTGGTTACCAACTTATATCTGCCTTTTTTCCTGCGGCCTTGGAGCATCAGCGATTTAATGGATGATGCCAACGAAGCGGCGGCCTATCTTTATAAATACAATATTGAGCCTATCAAATGGCTGCCAACGGGGTTTAAGAAGTTTATTGCAAGGCGCATTGGGGCCCCCATATCCCTGTGGCTTTTTCGCTCGATGGAGGCCATTCCCGTATACCGCAACAAGCTGCGGGACTTGATGAAAACCTTCCGCCTGTCGTTGGATGCCATGATGGCCGAAGATAACCTGCTGATCTTCCCGGAAAACCCAGATGCCCAAAGCTTGGATAGCCCGGGCTACCTCACCCAGGGGGTAGGGGATTTTTATACGGGCTTTACCATGATTGCCCCTATGCTCTACAACAAAACGGGCAAAAAAGTAAAGTTTGTGCCTATTTATGCCAGCAAGGAAATACGCACCATTGCCATTGGCCCGGCGGTTGAATACAACCCCGATGCCCAGCCCACCCAGGAAAAACAGCGTATTGTTTCTGATCTTCAAAGCAGGATGAATGCCATGGCCCGCCAGATGGAAACAAACGCTAAAAACAAAGGAATTAGCCCCGTAAAATAGCTGGTGGTCTAGCCGGAAATATGATATAGTAATAGCGTACGTTTTTTTGCGAAAAGGGCCTTTTAGGCTGTTTTGATTTAAATAGACAAAGATGAAACAGGAGAGATGAAGGATGAGAAAATTTGCTGTGTTAACCAGCGGCGGCGACAGCCCTGGAATGAATGCCACGGTGATGGCCATTGCTAAAAACGCTGCCTATTACGGGGCATCTCTTGTGGGAATTAAGCGGGGCTTTAACGGCTTGTTATCCCAAAACCCCGATGATTTAATAGAAATGCCTCTGGATTTAATTTTAGACATTGCCGATCGGCCGGGCACCTTTTTAAGAACTGCCCGCTGCGAAGACTTTAAAAAGCCCGAGTGTCAAAAGCAGGCGGCAGACTACCTGCGGACCCAAGGCATTGAAGACTTAATCGTGATTGGTGGCGATGGCAGCTTTCAGGGGGCTATGCGCCTGGCGGAACAGGGAATTCGTTGTATTTCCATTCCTGGCACCATTGATAATGACCTGCCCTATACCGAAAGCAGCCTGGGCTTTGATACGGCAGTAAACGTTTGTGTAGAGGCCGTTCGTTCTATTCGGGCCACATCCAGAAGCCACGACCGCCCGGCCGTGGTGGAGGTTATGGGCCGCCATTGCGGCGAAATTGCCCTGTCTACCGCCATGGCAACCGGGGCCGAAATGGTGCTGGTGCCGGAAGTGAAGTGGAGCATCCCCCAAGCGGCGCAGCGCTTAAACGAGCTGATTAGCCAGGGCAATACCCGGGCCACCTTTATTGTGGCCGAAGGCTGCTGGGACTCTATGGAAGATTTTGATTTTTGCACCTTTTTAAACGAAAATGGCAAACAATGCTTTATCGGGGAGCCTATTTCAGCCCCCCGCTTTGCCTCCACCCTAAAAAGAATGTGCGGAGGCATTGAAGCCCGGGCAACGGTATTGGGCTACACCCAGCGGGGGGCAGCCCCCACATCAAAGGACAGCGTATTTGCCTTTGAAGCAGGGCACCTGGCCATGAGCCTTTTAGACAAGGGCATGAGCAACCAGGCCATTGGCGTGCGCGATGGCCGGGTATACCACTTGCCTATTCACGACGCTTTAAAGAAAACCAGAGCTTTTAACAAGCAAATGTATGATTTGGTCAATAGCATATAGTAGCGTCATAAAAAAACCGAAGGATTCATCCTTCGGTTTTTTTATTTTGTTAGTAAAGCTTATTGGTACTGGGGCAGCCAGCTGCCGTGGGCCTCAATTAAGTCATTGCACATGGCTACAATATCATCAATGGAAAGTTCGCTTTGACAATGGGGGTCCATCAAAGCGGCTTGGTAAATGTAATCTTTTTTACGGGTTACCGCCGCCTGAATAGCCAGCAGGTGCACATTTAAGTTGGTGCGGTTCATGGCAGCGCACTGCTCAGGTAAATCCCCCACGTAGCAGGGGCTAATGCCGCTGGCATCAACTAAACAAGGCACTTCTACAACGGCGTTTTGGGGCAGGTTGGTAATCAGCCCGGTATTTAGTACATTGCCGCCAATTTTGTAGGGCACGTTGGTTTCCATGGCCTCCATAATATAGCTGGCATATTCCAGGGTACGGCTGTGGCTCAGGTGGGGGTTTTTAACTAATTCCTCCCGCCGTTGCTCCCAGGCGGCTATTTGCGAAACGCAGCGGCGAGGGTATTCATCCAGGGGGATGTTAAATTTTTCAATCAGCTCCGGATACTTGTCTTTAATAAAATAGGGCATATACTCGGCATTGTGCTCGCTGGATTCGGTAATGTAATAGCCAAAGCGCTTCATCACTTCATAGCGCACCATGTCCTTATGCTTTTCGCTGCGGGCAGCGGCGCGTTTTTTTACCTCGGGGTATAAATCCTTGCCTTTATCGCTTAGTTCCAGCAGCCAGGCCTGGTGGTTAATGCCGGCAATCTTCCACTGAATTTGATCGTTGTAGGGCATGCCAAGGCCTTCCAGCAGCCCTTTGGCACAAACCTGCACACTGTGGCAAAGGCCTACTGTTTTAATAGGGGTATATTGGAGCATGGCCCCGGTTAAGGAAACCATGGGGTTGGTATAGTTTAAAAACCAGGCGTCAGGGCATACTTCTTCCATGTCCTTTGCAAAGTCAAACAATACGGGAATGGTTCGTAAAGCCCTAAAAATACCCCCAATGCCCAAGGTGTCGCCAATGGTTTGGCGAAGACCGTATTTTTTAGGCACTTCAAAGTCGGTTTTGGTGCAGGGGTCGTACAGGCCTACTTGAATGGCATTTACCACGTAATCGGCATCTCTTAAAGCAGCCTTGCGGTTTTCTACCCCTAAATAGGCGGTAATGGTGGCCTTACCCCCTACATTGTTGTTAATGGCCTCCAGCATCAATTTTGAATCTTCCAGGCGGTTCGGGTCAATGTCGTAAAGGGCAATCCGGGCATCCTCAAGGGCGGGGGTGGTCATACAGTCGCCCAACACATTTTTGGCAAACACGGTGCTTCCGGCACCCATAAAAGTAATTTTGGCCATGGCTTTCTCCTCCATAAAATTAATTGTACTCATTATAGCAAAAAAAGAAGAGAAAAAATGAAAAAAAGAGAGCATCTATTTTGCATAATACTCGCTTTTTTAACGGTTTGATTCAAAAGTGAACCTATAATCATGGGGCCGGCAACAAAAAAGGGGTTGCTTTTTTATTGGGATCGACTTGTGAAGGCTTGCCTAGTTAAAGGTAATAGGGCTTGTGTTTTGGCTGATGTATTCTTCCAAGGCCAGGCCTTGATCCCGGATGGGAATGCTGTGGCTGGTGCCCACATAGCGGATGTGCCAGGGTTCTGCCGTAAAGCCGGTAATGTCTTCCTTCCCCTCTTGGTAGCGGATAATAAAGCCGTAATCCCAGCAGTTTTTGGCAAGCCAATCAGCCTGCTGGGTGTATTTAAAGGTTTCGCCGGGAACGGTAACATCAAAGGCCAAGCCGGTGTGGTGTTCGCTGGTGCCCGGCTCAGCCACCGTTTGCCTGGCGGCAGAGATGGCCCTGGTTTTTGAAAAACCTTCCTTTTCATAGGCAGCCACCTTCTGGTCAAAAAGGGTTTTTTGGTAGCCATAGCTTCTGTACCCCGCGCTTACCTGCCATATCGTCAGCCCCTGTTCATGGGCGGCGGTAATCATTTGAATCAAGGCTTCCACTGCTTGGGCATTCCCTTCAATTTCGCTGCCCTTAATCTGAATCAGCCCATCGGGAACGGCCTCCCTTAAAAACACCAGGCCGGGGGCTTCAAAGTTTGTGTTAATCGGTTTTTCTCTGTTTATTAAAAAGGGCAGGCCTTCTTCTTCCAAAAGGGAAAACTCCTGCTCATCAAGGGAGGCCCCTTCCGGCTGAGGGCTGGGGGTCGCCAGGGCCTGCTGGACATTTTCGGAGTCGATCATTTCCATGGTGTCAGGGCCCACCATACCGTCGGCCTGTAATTGATGCTGGCTTTGAAACCACATTACTGCTTCCTTTGTACCAATGCCGAACTGGCCGTCTACCTGGCCTTGATAAAAACCCAGGGCTTGCAGCCTGGCTTGCAGGTGGCGCACCTGCTCCCCGTGAGTACCTGTTTTTAATAAAAGGGGCGTCGGGGCCGGAGTAGGGGCATTAGGGTCGGGGGTGGCGGCCAAAACCGAGTGAATATCAGGGCTGGGGGTTGGGGTGGCCTGGGCCTCCAGCTGAATATACTGGTAGGATCCATAAATGCTGCTTCCCACCCAGCCGATGGCAAAAATAAGGCCGACGGCTAAAAAAATGAGAAGGGCTTGTTTAATGTGTTTGCTTTTATCTTGATCTGCCATACTTCCTCCAAACGAACTAGGATGGATGTAAGTATATCACGGGTAGAAAAAAGGCGCAAGAAAAGGGGTTTGCCCCGTTTACGCTGCCCGGCAGCCTATTCCCCCTGGCAGGTAGTGCCTATTTCGGTATCCAGCCTGCTCCTTTCCTTTGGCAGGCTCTACTTTCTTTACACTAAACCAAAAAACCTCATCCCATT
>CAYFQH010000077.1:2345-6471 GCA_964345215.1 uncultured Oscillospiraceae bacterium | reverse complement strand
CCGGTAATTTTAAACATGGTTTTAAACCAGCTGGCCCCGGATATTTGGGAAGACTCTTCAAGGGAGACGTGGACCTGGCTCATGGCCGATACCACGGTGCGCATGCCCATCATCATATACTTAATCAAATAGGCAATAATCATAATCGACATGGTTCCATAAATATCAAGACCAAACCGGCCCCGCATGGACATGATTAGCGCCAAGGCAATAACCACCGAGGGCATACCGGAGCCCAGGGTAATTAAAAAATCAGGTATTTTGCGGCCCTTTGTTTTGGTGCGCTGTAAAAGGTAGCTCATAACACAGGCAATCACAATGCCGATGGTGGCGGTAATAACCCCAAAGAGCAAACTGTTAGACAGGCTGCTGGCCGTTTCGGCATGGCTGAAAATGGTAATCCAGTGGTTAAGGGTAAAGTTTCCGGCCTCCCCAAGGGATTTACCCAGGTTTACCTTAAAGGAGGTTTCTAAAATGGTGTAAAAGGGCAGTATAATGATGACCAGGGCAAAAATAACAACCAAAATGGTTAGGGGAATACGCCAGCCCCGCAAATCAACAATGTTGGGGCGGGTAGACTTACCTGATACGGTAATGTACTGCTTGCGCGCAATCACAAAGTCTGAAAAATACAGCACCAGTGCTGCCATAATCATCAAAAATACCGATAGGCCAATGGCATCGTTAAAGCCGGCGGCACCCAGGCCGATGTATTCAGAAATACGGGTGGTGGCTGTGTGCACTTTGCCCGGGGCTCCAATAATCGAAGGAATACCGTAACAGCTGGCAGCGCTTACAAATACCAGCAAGGCCCCTGCAACCAGGGAAGGGGACATCATGGGCAAAGTGATAGAAAATAAGGTTTTTAAAGGGGAAGCGCCGGAAATGCGGGCCGCTTCTTCTAAAGAAGGGTCCATTTTTTCCATAGCCCTTGAAATGGTGATAAAAGCATAGGGGTAGTAAAAAGTGGTCAATACCCAAATGAGCCCCCCAAGAGAATAGATGTTTAACGGGCCCCGGCGAATGTTTAAGTCAAATAAATTACGTAAAAATACGTTTAAAGTGCCCACGTTTTGGTTGAGCAGGCGCAACCAGGCCATAGCCCCTACGTAAGGGGGCACCATGTAGGTTAAAACAAACAGGCTGCGAAAAAACTTGCGGCCGTATAAATTAGTACGCCCCACCAGCCAAGCTAAGGGGAAAGCAATTAAGGTACCTAAAATCATGCTGGAAAAAGCGGCAATAATGGTGTTTTTAAGGGCACCCCAGTTCATGGGGTAGGTGTAAATACGTTTATAGGTTTCCAGCGAAAAAGTATCAGCCGGAAAAAAAGATTTAAACAAAAGATATAATAAGGGCAAAACTTCAAAGTATAATAAAAATACAACAATAACGCCAATAATAACCCACTTCCAGTCAAAACGGGCCCGGGTACCATATACCCTTTTGGATTTGGGGGACAGTTGATTATTCATCTTCTTGCAACCTCTTCTCTAAAAATTGGGGAAAGCTGATGGATTCCAGCAGCTTTCCCCAATGATAGGGATTTTTTTATTTTTAATTTGCTTTATTCGGGAATGGTTACTTTTTCTTGGAACATGGTCCGCAGCTCATCCCGTTGCCTAAAGGTTTTTTCCCAGTCTACAGGAATTTCGTTGCCTTTTAATTCCGCTACGGTTACTCCGTCAAAGGGTTCATCTGGATAGCCTTCGATCACAGAGTGCATCCAGCCTTTAACAATATAGCTTTGGCCTTCTTCGCCTAAAAGCCAGTCGGTAATGGCCTGGCAGGCTTCAATGTTGTTGTTGGCATTTTTGCCTTCAGCAACGGTCATAACGGTAGAGGGAACCAACACGTTTCCATCTTCGGGAATAAACCATTCAAGCTTGGAACCTTCCTCTTCCCGTACTTTTAAAACAGATTCTTCTAAAATCATAATTACGGCGCATTCGCCTGTTTCTAATTTGGCTAAAGCGGAAGAGCCGGATTCGATCATCACTTCTTGTTTGCCAAGGGCATCAAAGTATTCGTCGCCGTATTTGTCGTGGAGACCGGCGATGGTTGCCATGGCTGTGCCGGAAGTTAGGGGGTTGGACATGGAAACCAGGCCCCGGAACTCTTCGTTATAAGCAAAGTCTTTAAAGGTGGTAGGGATGGAGTCTTTTGATTCCATCTCAGGGTTAAAGGCAAGGCCCATGGTGCAAACCCGCACACAGTACCAGTGGCCTTCTTCGTCGTAAGGGAAGCCCAGGGCATCTTTTACGGGGGTTAAGTAGGGATGGAGCCATCCACCTTCTTGCAGTTCTAAGGAATAAGCAGGTTCCGCTACCATCAGCATGTCGGCGCCCAGTTTTCCACCGTCCATTTCGGCGGCGATTTTTGTTTGCAGGGTGCCTGTTCCGCCGTAGAAAAACTCTACTTCAAGGTTGGGGAATTCTTCTTTTAAAGCTTCGGTCATCAAGGTGCGTACGGCTTCGTACATGGAGGTATAAATAACCACTTTGCCGGTGTACTTGGCGTTGTCGGTGGTTTCTGCCATGGCAGGCAGGAGGGTCGTTACCATAATTAGGGCAAGGAACAGGGTAATCATCCGTTTTTTCATGTGGGTGCCTCCTATTTTGTGAATAAAATTTTATCTTACACCAGCTAAACTGCTGATGGAAAATTCAGAAAAACAAAAAACACACAAATTGAAACAATCTTCATAATATGACTCATTTCGTTGTTATTATTTATAGTATAGCAAAAAAGAAAACAAGTTGCAAGAAAAGCTTCGTTTTTTTATAAAAAAAGATGCCCTGTATAGAAGGCATCTTTAAAGATGATGGACGGTAAACCCCACACAACAAGGGTTACAAGGGCTTGGCTCTTAATAAAAAGAGAGTAGATTTTATTACAGGGTTTCGGCCCGGATTTGAATGCTGCGCTTAAAATTAATAACTTGATGGTCGTATTCCTCACTCATCAAAGGGGAGGTAATCATAAAATCGGCAGAGGCCTCGTTGTTGGCAATGGGAATGTCATACACTTCGGCTATGCGCATTAAGGCCCGCACATCCGGGTCGTGGGGCTGGGCGGTAAGAGGGTCTGAAAAAAAGACCACAAAATCAATCTGCCCTTCTACAATTTTTGCGCCAATTTGCTGGTCGCCCCCCAGGGGGCCGCTGTTATAGCCTCGTACAGGCAGGCCGGTCTGATCGGTAATGATTCGCGCGGTGGTACCTGTGCCAGAGAGAAAGTGGAGTTTTAAAATATCAAGGTGGCGGTTGCACCAGTTAATTAAAGCTTCTTTTTTTCCGTCGTGGGCAATTAAAGCAATGTTTTTTTGCTTGCCTATGGTTAACGTAATGTATTCGTTTTCCATTTTTTTCCTCCTAAAGCAAAATGAGTCGGTTTACTGGGCTTCACTAGGGGCCATAAAGGGCTTTAAAACCTCTAATAAAGCAGGGGTCTTTTGTTTTTCAGGAAGCTGTAAAATTAAAGGCTTTGTTAAATCAAGGCTTAAAATACCCATCAGGGATTTTGCATCAACAATATAGCGCCCCGAGGTCAAATCGTAGTTTCCGCCAAATTTTGCAATCACATGCACAAAGTTTTTCACATCTTCAATTGAAGGCAGGGAAAGGGCAACCTGTTCCATTTAATAAACTCCTTTCAAAACGGTAATATTGTATTTTCGTTTTGTATCTTCTTTTTTATTGTACGAATATTTTTGAAAGAAAGCAACAACAAAGAGAATTGTTGACAAAATAACAATAAAAAACTATGCTTTTACCATCAACTTAATTTAAGGGAAGAAACCATGCTCATTAACTGGAACGGGCAAGCGGCCAAATGGTTTGAAGAAGCGTCGGCATACACGGGCTACCATAACCACCTGGCCCAGCTTTTAGCACCCTATTTAACCCACACTGAAACCCTGTGCAAGGCCTGCGGCGGCCAAGGGTATTACCAAAAGGTTGAGAAAAGCAGCAAGAGCAAGTAGCAGTAAAAAAACGAAGGTTCTTTTTATAAAGAACCTTCGTTTTTTAACATGCAACGGTATGGACGGTAGCAATAAGGCGAAAACCGGTGGGCAAACATAAAACGAAACCTTGGGTTTTATGTTTGCCTATTATTTTGGCAA
>CAYFQH010000077.1:0-2245 GCA_964345215.1 uncultured Oscillospiraceae bacterium | reverse complement strand
AGCTGCTCTTTTTTTTTGCAACCAACAGTTGCATAGGCCTTACTAAAGAAATAAAAGTTTGAGAGTCTACATTATGTCACTTTTGGATTAAATTGTGCCACGACAAAAGGCATCTCTGAGGGGATAATGAAGGCAATACAAAAAGCGCAAAAGGCTTTATATAGGAGGAATGAATAATGAAAATAGGAATTATTGGCTATGGGGGCATGGCAGGCTGGCACCACAGGCATATTGAAAAACTAGAGGGAATATCTGTCACCGCCGCTTATGATATTGACAGGGTGCGGGTTGAAGCGGCGATGGAAGAAGGCCTTCAAGGCTTTTATGAACTGGAGGATTTTTTACAAAGCGGTCTGTTTGATACGGTTTTAATTGCTACCCCCAACGAGGTGCACTGCCAGCTGGCAAAGGCAGCCTTTGAGGCGGACAAAAACGTAATTTGCGAAAAACCAGTTGCCATGAACACGGCAGAAGTAGACGAGATGATTGAAGCTTCCCAAAAAGCAGGCCGTCTGTTCACGGTTCATCAAAACCGCCGCTGGGATAAGGATTTTTTAACTGCAAAAGAAATATACGACACAGGTGTTTTGGGCAAGGTTTTTTCAACCCAGTCCCGCCTTCACGGCTCCGGTGGCGTGGTCCACGGCTGGCGGGGTGAAAAAAAGCACGGGGGCGGCATGCTGTTTGACTGGGGCGTTCATTTTTTGGATCAGTTTTTAACCCTATTCGGTTTTGACAGCGTTCTTAGTGTAACGTGCCAGTTCGCCAAGGTAAAAACAGCGGAAGTGGATGACTATGTTTTTCTTTTGATTCAGCTAAAAAACGGTTCCTACGCCTGTATCGAAATTGGCACCTTTGTGCTAAAAGAATTGCCCCGGTGGATGATTTTGGGCAGCGAAGGCACAGCCTATATTAATGATTTTTCGGCCAACGGTGCCATTGTGGAGCTGGACAGCACCTTGGAGCATGAGCCGGTTCTGATTATGACAGCCAATGGTCCTACCCGTACGTTCTCGCCCCGGCCCGACAATGTAAAAATAGAAAAACCCTTGCCCCAAATTGAGCCGGACCATACAGCTTTTTACTATAACGTAAGGGATGCAGTGGCAGGTAAAGGGGAACTTATCGTTCAACCCTGGCAGGTTCGCAGCGTAATGGAAGTAATCGATGCAGCTTTTGAATCGCAAAAAACGGGGAAAACCGTGTTTTTATAAGCAGTTAAAAAGAGCTTGATTGAATTTTCAATCAAGCTCTTTTTTGCTTTGGTGATACGGTGATGCCACAAAAGGGAACTAAAATTTTCGTTTTTCCAGCTTTATCAGCACATCCGCTAAAGGAAGAATGAGGATGCCGGCAAAAAAGTTGCCAATGCCGTGGACCACATCCATGGGAAAGCCGGCGGCAATCCAAGCCAGGGTAGCAGAAAAACCAAAACCATACTGCAGTGCTTGCAAGGGTGCCCATAAAGCACCAAAAGCAAAGCCGTGCAGGGCACATACAGCCATGTATACAGGGCGAGCCATTTTTCGGGGCATGCTTTTTGGCAGCAGCATGGTAACAGCCCAAAGCACCGTCCAAATATACAGGTAGGCGTACCACCAGGGGGTAAAGCCATAGGCAAGGCCCGAAATGAGTACAAACACATAAATAGGCCAAAGGGCTTTTTTGCGGTACACAATGGTAAAAGTCATTATAAACATTCCCAGCAGGTGAACGTTGGGAATCCACTCCATGATGATTTTTGATATAAACATCAACGCGCCAAGCATGGCGAAAAGGACCATCTCCCGCACGGTGAGGGCAGCTTTTTTTTGCATCAAAGGACTTATTTTTCAGCCTTTAATTCATAGGTTGCTGTGGGGTCGATATCTGTTTGATCTACACCGGCCATTGCATATTCACCATTTACATAAAAGGCCCAGTATAGTTTATCCTTATTAAAATCAAGCGTAACCCCATCAACCGTGTTTATATACAGGCCATAAGGGCCCATTTCGCCTTCAACTAATTCTACCTTTAACAAAGCGGCACCTACTGTTTTTTCATCGGTTTTTATTTGATAAAGTTTTTCCGTGCCGTCGGCAAAGGTCACTTTCATGGCGAACTGGGTTTTTCCTTCTCCGATGATGGCAGGCACAGGAATGATCACAGCTTCAGTGGGCTTTGCGGTAGGCTTGATGGACGGTTTGATGGTAGGTTTAGTGGTTGCTTTTTCAGTAGGTTTGACCATGGGTTTAGGTGTAGG
>CAYFQH010000076.1:0-6539 GCA_964345215.1 uncultured Oscillospiraceae bacterium | reverse complement strand
AGACACCAAACATAAGCGGCTTAAAAAGAACAAAGAAGAAAAGCACTGTTTTTATAGGCAGAGGAAAATAAAAAAGTGGGCGATGATCTTCTAGGGGCATTGTTATTCATTGCTCTGCTCCTAAAAATACTAGGGGTGACTGCTTCTGTCTAAAAACGGGTTTAAACATTTTTTACAGATTTTCAACGTTCTACGTTAAAAGAAAGAACCCTGTTCACATTTTCATCTTTGCAATAATTACCCTTGCCCCTCATTTCTAAATGCTTTCCATAATAATCTTCAGGAAGAAAATGATTTTTTTACAAATCCGCATTTTTCGTATGCCCTTATGGTATAGGGGTTTTTATCCATGGCCTAATAACAAATGTTTTTATTCCATAATCAATTGCCAGCTTTTTAATCAGTAAAGTCATTGTTTTAAGTCCAATTCCTATACCCGTATATTTTATTGAGGGCAGCCACATATCCAGTTCGATGTTTGGAGTTTTTCAGTTGTTATAAGCGTGAAGTATGGTCCTAACTACTTGATTTTCGTATTCAGTAATCAAATACATGTTTAACCCTGGCATAACACCGAAAAAGGTTGCTTCCTCATTTTGAAGTTCTGGCCCTTTGAAGTCTTCCTTGCTTTTAAATATAGCCTGCCATACTTCATCCTCTTTAAAAGCCATTTGATAGATCCGCTTTCTATCGGATTCATTTGCATAAATAGCTAGTTTTCCAGGCAGGCCTGGTAGAAAGCCGTAAAATCGTGCCTAAAAAGGTGAGGATTACTTATTTTGCTGCGGATTATTTGAAGCTGCTGTTGGTTTTTTTGGTGTTGAGCCACGGCTTAATTTAACCCTCCTCCCCGTATTTTTTAACAATATGCCCCTGAATATTCAACTCCAAATGAAGGTAAGCGGCATTGCCAGCATTCATATAGCTGGCGGCAACCGAGGCATCAAAATCTCCTTAATATAAAATGGCTGCTGCTTTACTGTTTTTATCATATACCTGCATCATGGTACGGTGTATGTGGCAAAACCCCTTTGGGGCAAAGTCCCTATTGAACAGGTGTTATTTCCCTTCAGTGGATATAAAGGCACAAACCAGCTTTAATGTGTTTTCAATGGCCTTGCGGTGGGTGCGCTCGTAGCCGTGGGAGGCAAAAACCCCAGGGCCGATGAGGGCGTGGCGGGCATCCAGGCCTGCACGCATGGCGGCAGAGGCATCGGAGCCGTAGTAAGGGTAAATATCTACGGCATAATCCAGTTTTTCTTCTTTGGCCAGGGCGATCAGCTCGTTGGTTAGCTCGTAATGATAAGGGCCGGAAGAATCTTTGGCACAAATGGAAACCATGGTTTCATCGCAGGTTAAATCATCACCTACACATCCCATGTCAACAGCAACCATATCATCAATTTGAGGCAAGACCACGCTGGCCCCGTGCCCTACCTCTTCAAATACGGTAAACATAAGGGTTACGTCCCTTTTCAGGTCAACTTCACCCTTGTAAACCATGGCGGCCAGGGCCAATAAAACCCCGGAGGAAGCCTTATCGTCCAGGTGGCGGCTTTTAATAAAACCTGAGGAGGTATAGAGGGTTCTTGGGTCAAAGGTAACAAAATCCCCGGGTCCAATGCCAAAGGCTCTTACATCCTGGGCATCCTTTACCAGCTCGTCAATTACAATTTCAAGGGTTTCTTCGGTTTTATTGGTGCTGTCGGTGGAGCCGTACACATGGCGGGAGGCGTGAATATTATGAAAAGTGCCGCCGTAGGTTTTGCCGCTGCGGGTATGAATGATACAGTTTTCATTTTCAATTACGCTGTTGTTATACCCTCCCACCTGGGTAAATGCAAGGCGCCCGTTTGATTTAATACTGCGCACCATGGCCCCCAGGGTGTCAATGTGGGAGGAGAGCAGCAGTTTTCGCCCTTGACCCCCAAGATGGCATAAAACCGTGCCTTTGGGGCTTTTGGTAGGGGCAAAACCCATTTCGCTTAGGGCGGCAACAATAAAATCCTCTGCCTGGCGGGTATAGCCTGTAGGGCTTGGAATAGCGCAAAGAGACTGGATATAGGAAATGGCGGTGTCAGTAAAAATCATAAGAAACCTCCGTTAAATCATAAATATTTTTTTGTTGAATTACCACTAGAAGCACAGCAAATGCTGTAAAAAAGCGGCGGCACCAAATAGTGAACCGCTGCCACAAAAAGAGCGCCTTCGTAGATACGGCTTAAAAAATAAATTTAGGAGCTATTTTAGTACCTTGCGCATAACCTGCGTTTTTTTTGTTTTCAATGATACATGAAAGCCGTTTTTCTCATACATTTGCGAATATCCGCCAAAGTCTGAAGATGGATAGCTGTGTTTTATGTGTGGATACGCTTCTATAATATCAAAACCATCTTGAAGGGCATCTTCGCATACCCGCTCAAGTAACATTGTTGCAATGCCTTTACGCTTCATTTCCGGTGCAATAACAAAACAAAAGACAGACTTTGCTTTTATGCCGGCATCGGGTTCTTCTAGCGGCACATCCCCCATAAACCTCTTCCAACTTATACATTTTAAACAATCTGTTTTGGTATTGGCATTGCACCAGCCAACTACTTTGCTGCCATAATAGGCAAGATACCCCTGAATATTTTTGTTTTCTACATACGTTAGGGCTCATTTTCTTCTTTTTAGGGCAGTGGAAAAATCTTTTCCTTTCCATTCATCACTTGCCCAACACACACAACAACACTTGTGCTCGTTTATATTTTGATCGTGTGGCGTAGCATCAAAAAAAGCTACATAGTCTTCCTTGAGGGCTGGGACCAATCTTTTTATTTCAACATTCAACTTTCATGTCCTCTTTTTTCCTTTTGTGAACTCAATGTCGTTTAAAAGCCTTAGAAAAAATGCCCTCATGCTTTTTAATCCTTATTCAAAAACATCCATTAAATCCCACCTGGGGCTCCAACGGGATACGATGCTGCTGCGCCCAAGGCCAATGCGCCCAAAGTGCTCTTCGTAAATGGAATCGGCCGGGGAGGCTGTAGCCATCCAAACGGCGGTTTCAGGGTCGATGTTAAATTTTGTAATCAGATTTTTAAGGCCCTGGGCCATGGTCAGGGTAGAGCCAGCCAGGGTGCCGGAAGAAAGGCGGGCAGCCCCTTCCCGTACAAATACTTTTTGACCGCCCAGCTCATACTCTCCGTCGGGCATACCGGCGGCCTCCATAGCATCGGTAACCAGCAGCACTCTTTCTTTTCCTTTGGCAGCAATCGCCAGGCGAATGATATCCGGGTGCAGGTGAATGCCGTCGCAGATCAGTTCGGCAAAAAGCCGGCTGTCTGTAAGGGCGGCACCGGGTACCCCGGGCTCCCGATGGAGCAGGGGCGTTTGGGCATTAAATAGGTGGGTTACGTGGGTGGCCCCCATATCGGCCGCCTGATGGGTATGGGCGCAGGTGGCCTGGGTATGCCCAATGCTAATCACCGTATCCTTCCCTGCGTGGCTGCGGATAAAGTCCATGCCCCCGGGCAGCTCCGGAGCCATGGTAATCAGCCGCACACTGGCAGCATAATCCCCGGTAAAATCCTGGTAGGCCTGGTTGCTGGGGTTTACAAAGAACTCACCCCGCTGGGCTCCCTTTTTTGAAAGGTCCATAAAAGGGGCTTCCATGTGGGCCCCCAGCACGTGGGCGCTGAAAGGGTCCCGGTTGTTTTTAACCTGGGTTATGGCCTTTAAGGTCGCCTTGGTATCTTGGGCGCTGGCACTCATGGTGGTGGGCAAAAAAGCTGCCACCCCCTGGCCTTTTAACTCCCTGGCAATAAAACGCACCGCATCCTCGCCATACATGGTATCCTTACCTCTAAATCCATGAATGTGCACGTCTACAAAGCCGGGTATAATATAGTCTCCATTACAGTCAATTACTTTTTCGTTTTCGCCAGGGGTTATCTGGCTGTCAATGGCCTGGATAAGGCCCTCTTCAAGGCGAAGGGACAGGCCGGGTGTAAAGTGCCCGTTCATATAAACCGTTGCGTTTTGAATAATCATGCCATTGCTCCTTTTTTATAGAATATTCCTGCTATTTATCATACCTGCAAAGACCTTTTATTGCAATGGTTTGCCCTGCTAAGAAACTGTGAATGATGAGGGGTAAAAACAAGCGCATAAAGAAGAGAGCCGTTGTTTTATTGATTGGCTGTGCTATAATTAGGGAAGGAAATAACAGAGGTGATTGTTGGGTGCCCTTATTTGAGTTTGATGAAAAATTTCTTCTTTTTGATTCAACCCCGGTAGAAAATATTTTTTTACAGGAATATATGGCCGGGGCCAAAGGAGAATATGTAAAAGTATATTTATATGGCCTGATGTACAGCTACCACCCTGTTGAAGGGCTGGGGGTTGAAAACATTGCCAAGGAACTTGCCATAACCGGCCAGGAAGTAGAGGCGGCCTTTCGCTATTGGGAGCGCAAAGGCCTTGTACAGCGCATTAGCGATGAACCTTTAAGCTACCGGTATGTAAATGCCAAGCAACTGATGTTTATGCGCCAAAACACCCTGGAAGACAGGGCCTATGAAAATTTTGCCGAAGCCCTGTTCAGCGCTTTTGGAAACGACCGGCAGCCCCATGGCAAAGAAATTGCCCAGGCTTATGAGTGGGTAGAGGACTTGCACCTGCCAATAGAAGTGGTTTTATACTTGGTACAGTTCTTAATTGTAAACAGGGGCAAGCATTTTACCTTTAAAGCGGCAGAAAAGCTGGCAGTGTTATTAGCGGAAGAAAAGGTAACCACCATTGAAGAGGCGGAGGAGGTTCTCTCCCGCTCAAAGGCCGTTGAAGAAGGAACGAAAAAAATATTGAGAAGGCTGGGCAAGCGGCGCCAACCTTCTCAGGATGAGATGAACCTGTATCAAAAATGGACGGGAGACTGGGGCTTTGACCATGGGGCTATTGAGGCCGCTTGTGTGGAAACCACCAAGGGCGACCCGAACATGGCCTACTTGGACGGCATTTTAAAAGGCTTTTACGCTCAGGAGGGCAAGGGCCTTACAGGCAAAAAAGAAGTGGAACGCCATCTTGAAAAGCAGAGCCAGAAAAGCGAACCGGTAAGGGAGCTGCTAAATACCTTGGGTATGCGCTATACTAAGGGCAGCAAAATGGCTGAAGGCTTGTATGAGCAAATGCTCCTCCTCCTCCCCCACGATGCCCTCATGGTAGGAGCCCGGGAGGTGGCTAAAAGCGGTGGGAAGATGGATGAATTATTATCCCTTGCCACCACTTGGAGCCAAAAGGGCATTAATACAAAGGAAAAGGCCCTTGACTATGTGGCAGCCTTTTACCAGGCCAACCACCTGCTGTTAACCATTTACGACATTGCCGGCCACCAGGGTAAGCCCACAGCGGCCCATCGGCAGCTGCTCAGCAAATGGCAAGGGGACTGGGGCTTTTCTGAAGAGATGCTGGGGCTGGCGGCCCAAAGCGCCCAAAATGCAGATAAAAAAATACCTTATATGGATGCGGTTTTATTGGCCTGGTACGAACAGAAAGTGGATACGGTTGACAAGGCCCGGCAAAACCAAAATAACCGAAGCGACAAGCCCGGTGATAAAAAAGAACCAAAGGGCAGGAAAAAGGTTTCTGAACAGCAGTACACCCAACGCAGCTATGATGAAATTGACTTGGCGAAAAAGGCAGCTGCTTTAATGGAGGAGGCTCAAAAAAAAGATGAGTGACGGAATTTTATATGAGCTTTTGGATGAATATGCCAAAGTGCGCCAGGAAAACCAGTGGGAGGAGCAGCGCCGCATAAAAGAAATAGAAGAAAAGGCCCCCCAGGTGGCAAAGGCCCTTGAAAAACGGGAGCATTTCTTCTTTTCTCAGCTTAAAAGGGCTATTAATCAGCAGGCTCCAGAGAATACGAGCATTGAAAAGACCATGGAGGAGCATAGTCAAACGATTCAAAGGCTTTTGGTTGAAGCAGGCTTTGACAAAGACTACCTTCAGCCCATTTACCGCTGTGAAGACTGTAGGGATACGGGCTACGTGGGAGAAACCTTAAAAAAACGCTGCCACTGCCTTAAAAAAGCCTACGATATTAAAAAGGCCGAAAAACAAGGGCTTTGGAGCAACGCCAGGGATACCTTTGCCCACTACAATGAAGAAGTGTATTCCAACGAGATCATTCCTTCCCTGGGGGTGAGCCAGCGCAGCTACATGGCCTTTATTCGCCAAAAAGTGTACCAGTATGCTGATGATTTTCCTAACACCAAGGTCAGCGATATGCTGTTTGTAGGCCAAAGCGGCCTTGGAAAAACCTTTTTGCTTCAAGCCCTGGCCAATAAAGTCTCTGAAAAAGGCTACTGGGTTAATTACATGACGGCCTACCGTTTTATTGAACTGGCCCGCCAGGCCCATTTTTCAAACGACTGGGAGCTGATGGAGCCTACCATTGCCTGTGATTTGTTGATTATTGACGATTTGGGTATTGAACCGATGATGGAAAACATTACCATTATTCAGCTTTTTAGAACCATTGACCAGCGCCAACAGCA
>CAYFQH010000075.1:0-6628 GCA_964345215.1 uncultured Oscillospiraceae bacterium | reverse complement strand
CAAGGCCAATCAGGCCGATCTTGACTTCCCTTCCAGCAGCACCCATAAAAGACATAGGCAATTCCTCCTTATAAACGTAAAGAGAGCTTATAAGCTCTCTTTACGTTAACTTATGATGAAAAGGTATACTATTTATTAATTTCGGCGTTGAGCACTTCCTGAATGCGGGTTAGCTCTGTTTTCACATCAGGATTGTCCATTTGAAGAAGCTTATCAATTTCCTGGGCAAAAAGCGAGTAGGTGGGGCCGGCATT
The DNA here is from genome assembly GCA_964345215.1 of uncultured Oscillospiraceae bacterium. Taxonomy (GTDB): domain Bacteria; phylum Bacillota; class Clostridia; order Christensenellales; family Aristaeellaceae; genus CAYFQH01. The sequence goes on along the minus strand of CAYFQH010000075.1, from coordinate 6,374 downwards.
TTTGCTGGAAATCATTAAGCCTTTGGAGTATTCCAGAGCATCGGTAAATACTTTCAGATCCAGGGTGGGGAAGTTTTCAAACCACAGCACCTGGGACTCGTCGTAAGCGGGAGCGAACACCTTGGCAATACGATCGCCATGGTCTTTAGAAGCAAGGTAAGTCATCAAGGTTTCAGCAGCACCTACTTTAGCTTCATCCATTTTGTTAGACATCACGTAGGCCAGGTTGTGTACAACACTGCCCTGCTGAGTGTGTTTGGGCAAGGGCGCAATGCCTAAGTTATCGCCCAGTGCTTCGTAATAGGGGGCAACCCGCCAAAGGCCCATGTTAACCATGGCGGCCATTTCGTTTTGGAAAAGATCATCCATGCTCAGCTCTTTTTGCTCGGTAACGGTGGGGGAAACCTTGTCAACATTGATTAAATCCAGCATAAACTGAATAGTTTCAACGTTGTTATCATCGGCTATAATAGAGGTGGTACCGTCCTCGCTATAAATACCGCCGCCATTTTGTAGTAAAAAGGGCATAATAGAAGCTTGGTCTTCGTTGCTGACAACATAACCGTACACATCATCAGTGGTCAATTTTGTTGCAATTTCTCTTAAGTCTTCCCAGGTCCAGTCAGCAGGAGGGCCATCGGGGTAGCCGGCATCGGCCAGCAGCTGCTTATTGTAGGCGAAGCCTATGGTATCAAAGAATACGGGTACGCCATAAGTTGCCCCTTCATGAACATAAGGGTCTACCATGGAAGCGGCGAAGTGGTCAATGCCAACAGCGCCAGAGTCGATTAAAGATTGAATGCTGGCAATTAACCCGGTGGGTAGGTAGGTTACCGCATTGGGGTGGTTGAGCCAAAAAATATCGGGGCCGGCGCCGGTGGGAAGAGCGGTTTGCAGCTTGGTCCAGTAATCCGCCCAGGGAATTCGGGTCATTTTCACGGTAATGTTTGGGTTTTCAGAAGAAAAGGCTTCAAACATTTCAGTGTAGGTTTCGTCCATAACCACGTCCCAATACCAAAAATTCAGTTCTACTTTTTCTTCGGCAAGGGCGGGGATGGAGGCGAGGGTAAGGAATAAGCTAAGAACCAGGAGCAGGCTTGTTAGTTTACGTTTCATGTAAAGATCCTCCTTTATGTAATGTATAATGTGTATCTACATGGTTTGCACCAGTGTATTTAAACTATGCTTTTAAGCCGGAAGTGGCAATGCCTTCAATAAAGTATTTTTGGCCGAAGGCAAAGATGGCCAAAATCGGAAGGGTGGCAAGAACGCTGGCGGTCATCAACAGGTTATATTTGGTGGTATGCTGCCCTTGAAGGTTGGCAATGGCAATGGACAGAACATATTTTTCAGGGCTGGTTAGGTTGATTAAAGGCCACAGGAAACTATTCCACCCGAACACCAGGGTTAAAATACCCATGGCCACCAAGGTGGATGTGCAAAGGGGCAACAATATAGACCAAAAGATGCGGGGATAGGAACAGCCGTCTAATTCGGCAGATTCATCCAGTTCCTTGGGTAGGGTCATAAATTGCTGGCGGATGAAAAAGGTACCGTAAATACTGGCAATTTCAGGAATGATCAGGGCCTTAAAGGAATCGACCCAGCCAAAGTTGATCATCAGCAAAAACCGGGGCAGCAAAATCATCTGAAGGGGAATCATCAAAGCACCCATCAAAGTTAAAAAGATAATGTTCTTGCCGGGAAAATTAAGCCGTGCAAAAGCGTAGGCAGCTAGTGAGGAAAAGAACAATTGGGGCAGTGTAATGCCAACTGCAACCAAAATAGTGTTTTTATAGTATTGTAAAAAGTTCATTTTGGTTAATATTTCTTCGTAGTTCCCCCAATAGAGGGATTTAGGGAACCAAACCATGGGAACTTTAATGGTTTCCTTATAAGTTTTAAAAGATGTTAAAACCATCCAAATAAAAGGAAGCATAACAATAATGGCAATGATAACCAAAATAGCAAAACCAACCCAGCGGGCGGCGGTCATTTTTTGTTTCATCTAAATCCTCCCTAACCAATGATAAAGCAGCCAGTTGTGCTATCAGGTTTCATATACAACCCATTTTTTCTGGGTCACAAATTGTATAATGGTAATAAACATAATCATGGCAAACAGCAGCACCGCTTCGGCAGAGGCATAACCCATTTCATGAAAGGTAAATCCGTTGTTATAAATGCCATAAACCATGGTGCGAATGGCATCGCTGACAACAGCGTTCCCCTTGCCGAACACATAAACGGCATCAAACATTTTAAAGCCGTCAATAAGCCCTGTGGTTAGCACGAAAAAGATTTGAGGAGAGATTAAAGGCAGGGTGATTTTAAAGAAGGCCTGATGAGATTTGGCCCCATCCAGGGCAGCGGATTCGTAATAGGAGATAGGCACGTTTTTAATACCGGCCAGCAGTAAAATGGCCGTATAACCCATACGGCTCCAAATGCCCATGAGGATAATAACAACCCTTGTCCAGGGCGGATCGGTAAGCCAAGATGGGCCCTGAATGCTTATAAGGGACAAAAGGTTATTAATCAGTCCGAATTTTGAGTTGAACATAGACTGCCATACCAGCGCTGCGGCAACGGCCAGCGTAATATAAGGAGAAAAGAAGGCTGCCCTAAAAAAACCGGTACCGGGAAGATTCTTACTGAGCATATTGGCCAAAAGCAACGCAACAACAATGCTCAGTGGAATGATGCTAAAGGTGAAAAGCAAGGTTTGTACAATTTCATTTTGTACAATGGGGTCAGCGAACAGGCGGCTATAGTTGCTTAAGCCAATAAACACGGGGGGCGTTAAATTATCCCACTTAAAAAGGGACATATAGAAGGAATAAAAAATAGGGCCGATTAAAAAAACAACTAACCCAATAACTGTGGGGGCAATAAAAAGATAGCCCCAAAAAATTTCTTTTCTGCGCTTTGGCGACAGGGCTTTGCGGCCGGTTAATGAAGGGTTATTCATATATCATCCATCCTCTGTTACATGTGAAATGATTTTTGACAAAGCATATTTATCACTACCAATAGAGTATCATATTTTGAAAGGGAAATCAAGAAAAGCATGGGTTAGTTATTTGAAATGACAGAAGATTATTTTATGCAAACAACAATTTCTGCTTGTTTGAAGCAATCAAGGGAAAAGCCGCTGGGGGTTAAAGCTGTATTTATGGTGGAGTAAAATGCGGTCTTCTAAGGTATTTAAGAAGCATATTGCACTTTTAATCGCCTTTGTACTTTTTAAATGAGCCATATTTATCCTTCTTTCGTTGCCAGATGAATGAACAACAAAAGTCCTATACAAGGGAAACCCTTGCAAGGCCTTTTTTAGCGCTATATAATAGCAGAGGGAGGATGTAAAAAATGTATCGAATTTTAGCAATCGAAGATGATGAAAAAATCTGCAAAGGGCTGATAAACCATTTGCAAAAATGGGGATATACAGCAAAGGGTATAGAGAATTTTGGCAGCGTTCTTACAGAATTTGCCCATTTTGATCCTCATTTGGTGATGCTGGATATTACCTTGCCCTTTTACAACGGCTATTACTGGTGCGGTGAAATCCGTAAGGTATCCAAAGTACCCATCGCCTTTTTATCCTCCGCCTCGGATAATATGAACATCGTTATGGCCATGAATGTTGGAGCCGATGATTTTATTGCCAAGCCCTTTGATTTGGATGTTTTCATGGCCAAAGTTCAAGCTCTCCTTAGGCGCACCTATGATTTTAGCGGCACCCATAGTGTGATTGAACACCGAGGGGCCATACTTAACCTAAAGGATGCCACCTTAACCTTTAGCGGGCAGCAGGTGGAACTGACGAAAAATGAATATAAAATTTTACTCACATTACTTGAAAACAAGGGGAAGGTCATCACCCGGGAAGAGCTGATGGAAAAACTGTGGCAGGGCGATAGCTTTATTGATGAAAACACCTTGAGTGTAAATGTGGCCCGTCTTCGTAAAAAACTAGAGGAAGCAGGCCTTGAAAAGGTAATCGGAACCAAAAAAGGAATGGGGTACATCGTTGAAAACTAAGGGAAAAGGCTTTTGGCCCCTGCTAGGTTCTTATATAAAAGATCAAAGGCGGGTTATCTATACAACTGGGCTGTTGCTAGCCCTTTTTGCCCTTTTAACTTATCTTTATGCCTTACCCTGGGAACCGGTTTTATACGGCAGCCTGTTGGCTGGTTTTTTTCTGTTACTGTGGCTGGGGTGGTATTTTCGCTCCTGGCGCAAAAGGCACAGGCAGTTGACACTACTTGCCACACAGGTGGAGGGCTGCTGGCATCACCTGCCCCAAGGGGAAAGCTTATTGGAGGAAGATTACCAGGCCCTGATCACCGCCATGGGGAAAAGCCATGAGGGGCTGATGAGCAGCCGAATCGGGGAGTACAACGAAAACATGGAATACTTTACCCTGTGGGCCCACCAAATCAAAACCCCTATTGCTGCCATCAGGTTACTTATACAAAGTGAGGATACCCCTTTTGTAAAAGAAATGCTGGAAGAGCTTTGGCGCACAGAACAGTATGTGGAAATGGTTTTGCTGTATATTAAACTAAAGGATCAAAACAGCGATTACCTGATTAAAAAGCAGGCTCTTGATCCCATTATTAAGCAAGCTATTCGCCGCTACTCCTCCCAGTTTATCCGTAAAAAGATAACCCTAAGCTATACCACGGCAGATTTTTCGACTATTACCGATGAAAAATGGCTTCAATTTGTTATTGAGCAGGTTTTATCCAACAGCTTAAAGTATACGCCGCCAAAGGGTAACATTAAAATATGGGCAGATGATCAGCAAAATTTATGGATGAAAGATAGCGGCATCGGTATCCCAAAGGAGGATTTACCCCGGGTATTTGAAAAAGGCTATACGGGCTTTCATGGCCGGGCCGATAAAAGGGCTACGGGGATTGGCCTGTATTTATGCAGGCGTATCTGCGAAAAACTGGGCCACACCATGGTGATTACCTCTAACTTAGGAGAGGGCACAACGGTAAAAATCGCCCTGGCCAACTATGGCATCAAGGTGGAATAGGGGCTAATCTTTCAAAAATGTAAGATACAAAGGAGAAATGTAAGCCAAAACCATGGCAGGGCATTTCTTCTTTTTGTTAAAATAAGGGTGTATGAATCAAAGGAGGTTTTATGATGAGCATGTTAGAAGTAACCAACCTTAAAAAAATATACACCACCCGTTTTGGGGGTAACAGCGTGCAAGCCCTGAGTAATGTTAATTTTTCGGTGGAAGAAGGGGAGTATGTTGCTGTCATGGGGGAGAGCGGCAGCGGAAAAACCACCCTTTTAAACATATTGGCTGCCCTTGATCAACCCACTGCAGGAGAAGTGAAGCTGGGGGGAGAAAATTTGGCCGATATAAGTGAAAAGAACATTGCCAATTTCCGCCGGGATAATTTAGGCTTTGTTTTTCAGGATTTTAACTTGTTGGATACTTTTTCCCTGCGGGATAATATTTACCTGCCCCTGGTTTTAGCAGGCAAGCACCATAAAGAGATGGAAAAACGCCTTGCACCTATTGGGGTAAAGCTTGGCATCAGCGATATTTTAGATAAATATCCCTACGAAATTTCCGGCGGGCAAAAACAGCGGGTGGCCATTGCCAGGGCCATTATAACAGGTCCTAAATTGATTTTGGCCGATGAGCCTACAGGGTCTCTAGATTCCAAGGCAACAGATGAGCTATTGGGCCTCTTTGCCCAAATTAACCGTGCTGGCCAAACTCTTTTAATGGTTACCCATTCGGTAAAGGCGGCCAGCCATGCAGGCCGAGTGCTTTTTATTAAGGACGGGGAGGTTTTTCACCAAATATATCGGGGTAGCAGCACTAACGAGGAACTGTACGAAAAAATATCCGATACATTAATTATGCTGGCTACAGGAGGGGAGCAAAAGTGAAAATAGGCCTTTATCCCCGGCTGGCTTTTACCAGCATCCGCAATAACAAAAAAGTATATGTGCCTTATATGTTAACAGCCGCCGGTATGATGATGATGTTTTACCTCATCTCCTTTATTGCCGTAGACCCAGGAATTGGCTCTTTACAAAAAGGCTGGTATTTTCAGCTCTTTTTAAATTTTGGTAGGGTGATTATTGGGCTTTTTGCCTGTATTTTTTTGTTTTACACCAACTCCTTTTTAGTTAGAAGGCGTAAAAAAGAGTTTGGCCTTTACAATATGTTAGGCATGGGCAAGGGGAACTTAGTTAAAATTCTCTTTTGGGAAACCTTAATTATTGCTGCTGTTACCATTGTTGGCGGTGTTTTAACAGGGCTGCTTTTTTCAAGAGGGGTGCAGCTTTTAATCAGTCGTTTTATGGGGGAAGGGCAAATGGTTGCCTACCAG
>CAYFQH010000074.1:0-7271 GCA_964345215.1 uncultured Oscillospiraceae bacterium | reverse complement strand
CGAGACCCACCGCGCATGTCGCTGGGTCTCGATTTTATATGAAGGCGTCTTGCCGTCTTCATGCATCCCACGCTTTTTGTTTGGGGTTTTTTGACAGTCTGAGCCATTGGCTTTCATACCAATGGCCTTTTTACTACATGTGCATCCAGGCATCGCTGGAAGGATTTTTTTGGAATACTGCGAGCCGGGCCAAGTCTTCGGCTTTAATGTAGCCTTCCTCGGCGGCCACTTCGCACAAAGTGTGATAATCCGTTAAGGATACGTTTTTCACATCGGCCTTAGCCAAACGCTCAAGGCCTTTTTCCATGCCGTAGGTGAAGATGGATACAATACCCAAAACAATGGCGCCGTTTTCCCGCAGGGTATTGACCACATCAATTACAGAGCCCCCGGTGGAAATTAAATCCTCTACCACCACCACTTTTTGACCCGGGTCAATTTTACCTTCAATTTGGTTTTGCCGGCCGTGGTCTTTGGCGCTGCCCCGTACATAGGCCATGGGCAGGTTCAAAATATCGGCTACCAGGGCGGCATGGGCAATGCCCGCAGTGGCGGTGCCCGCCAAAATTTGGCAATCGGGGTAGTTTTCCCTAATCAGCTGGGCCAGCCCTTGTTCTACCTGTCGGCGGGCATCGGGGTAGGAAAGAATCAACCGATTATCGCAGTAAATAGGGGATTTGATGCCGCTGGCCCAGGTAAAGGGTTCTTCCGGGCGCAAAAATACGGCTTGAATGGAAAGCAGGGTTTTGGCGATGTCTCTTTTCATGAAAAACGCTCCTTTAAGCTTATTTATAATGGTAAGGGGCAAGGAAGATTAGCCCAAAAAATCAAGGCATACTTGGTTATACGCGGCCACCGGGTCTTGGGCGGCCGTAATAGGCCGGCCTACCACTATAAAATCGGTACCGATTTCTCTGGCTTTGCTGGGGCTGGTAACCCGCTGCTGGTCATCTTGGCTGCCGCTGGGATAGCGGATGCCAGGGGTAACGGTTAAAAAATCCCTGCCGCAGGTTTCTTTAACCAGCTGGGCCTCTAAGGGGGAGCAAACCACGCCGTTTAGCCCGGCCTTTTTTGCGTTCATGGCATAGGTAGCCACCGTTTGTTCCATGGTGGCGTTAATCAAAAGCTCTTCTTGCATGGTTTTTTCGCTGGTGCTGGTCAGCTGGGTAACGGCAATTAAGGCCACCTCTTTGCCAGGGGCGCTGCCGGCATACAGGCCTTCTTTAGCGGCTTCCATCATAGCGATGGTGCCGGCGGCATGAAGGTTGGTCATATCCACCCCTAAAAGGGCCAGGTTTTTCATGGCTTTTTTAACGGTGTTGGGAATATCGTGGAGTTTTAGGTCTAAAAAAATAGGATGGCTGCGGGCTTTAATTTTTTGAACAATACCAGGCCCCTCGCCGTAAAACAATTCCATGCCGATTTTTAAATAAGGCTTTTTTGCAAGGGCGCTAAACTGATCTAAAAAGGCAAAGGTTTCCTTCTCGTTTGCAAAGTCACAGGCAATAATCACATCTCTCATCGATGAGCCCTCCCAATGATTTGCTGTAGTGAGTGAATGTCATATTCTTCCATTTTCGCCTCAAGGCCGTCTACCAGCTCCTCGCAGGCATAAGGGTTGATTAAGGTTTGGGCCCCGATTTGAACGGCGCTGGCCCCGGCAGATAGCATTGAAAGCACATCATCAACGCTTGTAATGCCTCCAACGCCGATAATGGGAATAGACACATTTTTGTATACCTCGTACACCATGCTAAGGGCAATGGGGAAAATGGCCGGCCCCGACAAGCCACCGGAAATATTGGCCATAATGGGCCGCCCGGTTCGCGGGTGAATGGCCATGGCCTTTAAGGTGTTAATAAGGGTAAGGCCATCAGCCCCGGAATTTTCGCAGGCCTTGGCAATGGATACAATGTCCGTTACGTTGGGGCTTAGCTTCATATATACGGGCTTTTGGCATGCTTGTTTAACGGCTTTACATACCGTGGCCGCATCCTGGGCGCTTACTCCAAAGGCCATGCCTCCATCTTTTACATTGGGGCAGGAAATATTGATTTCCAAAATGGCCACATCGCTGTTTTGGTCAAAGAAAGTGGCAGTTTTAATGTATTCGTCCAAAGAGAAGCCGGAAATATTAGCCACAATGGGACCTTTGTAAAAATTGCGCAGTTTTGGAATTTCCTCTGTTACTACGGCCTTAACCCCTGGGTTTTGAAGGCCCACGGAGTTGAGCATGCCGCACTTGGCTTCGGCGATGCGGGGAGTGGGGTTGCCCTTGCGGGGCTCCAGGGTGGTGCCTTTAATGGCAATGGCGCCCAGCTTTTTAAGGGGAAAAAACTGAGACAGTTCGTAGCCAAAACCGCATGCACCGCTGGCGGTCATAATGGGGTTAATAAGGCTTATATCCCCAAGGTTTACCCTTACATCCTTCATAAAAGCACCTCCTCGCTGTTTAAAACAGGGCCTTCAACACAAATGCGCTTGCCCCCGGTAATGGTTTGGCAGGTACAGCCCATACAGGCCCCAAAGCCGCAGCCCATCCGTTCTTCAAAGGAGAGCTGACCTTCTTTACCCAGGCCGTGTACAGCCTTTAGCATAGGCATGGGGCCGCAGGTAAAGTAATAGTCGTAATCTAAATTCTGTAAAATAGTGGTTACAAAACCCTTGGTGCCAAGGCTGCCGTCTTCGGTGGCCACAAATACTTTAGCGCCTAAATCTTCAAATTTTTGGGTATAAAATACGTCTTGGGCGCTTCTAAAGCCCAAAACACAGGTAATGTCGGTTACGCCTTCTTCTACCAGGGCTTTGGTCAGGCCGTACAAGGGAGGCGTTCCTACACCGCCGCCAATAATGGCTACTTTTTTCCCCTGGGCGGGGTCGGTATCAAAACCATTGCCAAGGCCTACCAATAAATCCAGGCTGTCGTTGGCTGCCATGGCAGCCATTTTTTGGGTTCCTTCACCAATGGCTTTATAAATCAAGGTAATTTGCCCTTCTTTATAGGAGCAAATGCTGATGGGGCGCCGCAGGAAGCAGCCGTCTATTTGAATGTTTACAAATTGACCCGGAGCCCAAATTTCCGATGTGTCGCCCAAGAGGCGCATTCGATATACATTCTTGGCAATGGGTTCATTGTCTACAATAGAAAAAACACTTCGGTTTGCCATAATCCTTCCTCCTTTTGTGGGGTATTGCCACAGTTCCATTTTATCATGTTAATAAATAAACAACCATATCCTGGGGGAAAAAAAACATTATTCCTGGTCAATGGTAGAGATGGTAATGGTAATCTCTTCCAATACATCCAGCAGCACCGCTACCGTGTCCAGGGAGGTGAAAGCAGCCACGTTGTTTTCTACTGCCAGGCGCCGGATTTGGAAGCCGTCGGCCCGGTGGGTGTCTTCCCCCGCTTCGCTAATGGTGTTAAGCACATAGGCTACATAGCCGCTTCGCAGTGAATCGCTGATTTCATGGCTGTTTTCTGAAAGCTTTTTACGGGCCCGGGTTCGAATGCCGTTTTCTTTTAAAAATTTGGCGGTGCCGGCAGTAGCCTCGATATTAAAACCCAGGTTGTAAAAGCGGCGAATCAGGGGCAAGGCTCTTTGCTTGTCCTCATCGGCAATGGTGGCTAAAACCGTACCGTAGTTAACGATGCGCATGCCCGAAGCTTGCAGGGCCTTGTACAGGGCCCGGTTTAAAGTGTCATCGTAGCCAATGGCCTCCCCAGTAGACTTCATTTCGGGAGAAAGGTAGGTGTCGACCCCCCGTATTTTGCTAAAGGAGAAGACCGGGGCCTTTACGTAGGTGCGCTTTTTCTTGGGTGCAACCCCAGTGCCATAGCCCTGATCGGCCAGACTGTGGCCAAGGGCTACCTTGGTGGCCAGTTTGGCCAGGGGCACCCCTGTTACTTTGGAGATAAAGGGCACGGTTCTGGAAGAGCGGGGATTTACTTCAATCACGTACACCTTTTGGTTATTGTCTACAATAAATTGAATGTTGTAAGGCCCTTTGATGCCAATGCCCAGGCCTAAGCGGATGGTATAGTCGATAATCTGCTCTTCCACCTTGCTGCTAATGGAGTAGGGGGGATAGACGCTGATGGAATCTCCCGAGTGAACCCCGGTTTTTTCAACATGCTGCATAATACCGGGGATAAACACATCTACTCCGTCGCAAACCGCATCCACTTCCAGCTCTTTACCGGAAATATACCGGTCTACCAGCACCGGCTGATCCTCATCAATCATTACGGCGTTTTCTAAATAGTGGCGCAGGGAGCCGTCGTTATGAACAATTTGCATGGCCCGGCCCCCCAATACGTAGGAGGGGCGCACCAAAACCGGGTAGCCAATGTCATTGGCCACGGCTAAACCGTCTTTGATGTTGGTAACCGCCTGGCCCTTAGGCTGGGCAATATGAAGGGAAGATAAGGTTTTTTCAAAAGCATCCCGATTTTCTGCCCGCTCAATGGCCTCAACCCCGGTGCCAATAATGGGCACTTTTAAAGCATCCAGCTGCTGGGCCAAGTTAATGGCTGTTTGTCCTCCCAGGGTTACAATCACCCCGTGGGGTTTTTCAAAATCAATAATGTTCATCACATCTTCAATGGTCAAGGGCTCAAAGTACAGCTTATTGCTAATGGTATAGTCGGTAGATACGGTTTCCGGGTTGTTATTGATGATAATGGCCTCGTATCCTGCCTCCTGAATGGCCCAAATGGCATGAACGGTAGAATAGTCAAACTCTACCCCTTGGCCAATGCGGATGGGGCCTGCTCCCAAAACAATGACCGAAGGCTTTTTAGTGAGAAGGGATTCATTTTCATCTTCGTAGGTGGAATAATAATAAGGCACATCCCGCACAAATTCACCGGCGCAGGTATCAATGCTTTTAAAAACAGGTAAAATGCCCTCTTTTTTACGCAGGGCGTAGACCTGGGCCTCGGTCATGCCCCAATGTTTGCCAATATAGCCGTCGGATATGCCCATGCGTTTGGCTTGGCGTAGGGTTTCAAGGTTGCTGGGATTTTGGGCCAGGACTTTTTCAAAGGCCACAATGTGGCTGATTTTAGTGATGAAAAAAGCATCGATTTTAGTGATGTCGCAAATCACGATGGAGGGGACCCCTCGGCGCAAAAGCTCACCAATGGCGTAAATCCGTTCATCCGTGGGGGTTTGAATAAAGGTTAGCAGATCATCCGTGGTATAAGAGTCAAACTTTTTAAGCCACACATGGCTTACCCCTGCCTCCAGTGAACGGATGGCTTTTAAAAGGCTCTCTTCCATGGTGCGGCCAATGGCCATCACTTCCCCGGTGGCCTTCATTTGGGTAGATAATTTGCGGGAAGCCTTGTCGAACTTGTCAAAGGGAAATCGGGCAATTTTGGTTACTACATAGTCCAAAGATGGTTCAAAACAGGCGGGGAGCTTGCCGATGTCAATCTCTTCCAGGCAAAAGCCCACAGCCACCAGGGCGCTGACCTTGGCAATGGGGTAACCGCTGGCCTTGGAAGCCAGGGCGGAAGAGCGGGAAACCCTGGGATTTACCTCGATCACATAATACTGCATAGAAAAAGGATCCAGGGCAAACTGCACGTTACAGCCCCCTTGAATATCAAGGGCCCGGATAAGCCTTAGGGAGGCATCCCGCAGCATGTGGTATTCTTTATTGGTTAAGGTTTGGGAAGGGGCTACTACAATGGAATCCCCTGTGTGTACCCCTACCGGGTCCAGGTTTTCCATAGAGCAGATCACAAGGGCCGTATCATTTCCGTCCCGCATGACTTCAAATTCAATTTCTTTATAACCCCGGATGGATTTTTCCACCAATACCTGGCCTACGGGAGATAGGTGAAGGGCCTTTTCCATCAAGGCATCAAACTCTTCCTCGGTATCTACAAAGCCGCCGCCGGTGCCTCCCAGGGTAAAGGCAGGGCGCAGCACAATGGGGTAGCCAATTTTGCTGGCAATGGCCCGGCCTGTTTCAATGTCCATGGCGATGTCGGAAGCGATAACCGGTTCACCAATGGCTAAACAAAGTTCTTTAAACAGTTCCCGGTTTTCTGCTTTTTGAATAGACTCAAAATTGGTGCCTAAAATTTCACAGCGGCACTCTTCCAAAACCCCTTTTTTGGCCAGCTGCATGGATAGGTTTAGGCCGGTTTGCCCCCCAAGGGTGGGTAAAAGGGCATCGGGCCGTTCTTTGCGGATAATCCGGGCCAAATATTCAAGGGTTAGAGGCTCCATATACACTTTATCGGCAATATGGGTATCAGTCATAATGGTGGCCGGGTTGGAGTTGACTAAAATTACCGTGTAGCCCTGTTCTTTTAAGGCCATACAGGCCTGGGTGCCGGAATAGTCAAACTCCGCCGCCTGGCCGATGACGATGGGGCCGGAGCCGATAACCAGTATTTTTTGTATTTCCTCGCGCTTAGGCATGTAAAGCCCCCCTTTCCTGCTTAAACTGATCCATATAGGCAACAAACTGATCAAACCAATAGCCGCTGTCTTGGGGGCCGGGGGCGCTTTCTGGATGATATTGCAGGCTTAAAATACGCCGGGCATCATCCATCAAGCCCTCAACGCTCTGATCGAGTATGTTCACATGGGTAATATGAAGGCTGCTTTTGGGGAAGGTGCTCTTTTCCACCACTTCTTGGTGGCTTTGGGCGGTGAACTCAATTTTACCGGTTAAAAGATTTTTAACCGGGTGGTTGCCCCCATGGTGGCCGCTGTGCATGGACACTACCGTAGCGCCGTTGGCCAAAGCCAACAACTGGTGGCCCAAATCAATAGCGAATAGGGGCAGGCTGCCTTGGAGCTGCTTAACTAAAGCAATTACCTTTGTTAAGCCGTGGGGCCGGCCGGGGCCGTCGGAGATCAGCAGGCCGTCGGGGCGCAGGGCCATAATTTCCTCGGGGGTAGTGGTATAGGGTACCACCGTTACGTTGCAGCCTTTGGTGTTTAACTTTTTAATCAGGCTGTTTTTAATGCCCAAATCAAGGGCCACCACATTATAGCGGAAATTGGCGGTGCGGGCGTACCAGAGCTTTTTACAGCTGACTTTTTCTACCAAGTTATCGGGTTCTACTAAATGGCTTAACTGGTGTAGCGCCTCATCCTGAGGCAAGGTTTCGGCTGAAATAAGGCCTGTTATGTGCCCTTCTCTGCGAAGCATTTGAGTAATTTGCCGGGTATCCACATCGCAAATACCCGGGATATTGCAATCCTCCATCATATCCTGCAGGGTTTTGGTATAGCGGTAGTTAG
>CAYFQH010000073.1:0-7377 GCA_964345215.1 uncultured Oscillospiraceae bacterium | reverse complement strand
AGGGGCTTTTTAACTTGCTTATTGATACTCTTCAACCAATTCAATATTGTGATAGCGCTTCATTCCGGTACCTGCAGGAATGAGCTTGCCAATAATCACATTTTCCTTTAAGCCTACCAGGGGGTCCACCTTGCCTTTAATAGCGGCTTCGGTTAAAACGCGGGTTGTTTCCATAAAGGAGGCGGCTGCCAGGAAGCTTTCTGTTGCCAAAGAAGCCTTTGTAATCCCAAGGAGAATTCGCTTGGCTACAGCGGGGCGTCCGTCGGCCATCATCGCCGCCCGGTTTGCCTGTTCAAACTCAAAAATATCAATCAGGCTGCCGGGGAGCAGGTTGGTATCCCCCGTATCTTCAATACGTACCCGGCGCAGCATTTGCCTGATAATGATTTCAATGTGTTTATCAGACACGGCAACGCCGTGGAGCCGGTAAACCCCAAGAACTTCTTTGAGCAAGTATTCTTGAACAGATTTAATGCCCAAAATGCGCAGTAAATCATGGGGGTTGATAGAACCTTCAGTCAACTCTTGCCCCGCCTCAATCACTTGCCCTTCCTGAACCTTCAGTCGAGAGCCGTAGTTGATTTGGTACGTTTTCACTTCATGCTCATCATCTTGGTTGGTTACGGTTATTTCCCGTTTTTTCTTGGCTTCGCCAATGGTTACGGTCCCTGAAATTTCACTTAAGATGGCATCCACCTTGGGTTTTCTGGCTTCAAAGAGCTCTTCAACCCGAGGCAGCCCCTGGGTAATGTCTTCTCCTGAAGCAATACCGCCAGTGTGGAAGGTACGCATGGTCAGTTGGGTGCCCGGTTCACCAATGGCCTGGGCAGCAATAATGCCTACAGCTTCGCCAATATCTACCGGTGTTCCTGTGGCCAGGTTCATCCCATAGCACCGGGCACAAATGCCCCGCTCATTTTTACAGGTTAACACACTTCGAACATTCACTTCTTTAAGGCCGGCGGCAACAATTTCCCGGGCCTTGTCGTGGTAAATGGTTTCGTTTAAGTGGACAATCACTTCACCAGTTTCGGGATGGGTAATATCTTCTGCTGCTACCCGCCCCCGCAAGCGGTCTTCTAAAGATTCAATCAGCTGACCGCCATTTCTAATTTCTTTCACACTGAGGCCTCGAACCCGTTCGCCGCGGCTTTCAAAGCAGTCTACTTCACGGATGATGACTTCCTGGCTCACGTCAACCAGACGGCGTGTTAAATAACCCGAGTCGGCCGTACGAAGGGCCGTATCGGCCAAGGCCTTTCTGCTGCCGTGGCTGGAGAGGAAGAACTCCAAAACCGTTAAGCCTTCTCTAAAGTTTGCGCGAATAGGCAGTTCAATGGTTCGGCCTGAAGGGGATGCCATCAGGCCCCGCATACCAGCCAGCTGGGATACCTGGGCTTTGGAGCCGCGGGCACCGGAATCGGTCATCATCCGGATAGGGTTAAACTCGTCCATAGTGACTAACACCCGGTCACGAAGACCGTTGGTGGTACTTGTCCAAATATCAATAACCCGGGTATAGCGCTCGTTTTCAGATAAGAGCCCTTTGCGGTACAAGCTGTTTATTTTTTTTACTTCTTCATCGGCTGTAGCAAGCATGGTTTTCTTTTCCGGAGGCACAATAATATCGCTAACCGATACGGTTACAGCACCTTTTGTAGCGTAGGTGAAGCCAAGGCGTTTAATTTCGTCCAGCACTTCGGCCGTACGGTGTACCCCATAGGTACGGTAGCACTGGTCAACAATTGTGCCCAGTTCTTTTTTGCCTACCAGGCTATCTACTTCAAGGGCAAACATTTCGTCCAGGTTTGTTCTTGGTTTTAGTCCCATATCCTGGGGAATCACATCGTTGAAAATCAGTTGCCCCAAGGTACAGTCAATAATTTTTTTGCCGGTTTCGCCGTTAAAGCTGCGGGTTAGGCGCACTCGTATGGGAGATTGAAGGCCCAGCTGATTGCTTTGGTACGCCATCAAAGCTTCTTCTTGGGAAGTAAAGACTTTGCCCGCACCCAGGCTATCTTTTTTGGTGATGGTTAAATAGTAACAGCCAATCACCATATCCTGAGTTGGAGAAATAACGGGCTTCCCATCCTGAGGTTTCAGGATGTTGTTGTGCGCCAGCATCAAAAAGCGGGCTTCCGCCTGGGCTTCCATGGATAAGGGTACGTGCACAGCCATTTGGTCGCCGTCAAAGTCGGCGTTGTAGGCAGTACAGACCAAGGGATGAAGCTTTAGGGCCTTTCCCTCTACTAATACAGGCTCAAAAGCCTGAATGCCCAAACGGTGCAAGGTGGGGGCACGGTTTAAGAGAACAGGATGTTCTTTAATAACCTCTTCTAGAATATCCCATACTTCACCTTTTACTTTTTCAACCATCCGCTTGGCACTTTTAACATTTTGAGCAATTTGGAGGTTTACCAGCCGTTCCATCACAAAGGGTTTAAACAGTTCCAGGGCCATTTGTTTGGGCAAACCGCACTGGTACAGTTTTAGTTCGGGCCCCACTACAATAACGCTTCGGCCTGAGTAGTCAACCCGCTTGCCTAAAAGGTTTTGCCTAAAGCGGCCTTGCTTACCCCTGAGTAAATCGCTTAAGGATTTTAAGGGTCGGTTGCCAGGCCCAGTTACAGCCCTGCCTCTACGGCCATTGTCGATAAGGGCATCAACGGCTTCTTGGAGCATTCGTTTTTCGTTTCGTACAATAATATCCGGGGCACCCAGCTCCAATAACCTTTTTAAGCGGTTGTTGCGGTTGATAACCCGGCGGTATAAATCGTTTAAGTCACTGGTGGCAAAACGGCCGCCGTCCAATTGAACCATAGGCCTTAGGTCCGGCGGAATAACGGGAACTACGTCCATAATCATCCATTCCGGATGGTTTTCACTGGTTCTAAAGGCCTCTACCACTTCCAGGCGCTTAATGGCTCTGGCTCGTTTTTGACCTTCGGTTTCACGGTCCCGTTCTTTTTCTGCCAGTTCACTAATCTCGGCTTTTAACTGGGCACTGATTTTTTCAAGGTCCAGTTCCATGAGCATTTCCTTTACAGCTTGGGCACCCATTTTAGCTACGAAAGCACCTTTGCCGTGGGCTGCCTCAACTTCCCTGTATTTTGCATCAGAAATCAGCTCGTATTTTTTAAGCCCCGTTTCATCGCTGCCTGGATCTAAAACGATAAATGAAGCAAAGTACAGCACTTTTTCCAAGGCCCGTGGGGATATGTCAAGCAACAACCCCATACGGCTTGGAATGCCTTTAAAGTACCAAATGTGGCTAACAGGGGCGGCCAGCTGAATATGGCCCATTCTCTCCCGGCGTACTTTGGCCCGGGTCACCTGCACACCGCATTTGTCGCAAATTTTTTCTTTTTCTTTGAACTTAATTCTTTTGTATTTTCCGCAGCTGCATTCCCAGTCTTTCGTGGGGCCAAAAATCCGCTCACAGAACAGACCGTCTTTTTCCGGTTTTAAAGTACGGTAGTTAATCGTTTCGGGTTTTGTAACCTCGCCATAGGACCAGTCTAAAATTTTATCTGGTGACGCCATGCCAATACGGATCGAATCAAAATTGCTTAATTCTAACAAAAGGGTCACTCCCTTCAATCTACAATGGAAACACTTACAAAACAGTTGCTTCCCAAAGAGAAAGTGTTTTTCTCTTTGGGAAAATGATGATTACAGTTCATCTTCATTCAAGCCAATATCACCTAAGGCATCTTCTACGTTAAAGTCTTCCAGATCTAAAGCGAAATCTTCGTTTAGAATTTCTTCAACACTCTGCTCAATTTGAGAAGCGGTTTCTTCCTTCTCTTCTTCTTGTGAGCCATAGCTTGTTTCCATGTCTTCCTCCAACTCTCGCAGGAAGATTTCTTTGTTATCCTCTGATAATACTTTAATGTCAAGCAATAGGGATTGAAGCTCTTTAATTAACACTTTAAAGCTTTCCGGTACACCGGGAGCAGGAATGTTGTTACCCTTTACAATGGCTTCGTAGGTTTTCACACGGCCTACAACGTCATCGGATTTTACCGTTAGAATTTCCTGTAGGGTATTGGCAGCACCATAGGCTTCCAAGGCCCACACTTCCATTTCCCCAAAACGCTGGCCGCCGAACTGGGCTTTACCGCCAAGCGGCTGTTGTGTTACCAGAGAATAAGGGCCGGTAGACCTGGCGTGCATCTTATCGTCCACCAGGTGGTGGAGTTTTAAGAAGTACATATAGCCAACCGTTACAGGGTTTTCAAAGGCCTCCCCGGTACGCCCGTCGTACAGAACGGTTTTACCGTCTTCGCGCAGGCCTGCCAGTTTTAAGCATTCTTCAATATCCAATTCGTTCGCGCCGTCAAATACAGGGGTGGCTACATGCCAGCCCAAGGTTTTAGCGGCCAGGCCTAAGTGTACTTCAAGCACCTGGCCAAGGTTCATACGGGAGGGTACCCCAAGGGGGTTTAAAACAATTTCAAGGGGGGTTCCGTCAGGCATAAAGGGCATATCTTCTTCCCTTAAAATACGGGAGATAACCCCTTTGTTACCATGGCGCCCCGCCATTTTATCCCCAATGCTGATTTTACGCTTTTGAGCGATATAAACCCGCACCATTTGGTTTACTCCGGGAGAAAGCTCGTCGTTGTTTTCCCTTGTAAAGGTTTTTACATCTACAACCACGCCGCCCTCACCGTTTGGCACACGTAAAGAAGTATCTCTTACCTCCCTGGCCTTTTCGCCAAAAATGGCCCTAAGCAGCCGTTCTTCGGCAGTTAGTTCTGTTTCCCCTTTGGGAGTTACCTTGCCAACTAAAATATCCCCTGAACGAACCTCGGCGCCAATGCGTACAACGCCAAACTCGTCCAAGTCTTTTACCGCGTCGTCGCCAACACTGGGAATATCCCGTGTAATTTCTTCCGGCCCCAGCTTGGTTTCTCTGGCTTCCGACTCAAACTCCTCAATGTGAATGGAGGTGTAAATATCTTCTTTTACCAGTTTTTCAGAAATGAGCACGGCATCTTCGTAGTTATAACCTTCCCAAGTCATAAAACCAATGAGCACATTGCGCCCAAGGCCGATTTCACCCTTTTCGGTAGAAGGGCCATCAGCAATCAGCTGGCCTTTTTCAACCTTTTCACCCACGTATACAACAGGGTGTTGGTTAATGCAGGTGCCTTGGTTAGAGCGGATAAATTTATTCAGGCGATGGCTATGTTTTTGGCCTAATTCGTCGGTAACAATAATTTCATCAGCCGACACATAGGTGGCTGTACCCTTTGCTTTGCTAAGCATAACCACACCCGAGTCTTGGGCGGCCTTATATTCCATGCCCGTGCCAATAATGGGAGCCTCGGGAATAATCAGAGGTACTGCCTGGCGCTGCATGTTAGAGCCCATGAGAGCTCGGGTGGCATCGTCGTTTTCAAGGAAGGGGATCATGGCAGTAGCCACAGAAACAACCTGCCTTGGGCTTACGTCAATATAGTCAACCTGGCTTAAGGGTACTTCAATAATTTCGGCCTTGTCACGAACGGTTACCCGCTCTCTTACAAAGCTGCCGTCCTCCTCCAGGGGTTCATTGGCCTGAGCAATTAAGTAAAAGTCCTCTTCATCGGCGGTCATATATACTATGTCGTTGCTAACCTTGTTCGTATCCTTATCCACCTTGCGGTAAGGGGCTTCCACAAAACCATACTCGTTAATTCTGGCATAGGTGGCTAGGGAGCCAATCAGCCCGATATTGGGGCCTTCCGGTGTTTCAATAGGGCAAATCCGGCCATAGTGGCTGTAATGTACGTCTCGCACTTCAAAAGAGGCGCGCTCCCTGTTCAGCCCGCCGGGGCCCAGAGCGGAAAGCCTGCGTTTATGGGTGAGCTCTGCCAAGGGGTTGGGCTGATCCATAAATTGACTTAACTGGGAAGAGCCGAAGAATTCCTTAATGGCGGCACTAACCGGGCGAATGTTAATCAAATCCCCAGGGCGTACGTCGTTGGCATCTTGAATGGCCATTCTCTCCCGCACCACCCGCTCCAGCCTGCTAAGACCAATGCGAATTTGGTTTTGCAAAAGTTCCCCAACGGAGCGAAGCCTTCTGTTGCCAAGATGGTCAATGTCATCCGTATGGCCTACGCCGTAGGATAGGCCCAGCAAGTAGCTTACAGAGGCAACGATGTCGTCTGTTAAAACATGTTTAGGTACCAGGCTGTTCAGGTTTTCCTTCAGGGTATCCTTCAGCTGATCTTCAGACACATTTTCTAAAATAGTTTTTAAGGTTGGGTAATGAACCATTTCTAAAATGCCCACTTCTTTAGGGTCAAAAGGAAGGTGGGCCGCAGCGTCTACAAAGTTGTTGCCCAATACCCGGTGAACGTGGTTCTCTACCAAAATATCAACGGTGTTAATCCCGGCGTTTTGAATTTCCCATGCAATATCGGGGGTAATTTCATCGCCCTTTTTAACTAGCACCTCGCCCGATTCGGGGTTGACCACATTTTCGGCAGCAATATGGTGCTGAATGCGGGTGGCAATGGCTAGTTTTTTGTTAAATTTATATCTGCCCACGCGCATTAAATCATAGCGTCTTGGGTCAAAAAACAAAGAGTTCAGCAAGTTCCTGGCACTCTCCACACTGGGGGGCTCGCCTGGCTTTTGCCGTTTGTAAATTTCAATCAAGCCTTCTTCTTGGGATTTGGCGTTGTCCCCTTTTTGAATGGTGGCCATCATCCTCTCGTCTTCGCCTAACAGGTCAATAATTTCTGCATCCGTTCCATAACCTAAGGCACGCAAAATAACAGTAATAGGCAATTTGCGGGCCCGGTCAATGCGCACCCATAAAACGTCATTACTGTCTGTTTCATATTCAAGCCATGCTCCACGATTTGGGATGATTGTGGCGGAGAAAAGGTTACGCCCAGATTTATCAATGGCTTCGTCAAAATATACCCCGGGCGAGCGAACCAGCTGGCTAACCACAACCCGTTCCGCTCCATTGATAATAAAGGTTCCGTGATCTGTCATAAGAGGGAAATCCCCCATAAACACATCCGATTCCTTGATCTCACCTGTTTCTTTGTTTTTCAAACGGGCAAAAACCTTTAGGGGCGCAGCGTAGGTTAAATCTCTCTCCTTGCAGCGCTCCACAGAGTGTTTCGGTTTTGAGTCCAGTTTGTAGTCCACAAACTCCAACAGTAGATTTTCGTTATAGTCGGTGATTGGCGAAATATCGTTTAATACTTCGCGGAGGTCTTCTTCTAAAAAACGTCGATAAGAGTTTTTTTGCACTTCAATCAAGTTTGGCATATCCAATACTTCTTCAATGCGAGAGAAACTCATTCTTTTTCTGAGTTTTCCCATTTGTACCTCATGCACCATAAAAGCTATCACCCCTCATGTTCT
>CAYFQH010000072.1:0-7464 GCA_964345215.1 uncultured Oscillospiraceae bacterium | reverse complement strand
CATATACTATAAGTAATTTAGCAACTGGTAAGGCCTGAACATAAGGACAGGTTTTTTCGTTATAGGAAGTACAGGAGAAAAATATGATTATATTACAAGGCAAATACAATACTGCCAAAGTATTTACCAATGTGTTAGACCCTGAAACCAAAAGCCAAATTGAAACTTTACTGAACCAGCCTTTTGTACAAGGCAGCCAAATTCGTATTATGCCCGATACCCATGCCGGTGCAGGTTCTACCATTGGCACCACCATGACCATTCACGATAAAGTGGTACCTTACATGGTAGGGGTAGATATAGGCTGCGGTATGGAAACCCTGGTATTAAAAGATGAATATATAGAGCTAACAAAGTTTGATAAGGCAGTTCACACCTTGGTGCCTGCAGGCTTTGCCGTACAAGGGAAGCCACACCCTATGGCCCAGGAAACGGAAATAGACCGGCTGCTGTGTAAACAAAAGGTAAATATAAGCAGAGCCCATGCGAGCATTGGTACATTGGGGGGCGGCAATCACTTTATCGAACTGGCCAGGGGAGAAGATGGGAAATTGTATCTTATTATTCATTCAGGCAGCCGCAGCTTAGGGTTGCAAGTGGCAAATTTTTACCAAGATCAGGCAGTAGCCTACCAGCAAAAAAACAGCGATGAAGGAAAAAAACTGTTGGAGCAAGGGATAAAGGGTGAGAGGAAAGATAAAGAGATTCAAAAGAAAATTAAAAAAATTGCCCTGCCAAAGGGTATGAGCAAATCCTTAGCCTGGCTGGAGGGGGAAGGGATGGAGGCTTATCTTCACGATATGGCCATTACCCAGCATTATGCCAACGTTAACCGAAAGGCCATTGCCCACACCCTTGTAAAACACATGGGCCTGAAGGTGGAGCGGGCTTTTACCACTATACATAATTACATTGATTTAGAAAACCATGTTTTACGCAAGGGGGCTGTCTCGGCCCAAAAAGAGGAAGAGGTGCTTATTCCCATAAATATGCGGGATGGAAGCCTGCTTTGTATCGGCAAGGGGAATAAGGATTGGAACTATTCCGCCCCCCATGGGGCAGGGCGGATCATGAGCCGAAGAGCGGCCAAAGCAACCATTACTTTAAAGGCATACCAAAAAGCCATGGAGGGAATTTTTTCAACCACCGTAAACCATGACACCTTAGATGAAGCCCCCTATGCCTATAAACCCATTGATGAGATTTTGCAGCACATTGGAGATACAGTAGAGGTTATACAAAAACTTACACCTATTTATAGCTTTAAAGCTGCTGGGGATTAACAATGCCCTAAGAAGGCCCTAATCAAGATTTGAAGGGTGAGGGGCTTTTTAAAGGCTAATTTATACACCTCCAGCCGCCGGTTTTAAAACAAGGGCTAAAACGCAAGGCAACATACCGGGACTTTTTTCTAAAAAGGCTTGGGGTAGAAGAGAAACTTGGTATTGCGTAATACACTAGCAAAACATATAGCGCAGGATGAAAAGCTGCTTGAAGAACATAGCCTGATCAGTTGGCCCTGCGTGATTATAAAATTACAGAAAGAGAAATGATTAAACAAGAGAGGGAAAAGATATGAATCAAATGACCTATATAAGCATGCCCACCATTTCGCCAAAGGTTTTAACTACCCTGTATCAATCGATAAACTGGCTGGCATATACAAAAAACACACAAGTCATGGAAAAAATCCTTCCCCAAAGCCTGTGGTACATGGCAGCTTATGATCAAGATAAGTTGATAGGGCTTATACGGGTTGTGGGGGATGATTGCTCAATTGCTTACGTGCAGGATATTTTAGTCGACCCTGCCTACCAGCGCCAAGGCATTGGGCGAGAACTTTTTAAAAAAATGCTCAGGCGCTTTAGCCATGTGCGCCAGTTGGTTTTAATTACCGATAATGAACAGAAGACTAAAAGCTTTTATACGGCTATGGGGCTTAAAACGGTAGAGGAAGTAGAAGGAGTATGCTTTATACGCTATAGCTATTAATAGTTTTTTTCATGGTGCACTTCACTTGACAATTCAGCTTTTAAAAAAGAAGAGCCATTTATCTATAACCATGCTATAATAGGGCCATTGCTTTTAAAAGGGGAAAGAAAAATGGCGGCAAAGAACAATTACAACCATACCTTATACGCTTCCTACATTGGTTATATTACCCAGGCGATGATTAACAATTTTGCTCCTTTGCTGTTTATTACCTTTCAAAATCAATACCATATTTCCTTTGATAAAATTGCCTTGTTGGTGGCTTTTAATTTTGCTGTTCAGCTCTTGGTGGATCTAATTGCTTCAAAATATGTTGATCAAATAGGTTACAGGCCCAGTATTGTAGGTGCCCATATTTTTGCCGGAGCAGGCTTTTGCGCTATGGCCTTCTTACCCCAGCTTTTGGGCAACCCCTTTTTGGGCCTAGCTATTGCCACAGTTATTTATGCTGTAGGCGGGGGATTAATTGAAGTGCTTGTTAGCCCCATTGTGGAGGCCTGCCCAACAGAAAAAAAAGAAAGCGCCATGAGCTTGCTTCATTCTTTTTATTGCTGGGGCGCTGTTTTGGTGGTTTTAGTTTCCACTGTCTTTTTCGTGCTTGTGGGTATTCAGCATTGGAAAATACTGGCCTTGCTTTGGGCACTGATCCCTTTTTTAAATGCTGTTTATTTTTCAAAGGTGCCCATTCGTACATTAAATGAAGGCAAAGAGGGGCTAACCACAAAAAACCTGATAAAAAACAAGTGGTTTTGGCTGATGGCCGTGTTAATGGTTTGCGCCGGCGCGGCAGAGCAATCGGTAAGCCAGTGGGCTTCTACCTTTGCGGAAGCCTCCCTTGGCATTTCTAAAACCCTGGGAGATTTACTGGGCATTTGTATGTTTGCCATTTTAATGGGAACCGCTCGGGTACTCTACGCCAAGTACAGTGAAAAAATGCCCTTGGTTAAAGTACTGCTTGTGAGCAGCGGCCTTTGTGTTATTAGTTATTTGCTTATATCTCTGTCTTCTTCCCCGGCAGTTGGCCTTTTGGGTTGTGCCCTTTGTGGGTTTTCAGTAGGGGTGATGTGGCCGGGGGTTTTTAGTTACGCGTCTTATACAATTAAAAGGGGGGGAACAGGCATGTTTGCTTTTTTGGCCCTGGCGGGGGATTTGGGCTGTGCTTCAGGCCCGGCTTTAGTGGGCTTTGTGTCCAACAGTTTAAAAAGCAACTTGCAAGGAGGCATTTTGGCTGCGGTTGTTTTTCCTTTGGTGATGATTAGTGCCTTGCTCCTTTTATACAAGAGGGTTGAAAGGCGGAGGGTATAGGGCTCCTTTCTTGACAGAATGGAGCAAAACTTTTGCCATGTTTACGAGAAGTTTGGCCAAACAAAAAAAGCAGGTTGCTTTACCATTGTTTAAAATGAAAAGGAGGGGAGACGGGACATGGGAAAAACCAGACAGCAGTCATTTTTGTATTTTATGCTTTTATGGGCTGGTGGCTTTATTGCTGCTGTTGGCAATGGATTAACGGCCTTTGGCTTAAGCGTATATGTTTTTGAGCAAACAGGGCTGGCCTCGGCTACCACCCTTATTACCCTTCTTGCCTTTTTACCGGGGCTTTTGCTAAGCCCCTTAGCCGGAGTTTTGGCTGACCGGTACGATAGAAGACTGCTGATGATTTTAGGTGACGGCCTTTCGGCCCTGGGCCTTATATATATTTTGATTTGCATTTTAGACGGAAAGATACAGCTATGGCAAATCTGTATCGGGGTTACAATCAGCTCGGTTTTTTCCTCCCTGGTTGACCCAGCCTTTAAAGCAACCATCAGCGATATTTTAACCGAAAAAGAATATACCAGAGCCAGTGGCATGGTACAGGTTTCCGGGGCAGCAAAGTACTTAATCTCACCTGCCCTGGCCGGAATTTTGCTGGGTGTTGGAGATATTAAGCTTTTGCTGATGATTGATATTTGCACAATTTTTGTAACTGTTTTTTCTACCCTTATTGTGCGCAAGGGAATCAAGCATAAATCAAAAGTTGAAAACACCCTATCGGCCCGACAGGCTTTTAAACAAGGCTTAAATGCCCTTACAGAAAAACGGGGCGTGTTGTTACTTACTATTTTAGGTTCGGTCATTACTTTTTGCCTAGGCCTTCTACAAACCCTTTCTACACCCATGATGCTTTCTTTTACCAACAGTGGAACCCTTAAGTTTTTAACCACCATTTCCGCCTCGGGCATGTTGGTAAGCAGCCTGATTATAGGTGCTTTGCCCACCACTTTTTTTAAAAAAGGGCAAATTCGTATTCTCTCCATGGCCTTCTTTTTTGCAGGCCTTTTGATGATTGGCTTTGGTATCAGGGAAAACACTGTGCTTATTGCGGCCTGTGTGGTTTTTTGTTTTTTGCTATGCTGCCCTTTGCAAACACGGTAATTGATTATTTAGTTCGCATGAATATTGATAATGAGCTTCAGGGCCGAGTATGGGGGTTAATCAGCATCTTGTCTCAGCTAGGTTATGTTATTGCTTACGCCATTGCAGGCCCCTTGGCTGATTATGTGTTTAAACCCCTTTTGGTTGAAGGAGGGTTTTTTGCAAATACCATGGTAGGTAGGGTGATGGGGATTGGCCCTGGTAGGGGAGCAGGGCTTTTTATTATGGCTGCGGGCATGTTGCTAACCATAACGGCCATTGCCATTTATAAAATTAAATCAATCAGAGCTTTGGAAAAAAGCTGAAAAACACCATACAAAGAGGGGGACAATGAAGAAGCAAGATGTTTTTGCGGCAAAAAAGAAAAAAACTGAAAGCTTCTGCTGTTTTGGCGGTTTTGATAATGTATAGCGTATAAGAGCAGGCCTTCTGTTCTGCCCGGCTTTGTGGGGTATTGACCTAAGAATATTGATGATATGGCGCTACACCTATTATTTGATAGTTGCTGTATTTAAAGGGGCAAAACGGATAAATGCCAAGGGTTTGGAATAAACAAGTAGGGATTTTGCTTCAAAGCACAGTAACGGGGCTCTGCCATTTTACCTGGGCTTTTTTTGTTAGAACCTTCCCCTAAAAATAAGAAACATAGTTGAACTTTGAAAGGCAACTTCTTCGAGGCTATTTTATATATACGGTTATCCTTGGTTTTCTAAACTTTGCATGGCGGCAATGGTTCGGGTAAGCAAATCGTCAAGTTCCCAGCCTAAAGCTTCGGCTCCTTGTTTAATGGTATCCCGAGAGCAGCCGGCAGCAAAGGATTTATCTTTAAACTTTTTCTTAAGGCTTTTAAGGGCCATGCCTTGGGTGTTCTTTTCCGGCCGCATTAAGGCATAGGCCCAAATGAGCCCTGTTAACTCATCGGCGGCAAAAAGAATTTTTTCCATTACTTGGGTGGGTTCGTATTTACTGCCTGTCATACCCCAGCCATGGCTTAGGGCAGAGCGGATCATCCCTTCGTCAATGCCTTCACTTTTAAGGATTTCCTCTCCTTTAACACAGTGGTCATTGGGGTGCTGCTCAAAATCAATATCATGGAGCATGCCTACCGCATACCAGTAATCTTCCCGACCGGGGTCATATTCCTTAGCGAACCACTTAAGCACCCCTGCCACGGTGCGCCCGTGCAGGCGGTGGAATTCCTCTTGATTGTACTTGTACAACAGTTCTTCTGCTTGTTTGGGACTGGGGATGATGGCCATGGGGATACCTCCTTGAGTGTGTTATAATAAAAGTAAATGTTTGATTGAAACTTATTTTTTTATTATAGCATGGGATACCTTAAAAAGATGGAAAGAGATGGGGGCATTTTGTATATATGATGTTTTTGAATCCTACCCCGGTGGAGTGCTCTAGATTGTTTTATTAATAGAGAGTAATCTTATGATCTTTTGAGAGGTGAGGGTGGTTGAATATGAACAATTACAGTGAGATTCTAAGAATGAGTTCAATGAATATCATGAAACAAGATGGATTAATGTTAGTTGATTTGATTATGAATGCAAAAGATAGTGTGATAAGTCTATCCTTAATTCCTTTTTGTGCACTTTACTGTAGGTCTGCCAAGGAATTTTTAAATATTGATTCAAATAATAGTGAAGCAGAAAAGGAAGTAACTGACATACGAAATGGTTTAAAAACTTTTACTGGGAAGTTCTCTAAAGGGAAAAAGATGGCGTTCAATTCGAATGACCAACAAAATAAGAAATTCAAAGAAATGTTAAGATTTCGTTTTACCCAAAAAATGAATATTCATTTAAATCTTGGGGTCTTCTTTGATAGACAAGGAAAAGTGATATTTAACACACAGATTGGGAACTTTTATCTTAACATACCGAAAAGTAAAGGAGATTCAATAAATGAAACACGCTTTTATGGTTGGGAAAAATCTGGGTGAAGAAGTTTCAAGAATTCTTATACAGTACTGTAACGTTGATGAGTTTAATCACAGCATCATTAATCGTAATACTATTCCTGAATATGGTTATATTGATTTCAACACTAATAGAAAAAATGCATTCTTTAATCCCTGCCTTGACAAAGAGACGAATCTTATATTACTACACATGCTTTCAACATTAGGTTTTACAAACAATGTGCTTGTTTCGATTTTGGGGAATAGAGAACCTTGGCTTCTAAGAACAATGTATATAACAGCCCATAACACAGTACTTGGGGTGAAAAAAGTCATTCAACATTTAATACATAATAACCCAAGAAATTTGAATCTTCTTAACATTGATGGTTACCTTGGGGAAAATGCAAAAGTTTTTTCAACACCTTTTAGAAATTGTATGATGCACTATGATTTAGTAGATAAGGAGGATTATCCAGTAATTTCACAAAACTTGTACAACTCTGAAAAACCCCTCTATGGACTTGTTGAAAGTTGCTTCGACGGCATGGATTTTAATCATTACTTTGATGAGCTTTATAAAACATCACTAAAGTTAGAAGATTATTTGCTCTCATATTTTACTATAAATTACAGTAAAATATGCTGGGATTGGGATTAAGAAAGGAGGAAATGCTATTTTCAAAACAAAAGGAAAACGAATCAAACCCAGTGATACCAACCTGCTGTACCATACTGGTCTTGCAGTTTTTGGTGTCACTTGTCTATTAGTGCATTTCGCCATAAAGCTGGACAAGAAGAGTACTGATAATAGTCATTGCGACTAACAGTACTCCTAGGAGATTGTTTAGTATTTTATTTTTCATAGTATTTCCTTTCTTTGTATTTTTAGAGACAAATAATACATAATCTTATAGTTTGGCGACATAATTTATATTTTATGGAGAAAGTGAGTTCAAAAAAAGAGCCTTGTACGCTTTCTACAAGACTCTTTGTGCAACTTGATTCAGAAACTCCCAATAATCCTTTTGGCGGAGAACCTATTCAAATTGTATTGCTTTATCCATTTCATATGTGCCTAAACACCGTTAAATCAACGTTTCCACACCAAGTTATCAAGTTATATAATTTTTTTACTCCCACTC
>CAYFQH010000071.1:0-7466 GCA_964345215.1 uncultured Oscillospiraceae bacterium | reverse complement strand
GCGCCCTTAGCTTTGAAACATACCCCTGGGATTTATCATAAGGGTTTTCATAAGGATAAACAAAAATTCCGGGAATCTCTCCCCGAAACGGTATAAACATTTGATTTGATTTTAGAGAAACACTGCGCAAAAGGAGGGCTTATCAAGGGGGCAGGGGCTTCTTGGGCAAAACAAGGGGAAAAGCACGGAAATCGCCCTAGGATGCCGAAGGTTTTTGGCGATGCTTTACCTAAAAAAAACTGCCATTTGATTGTAGCCCACTTGCGAGATGTTGCCTTTTAGGCCCTTTATAGGTAGCTCTGGGCTTTTTTAAGGGGCCTTTCTTCAAGGGCATAGCGGTAAATGGCCTGGGCTACCCCGTCATTTTGGTGGTGGCCGGTTTGATACTTGGCCACGGCCTTCACCTTGTCTATTGCGTTTTCCATGGCCACGCCATAACCAGCGTATGCTAGCATTTCAAGGTCATTTTCCTGGTCCCCCAGGGCCAAAATATGCGGGGCACCAATGTGCAGCTGGTCGGCCAGCTCTTTAGTGGCCGTACCCTTGTTAACCCCAAAGGGCATAATTTCAATATTGTCGTGCCAGCTGCTCATGATGCTAAGGCCTTTAATACCAGCAATTTGTGCCCGAATCCGCTCCAGGTGCCCTCCGGGCCGGCGGTCGATATAAATGAGCTTACATGCCCCTTCGCTGCGGGCCAGCTCAAAGGTTTCCCTGTCCCAGGTGATTTTTGTCCAGGCTTTTTTTGTAAAGCGCATGCTGGCCCGGTTGGCTACCGTTTCTTCCTCTGGGTCACGGTTTAAGGCAAGGCGGTTTTCGTTCATGATGCCGTAGACTACTTTCTCTTTTTCAAAAATGTCGCCGCACCGGGCTACAGCCAAGGGTTCCATATAATGGAGGGCCAGCCGTTCGCCCTTGGGGTTTACACAGTGGGCCCCATTGTAACCCAACACATAGCAAGGGGGCAAATCTTCTTTTTTAATGATGTCCCTTACATCCTTAGGGGAGCGGCCCGAGCAAATGGCCAGGTGGATGCCCTGGTCCCAGGCATCCCAAAAAGCTTGGCGGTTGCCCCTGGAAACCGTATTTTCGTGGTGCAGGAAGGTGCCGTCCATATCGGTTACAATTAATTTAATTTTATCCATTGATGATAAAAAACTCCTTCTTGGGTAGCGATCCCCCTATGGGGAATGAAAGGCTGTGTTCATAAAAATAAAGCGGGTGGAAAAAGGTTGCTAAAATAGCCCCTCATCCCAATAAAACGAATGAGGATTAAATAAAATGCCCTTAATGCCTTAGGGCGGTGCTTAGGCCATACCAGCTGGGGGTTTGGGCTTTTAGCCCTTCAATGGCCTTCAGGCTGCCTTTGGTAGGATAACCGGCAAAAACCGATTGGAGCACTTCTTTCATGGCATCCAGGGGCGCCCCTTGCTTTGCCAGCAGGCGCAAATCCCGGGCCACCTCCACCGGGTTATATTCAGGGCGCACATTACCCAAAAGGCTTGCAACCATATCCCGGTGCAAATTCACCTCTTCAGGCAAAATGCCGTTCATGGCCCCAAGCATCATTTCGGGGGAGAGCTCAATGACCTGGGTTCCGGTTTTACCCAGTTGGTACATAACGGGCTCCGGCTCGGCCAGCCCCGGATGAATGAGGATCAGGTTCCCCCGTTCATCCAGCACATAGTCGTAGGAGGCCTTAAAGTAGCGTAAAGCCAGGTTTTTGGTTACTGCATCATTGGTGTTGGCCACCTCTTTTAAAAAGCGTTCCATGGGTTCATCAATACCCAAATAGCCCACAATATACAATAATCCGTGAATCGTTGCATCAAAGCTGAATATTTTATCCCGCACCTGCCGGTGAGCCTTTGTATCCATGGCCCGGGTAAGGGGCTCGTGAAGGGCTTGGGGCAAATAGAGCATTACTGTGTCATCTTCAATTTTAACCTCGCACCACAAACGCCTTAAAAGGGATTCGGCAGCCCCTGCCTCTTCCCAGTCAAACAGCTCTGTTTTGCCTTGCTGGGCCAAAAGCCCTTCGATTAAAGTATGCTCTTGAAAAGAAAGGTAATGAACTTCCCTGGGCAGTTTGGCCAGCACCACATCCCTTGCAGCCATAAGGCTGATCATTTCTTTTTCGTGGTGGCCGCTGGTCCACTCGTAGGATTTTTCCCACAGTTGCTGGGCCTGTTGGTCGGTGCAGGTGGGCGAAAACAAGTTGGAGGGGGCATAGGTTAAAAGCCTTGTTTCCCAAGCCTCCAGCTGTTTTTCTTTAAGAACGGTCATGGTTTTTTCGCTCCAGCTGAGCGCTACATTTTTTCTTTCCCTTTGCATGTTCTGTAATGGATGTCCTTTCTGTTGATGGGGGTAGCAAATGGGCCTTGAAGGGGCGGCATCCCCTTTGTTTTCATCAAAAATCCCATTTTTGCCCTTTGTTTTGCAATAACAAGGCCTATGGCCTGGCCCCTGGAGCCGGTTATATTGTATACACCCAGCCCATGGGGTCTTCTATTTTTCCAAGCTGAATGCCCGTTAGGGTATCGTACATTTTTTGAGAGACTTGACCAATCCCTCCATCTCCCAGTGTAACAGTTGTTCCCTTCCAAAACAAGTGCCCTACAGGAGAAACCACCGCTGCGGTGCCTGTACCAAAGGCTTCGGTAATGCTGCCTTTCTTAATATCATCAAATACCTGGGCGATGTCCATTTTTTCTTCGGCTACTTCATAGCCTAAATGGGCGGCCAGTTTAAGCACACTGTCTCTGGTAATGCCGGGCAGAATACTGCCGTTTAGGGCAGGGGTTACAATTTTTTTGCCCCCGTACACAAACATCATGTTCATGGCCCCAACTTCTTCAATATACCTGCGCTCCACCCCATCAAGCCACAAAACCTGGGCAAAGCCTTTTTCTTTAGCCACCTCACTTGCCAAAAGGGAAGCGGCGTAATTGCCCGCAGCCTTGGCCTCACCAAGGCCCCCCCGTACGGCCCTAACATATTCATCCTCTACATAAATATCCACCGGGGCCAGGCCCTTGGCATAATAAGCCCCTACCGGGGAGAGAATGACAAAAAACAAATAGGTTGCCGAAGCCTTTACCCCTAAAAGAGGTTCGGTGGCAATAATGGTTGGGCGGATGTATAGGGCTGTACCCTCGCTTTTAGGTACCCATCCTTCTTCTTTTTGAAGAAGGAGGCTTAAGCCTTCAAGGCACTGGTTGATGTCCATGGGGGGAATACTCAGCCGTTTGGCCGAAGCGTTCATCCGCCTAAAGTTATCCAGGGGCCTAAAAAGCTGCAAATTTCCTTTTGGGCCCCGGTAACACTTCATGCCCTCAAACAAAGCCTGGCCGTAGTGAAAGACCATGCTGGCCGGATCCATCTGAAAATTGCCATAGGGAACAATGCGCCAGTCGTGCCAGCCCTCATTCCCGCTATAGTTTGCAAGCAGCATGTGATCGGTAAATATTTTTCCAAAGCCCAGCTGGCCCTCATCGGCAGGCTTTTGCCTGGGGGCGGTGTTGGTGGTAACGGTTACATTCATGCTTTTACTTCCTTCCCATTTAGATGTAGGTAAACCTAAAAAGGCTTGACCTTTTAATTATACTTAAAAACCCGGGCAAAGCCGCAGAAAGTACAGAAAAATACAAGAAAAAGGCAGAGGGCGAGGAATCTCCTTCTTTTGAGAATCAAGCCAGGCCCTTCCTTCTTGATTGATTGGCAGCCTTGTGCCCAACCTGGACAATAACCAAAGGGTGAATTTACGGGCTACGCAAGCTGCCTTCAACCCGGCTTGCCATCTCTTACAGGTTTTCTTCTGTTACCAGCTTTACGTTTTCTTTACCCAGCTGATCTTCAAGGGCCTGTAAAAGGGTTTCGTTTTGGTTAAACCACCATTGTTTGGGGGCGATAAATGTTTTTTTGGTATCCGGGTTATGCATATAAACGGGAATGGTGCCCTGGCTCGGGGTTAAAAGCCGCTCCAAGGCTTCCAGCTGCTTATCACTGCAGCGCAGGTAGAGTTTTTGGCCCGCCCCTTTCGGGTTTTTGGGGGGTAGTTTTATCTGGGTATACCCCAGTTTTTTGCTGTTTTGGCTCGGGTTATAGCCATGCAAAGGATCAATTCGGTCAACCAAAATTTTTGCTTCTTCGTCTTCCCGGATGGACAGTTTACCTGTTAGCACCACCAGGGAATCAGGGATCATTTGGTGGGCATAGTTTTCGTACACCTTTGGAAAGACCAGCCCTTCAACTTGCCCTGTTAAGTCTTCTAAAAGAACAAAGCCCATCATGGCCCCTTTTTTGGTGGCTTTGCCCTTGGCTTCCAGCAAAATGCCCCCAAGGCTTATCTTCATGCCGTCGTAAGCCAGGCCGCGGTCCTCCCCTTCTTCCAGTTCGTTAATATAACTTACGCTAAAGTCCATCTGTTCCAAAACCTGCCGGTATTCGTCCAGGGGGTGGCCGGTAATGTAAATGCCGGTAATTTCTTTTTCCATGGATAAGAGGCTGGCTTTAGGATACTCGGCCATCTCGGGCAGCTGTTCCCAGGGTTTTTCTACTTCTTGTTCGCTGCCCAAATCAAACAGGGATACCTGGCCTTGAATGGTATGCTTTTTTTCGTTGGCGCTTTGCTCCAAAACCCCTTCGAACACCTTGAGCAGCTGGGCCCGGTTGGCCCCCAGTCCGTCAAAGGCCCCGGCCTTAATCAGGCTTTCTACGGCCCGCTTGTTAACCGATTCGGTGCTGACCCGCTGTACAAAGTCAAAAAAGTTTTGATATTGTTCTTGTTTGCGGCAGGCCACAATACTTTGGGCCGCCTGCTGGCCCAGGTTTTTAATGGCCCCCAGCCCAAAGCGGATGCCGGGTTTGCCGTCCTGGGTTTCGCCCACTGCAAAGCGCCACTGGCTTTGGTTTACACTGGGGGGTAAAACAGCAATGCCATGGCTGCGGCAGTACTGAATATAGCTTGCAATTTTGGGGGTGTTGCCATACACGCTGTTCATCATGGCAGCCATAAATTCTACCGGGTAATAGTATTTAAGCCAGGCCGTTTGAATGGCAACGACCCCATAGGCGGCCGCATGGCTTTTGTTAAACGCATAGGAGGCAAAGGAGGTCATTTCGTCAAATATTTTATTGCCAATATGGGCATCAATACCATTGTTTACACAGCCGGGGATGATTTGGTTCCCCTTTTCATCCTTCATGCCATACACAAAATATTCCCGCTCTTTTTCCATTACGTCGTGCTTTTTTTTAGACATGGCCCGGCGCATCAAGTCGCTTCGGCCAAGGGAATAGCCCCCCAGGTCGCGAACGATCTGCATCACCTGCTCTTGGTACACCATGCACCCGTAGGTTACATCCAATATGGGTTTTAATTGGGGGGTGAGGTAGCTTACTTTTTCGGGGTTTTTCTTCCCTTCAATATAGCGGGGAATGCTATCCATAGGGCCGGGCCGGTACAGGGAAATGGCGGCAATAATATCTTCAAAGTTGGCGGGCTTCATGTTGGTTAAAAAAATGCGCATGCCGCTGCTTTCCAGCTGAAAAATGCCGTCGGTATCCCCGGCGCTTATCATATTGTATACATTGGCATCGTCCATGGGAATGTCCTCAGCCTTCATGTCGATACCCCGGGTTTTGAGCATATCCAACGTGTCCCTGATCACCGTTAAGGTACGCAGGCCTAAAAAGTCCATCTTTAAAAGGCCCAGTTTTTCTAAGGTGCCCATGGGGAACTGGGTGGTAATCACTTCGTCGTTTTTTTGAAGGGGTACATAATCCTGTACCGGATGGTGGGTAATCAGCACCCCCGCTGCATGGGTACTGGCATGGCGGGGCATGCCCTCCAAAGAGAGGCCCATGTCGATTAAGGTTTTTACATCCTGGCTGTTTTCATACGCTTCTTTTAATTGGGGGCTTTGTTTTAAGGCCTTTTCAAGGGTCATGTTCAGTTCAAAAGGAATGGATTTAGCCACCCGGTCCACTTCCTGATAGCTCATGCCCAAAACCCTGCCCACATCCCGCACAACCCCCCGGGCAGCCATGGTGCCAAAGGTAATAATTTGGGCTACATGGTCGTGGCCGTATTTTTCGGCCACGTAGTCAATCACTTCCTGGCGGCGTTCGTAGCAAAAGTCAATATCCAAATCCGGCATGGAGATCCGCTCCGGGTTTAAAAAACGTTCAAAGAGCAGCTGGTATTTTAAAGGGTCCAGGGCGGTAATGCCCAGGGTGTAGGCCACAATGGAACCGGCGCCGCTGCCCCGGCCGGGGCCGACCATAATATTACGGCTTTTGGCATAGTCAATAAAATCCCAAACGATTAAAAAGTAATCCACATAGCCCATGGAGATGATGACATCCAGCTCGTATTTTAGCCGCTGGTAAGGCTCCCCCCCTGCCTGATGGTCCTGCGGGTAATGTTTTTGAAGGCCTGCAAGGCATAAGCGCCACAGCATCTCCTGCGCTGTTTCCCCCTTGGTTACAGGGTATTTGGGCAGGTGGATGGTCTTAAAATCAAAGGTGACGTTGCACATTTGAGCAATTTTTTCCGTATTGGCAAGGGCCTCGGGGTAGGCAGCAAAGAGCCTGGCCATCTCCTCCTCGCTTTTTACATAGAGTTGATCGGTTTCAATGCGCATGCGCTGCTCATCTTCCAGGGTTTTGCCTGTTTGAATGCACATAAGCACTTCCTGGGCCAGGGTGTCTTTTTGCTCCAGGTAGTGGGCATCGTTGGTGGCCACCAGGGGAATACCCGTAACTTGGGCCACCTCCACCAGTTTGGGCAGCACTTCCCGCTCTTGGGGAATGCCGTGGTCCATAATCTCAATATAAAAACGGCCCTTGCCAAAAATACCCTCCATTTTTTTAGCATAGGCAATGGCATCTTCTTTGCGGTTTTGAAGCAGCAGCTTGGGTAAATCTCCGCTTAAACAAGCTGTAAGGGCAATCAGCCCTTCACTGTGTTTTTCAAGCAGGTTATAGTCAATACGGGGCCTGTAATAATAACCGTTTAAAAAGCCTTCACTTACCAGTTTCATCAGGTTTTGGTAGCCGGTGTTATTTTCGCAGAGCAAAATTAAATGGCTGTATTCCCGCGACATCACCTGCCTGTCGTGCATGTTGGGGCAAACGTAAACCTCGCAGCCGATGATGGGATGAATATCGTTTTCAAGGCAGGCTTCATAAAAATCAACCACGCCATACATGACCCCATGGTCGGTAATGGCGCAGTGTTTCATATTTAAATCCTTCAGCCGCTTCATCAGGGGTTTAATGCTGCAGGCCCCGTCTAAAAGGCTGTATTGTGTGTGTAAATGCAAATGGGTAAAGGCCATATGATCTCTCCAATGTCTAGGTAAAATACAGTAAAATTATACCATATTTTGTTTGGATTATCTATTTCCACCTATTTTTATCAATATTGTTGAAAAACAGTTTTGTTTTATGTTAAACTAAGT
>CAYFQH010000070.1:0-7645 GCA_964345215.1 uncultured Oscillospiraceae bacterium | reverse complement strand
AATGCTCATTGCAGACGAACCGACCACCGCCCTTGACGTAACCATTCAAGCCCAGATTATTGACCTGCTTAAAAGCTTGCAAAAGGAATTAAATACTTCTATCATTTTAATTACACACGATTTGGGCGTTGTGGCAAATATTGCCAAGCGAGTTATTGTAATGTACAGCGGTAAAATTGTTGAACAGGGCAACCGAGACGATATTTTTTATCGCCCAAAGCACCCCTACACTTGGGCCCTGTTAAAGGCCGTACCCCGTCTGGATCTTAAAAACAAGCAACCGCTTTATGCGATTGACGGAACCCCTCCTGACCTGATTGCCCCTCCAAAGGGCTGCCCTTTTTCTACCCGCTGCGATTTTTGTATGGAAATATGCCGCGAAGAAAACCCGGCTTATACTCACTTTGATCAAGGGCACCAAGCCGCTTGCTGGCTTCACCATGAGCTGGCCGATCAATCGGGTATACCCTTTTTTACTAAGAAGATAGGAGGCTAAGGAAGGGATGGATATGCAAAAAAAACCCCTGCTTGAAGTAAAGCATTTAAAAAAGTACTTTAAGGTGGCCAAAAAAGGTGTTTTAAAAGCTGTTGACGACGTATCTTTCTTTATTAACCAAGGCGAAACCCTGGGTATGGTTGGCGAATCCGGCTGCGGAAAAACCACCTGTGGGCGTACCTGTGTAGCCCTATATGATAAAACAGACGGGGATGTATTATACAAAGGCAAAAGTGTGTTTGGCCTAAAAGGAAAGGCAAAAAAACAGTTTAGAAAACAAGTGCAAATGATTTACCAGGACCCTTACTCCTCCCTGGACCCCAGGATGACCGTTGCCGATATTATCGCCGAAGGCATTGATATTCACCATTTGGCCGCCACCAAACAAGAGCGGACAGATAAAATATACAACTACTTAAACCTGGTGGGTTTAAACCAGGAACATGCCAGCCGCTTTGTACACGAGTTTTCGGGTGGTCAGCGCCAGCGCATCGGCATTGCCCGAGCCCTGGCCGTTGAACCTGAGTTTATTGTGCTGGATGAGCCCATCTCTGCCCTGGATGTATCTATTCAAGCCCAGATTGTAAACTTGCTTATCCGCCTGCAAAAAGAAATGGGTTTAACCTATTTGTTTATTGCCCACGATCTTTCCATGGTCAAACACATTTCAGACAGAGTGGCTGTGATGTATCTGGGCTCCCTAGTGGAACTGACCACCTCCGAGCGGCTGTACGACCACCCGATGCACCCCTATACCCAGGCCCTGCTTTCGGCCATTCCTATTCCCGATCCTAAGGTAGAAGAAAAAAGAGCAGAATCGAGAATTAAGCTGGAAGGGGATGTACCAAGCCCCATCAACCCACCTCCGGGCTGCCGTTTTATGGGCCGCTGCCCCTATGCGATTGATGTATGCGGCCAGGAGAAGCCCCCCCTTGTAGAAATAGAGCCCAGCCACTTTGTAGCCTGCTACCGGGCAGAGGAAGTGGGCAGGAACCATGACTAAGTCAAAGCAATGGCTGTTCGATGTTTTAAAGGCCTTGGCCTTTAGCATACTATTCGCCCTGGCCCTGTTTTTCCTTGCCACCCCCATTGGTTTTATCATTAAAAAAAACCTGACCGCCGCCCTTTTATTTGGGCAAAGTGCCTTATTTGTTTTAAGCGCCTTTATTTTATTTGTTGCCGCTATCGGCTTTTTAAAGCGTGAGGGCTTTTCCCTTTCACCTAAAGCAAAGGAAACCTTTCCCATAAAAAATCTGCCTCTTGAGTGGGTACTACTGCTGATTGGCCTATCCGTTGGCCTTTTGGGCGGATGTCTTGACTATTTACTGTAAGGAGAGCTGTATGAATGCGTTGATAACCAATGAACTGATTGCCATTTTAAAAGAAGAACTGGTTCCAGCCATGGGCTGTACCGAGCCTATTGCTCTGGCCTATGCTGCCGCAAAAGCCCAGAACTTATTGGGCGAAATCCCTGTAAAGGCCAAGGCCCTATGCTCGGGCAACATTATTAAAAACGTAAAATGCGTAACCATTCCCAACTCCGGCGGGCGGGTAGGTATTGAAGCCGCCGTTACCCTGGGCGCTGTCGCCGGCAACAGCCAACGGGGTATGGAAGTGCTGGCCCAGGTAGAGCCCTGGCACTTGGAAGAAGTAGACAGGCTGCTAGGAGAGGATTTTTGTACCGTTGAACTTCTGGACAGCCCCGACCCTTTGCATATTATTGTTGAACTTGAGGGAGCCATAGCCAAGAGCAGTGTAGAAATAGTACACAGCCACACCAACATTGTTAAAACAACTAAAAATGACCAGGTGCTTTTTGAAAAGGAAAGCACCCCCCTGCCTGAAACCATGCCAGCGGACCGAAGCCTTTTAAATATTAAAACCATCACAGCCTTTGCAAACGAAGTGGACTTGGCACCCCTTAAACCCTTGCTTAAGCAGCAAATTGACTATAACACCGCCATTTCACAGGAGGGAATGAAGGGCACCTACGGTGTTGGCATTGGCCCGGTGATTATGAGTGCCGGGGGCGGCAGTCTGTCATCTAAAATCAGAGGCTATGCTGCTGCTGCGTCCGAAGCCCGAATGGGGGGCTGCGATCTGCCGGTGGTAATTAACTCGGGCAGCGGCAACCAGGGTATTACTGTTTCAGTGCCTGTTATTGTGTATGCAAAAGAAAAAAATATCGGCTATGATCACCTTTTACGGGGCCTTATCTTATCTAACCTGCTGGCCATCTACCAAAAGGAATTTATTGGCAAATTGTCGGCTTTTTGCGGTGTAGTATGTGCTGCTACTGCCGCCGGAGCGGCCATGACCTACCTGGAAGGGGGAAGCCCTGCCCAAATTGAAATGACCATTACCAATGCCCTGGCCAATACTCCGGGTATTATATGCGATGGAGCAAAAGTTTCTTGTGCGGCCAAAATTACAGCTGCCCTTGATTCGGCCTTAATCGCCCACACCTTAGCCATGGAAGGAAAAAGTTATGCCCCTAACACGGGTATTTTAAAGGCTGAAACCGATACGACCATCAGCGCTGTAGGCCACATTGGCAAAGAAGGAATGCGCCAGACCGATAGGGAAATTTTAAAAATCATGCTGGGCGGAAAGTAGCTTTTTAAAACAGTGCTTTGTAGCATTCTATTGAATAAACAAAAAAGATCAGGATCTTTTCCTAATCTTTTTTGTTTGTCTTTTCTATAGGCTAATCTGCTTTTTAATAAAGCCCCCAGTTTCATGCTCTTTCTTTAAATTTTTATAAAAATATATCTTACACAAAAACAGACCTTTTTTACACCCTTTATATTTTACTAATAATAAACCATGCTAAAAATAAAACCCCTGCAAGAACAATGCTCCTTTTGATCATTCGCACCAGCATTTGAATCGCCGTTTCCTTCGAGGTGGGGATGATATTATAAAACCAATTTTTTACCGGGCGGGTCACCTTGCTGCCTAAAAGCTGCTCATAGGTAAGCACATGGCTTTGGTAAGTTACCTCCCCTTGGTGGTGATAAAGGTCAATCACCCGCACCCCCCGGTTTGTTCCCGGTCCGTATTCATCAAAACCGCAGCTGGGGGTATAGCCCAAATCAATGCCCATATAAGGCCGTACAAAGTTGTTTTTGTGATCGTGGCCGCAAAACACTGCTAAAACATCTCCGTCTTTTTGATAAGCAGCAAAGGCACCGCTGTTTGTTGTGGGTATACAGGGCGCTTCATAGAAGCTTTCCTCTTCTTTTTGATTTTCTAAAAAGTAGGCTCTTTTTTTCTTTTGCCCGTGCCCCCAAAGGGCCCCTTTGGTTAAAAAAGGAACCTGATGTAAAACAGCATAATATTCCTCTAAGGGAATATGCTGAAAAACCATCGCCTTGGCCTTGCTGCCCCAGCGCCGCTCTTCTTGTTCACGGGTATGCATAAACCAATTAAGCTGTCCTTTTCCAATCCCTTCATAGCCGCCTTTTTCCTTGCCTTTTGTATCCATTAAAACAACTGTAAAAAGAGGCTTTTCACCGTTTTCGTCGTAAATGTAAATACAGCCTGTTCCTTCATCAAAAAAAGTATCGGTTTTTATAAAACCGGGAAAAGTTTTATATATTTCTAGCTGCTCTTTATTAGAAAGGCCGGCCTGCGCATCGTGGTTACCAAAGGTTACGGTAAAGGGAGTGCTGCGCTTTACAAGGGGCTGCAAAAAAGACTCAAAGGCCTTTCGTACCTTCTCTTTTTTTCTGCCCCCTTTATAAGAAAGGCCGTAGCCCTTCAGCTGGTCCCCTGTGAAAATGACCAAGTCCGGCCGATATCGATCAAGGGCTGCCCCCAGCAACCTGCTTGTATCGGGGTCACCCAGGGGTTTTTGGTGTACATCTGCCACCTGCATAGTTTTAAATAAACCCTTTGTAAACTTCATATATCTCCTTGTTTGAAACAGGTTTCCCTTGGCAGATATTATTTTTTTGCAAACTGTCAAGAAAAAATTCAAAACCCCTTCGCCAGGGGCTTGTATCTTTTATTATACGAGAGGCGTCTTTTTTTGTAAACCGGCGCCAGTCAGAAGCAATCAGATTGCTTTTTGCCCTGCACATGGTATGATAAATTAAACCAAAGGGCCTTATATAATAAAAGCCTCTGGTTTAAGCTAAAATAAATGGACGATGTGTATAATGAGGTGACGTTTTTTGAGTAAAATGCCTGTTGTTTTTGTTGGCCATGGTTCTCCAATGAATATTGTTGAAAACAACTCCTTTACAAAAAGTTGGCAATCTTTAGGTAAGGCCCTGCCTGTTCCAAAGGCTATTATCTGTGTTTCTGCTCATTGGTTTGAAAAAGGCGAGAAGGTTTCATCCACCCTTTCTCCCAAGACCATTTATGATTTTTATGGCTTCCCGCCCCAGCTATATCAGCTAACCTACCCGGCTCCCGGTGCTCCAGGCCTTGCAGGCCGCCTACATAGCCGTTCCAAGGGCAACATTGGCCTTAACCACGACCGGGGCCTTGACCACGGTGCCTGGAGCGTACTTTATCACATGTATCCTAAGGCTGATATTCCGGTATGCCAACTTAGTGTCAACGCTGGTTTTTCGCCCTTTGAAAGCTACCAGGCCGGCCAATGGCTTGCAGCCCTTCGGGAAGAAGGGGTGCTGATTTTGGGCAGCGGTAATGTAGTGCACAACCTGGCCCTGATAAACTGGGAAATGGAGGGAGGTTACCCCTGGGCGGATGCTTTTGATCAATATATTATAAACGCTGTTACTAAAGGGCAACATGAAGACGTAATTAATTTTAGCAGCCAGGATACGGCAAAAAAAGCCTTTTATTACCGGGACCACTTTGACCCTCTTTTATACGCTTTGGGGGCAACTGACAAAGAAGAACCGGTACAGGTATTTAACAGCGAGCGGGTTTTAGGTTCACTGTCGATGACTTCTTTTATCATTGGCTAAATACATAAAACAAAGGCTGGGTACCCTGTTTACGGAGCGCCCAGCCCTTTCACCAATCCTGATTTTATGCCGTATTTCCTTAGTTTTTCTCTGTTAAGGCAACAAAGCGATCTACAATCGTTTTCATAAAATCAAGGGTGCCCTGGTTTGTAACCTGGCCATTTTCAATAAAGGAAGTTACGTTACCCAAATAGGCCTCGGGCTGTTGCAGGGTTAGCACATCCAAAAATACCAGGCTTTGCCGCAAGTGGTGGTTTGCTCCAAAGCCACTTAAGGCCCCAGGAGATATGCTGACAACAAGGCCTGTTTTACCTGCCCAGTTGTTTTTTCCATAGGGGCGGGAAGCTACATCCAAGGCGTTTTTAAGCGCCGCCGGAAGAGAGCGGTTGTACTCGGGCGTTACAAACATGTACCCATCGCAGGCTTTTACAGCTTCCCGAAAGGGTGCGTAGCTTTGGGGTACCTGGTTTAAATCATCATAGTCCTGGTTGTATAAGGGCAATTGCCCTATTTCTAAAAATACCATTTCATAATTTTCGGGAAACAATTTTGCCATTTCTTTGGCAATAATTTTTGAAAAAGAGTCTTTACGCAGACTGCCAACAAGAATACCAATCTTTTTTTTACTCATAAGGGGTTTTCCTCTCTTTTTGCTGTAATCCCCTCGCTGTTAAGCAGGTTTTTGTAATGAAAAAAGAAGCATCATCGGCCTTCTTAATTCATCCTCCATTCCATCCATGTTGTCAAGCATTTTCTGGGTCGGCTTGGGTTCAACAAGGTTTTCAAGGCGAAAGCCAGCATACAGCAAGGCGCTTAGATACGTTGTAAGTGTTTTATGATATTTTACCACTTTTTCGCCTAAAAATATAGCCTCCCGCCGGCCTTCATGGTAATAATGATCTACAGGCCAATAAAGGGGGTTGCCCTGGTCATCGTAAATCCAGTCCTGGTTTCCATAAGCGGTAAAAATCGGGTGCTCTACCGAAAATACAAAGGCCCCGCCAGGTGACAGGCAATGGTATACCTTTTGACAAAGAAGTGTAAAATCCGGTGTGTAGTGAAAGGCCAGGGAGCTGATGACCACATCAAAGGAGGCTTCTAAGAAATCCAGCTCCTCCATGGGCATTTGAATGTAGGTGACATTCAAGTAGGGGGTTATCTCCCGTGCTCTTTGAAGCATTTTGGCCGATAAATCAATGCCTGTTACTTCTTTTGCCCCTTGACTGGCTGCATAGTTACAGTGCCAGCCAAAGCCGCAGCCAATATCAAGCACCCGTTTATCTTTAAAATTCGGCATCATTTTTTGAAAGTTATGCCATTCTCCGGCGGCCTCCAGCCCCAAAACCGACCTTGGAAACTGCCTGTACTTTTCAAAAAAGGCCTCTTGGTCATATTTGTTTTCCTTCATCATTTCCTCCTTGCCTTTTCTTAATAGTTTATACCCTATTTCATCATAAAAGAAACCCCGACTATATGTAAGTTTTTATCTACCTATTCT
Source organism: uncultured Oscillospiraceae bacterium (assembly GCA_964345215.1). Classification (GTDB taxonomy): domain Bacteria; phylum Bacillota; class Clostridia; order Christensenellales; family Aristaeellaceae; genus CAYFQH01. The sequence goes on along the minus strand of CAYFQH010000070.1, from coordinate 708 downwards.
TTACATCAGCAAAGGCTTATGGTATAGTTAATTGAAATTTTAACTATACCTGCCAAAGATAAAAAAAACAGGAGCGTATGACAATGGTAGCAATTTCATACATCCATGAGCCGGACAATCACCGCATTGTAGCCATGGATCAAGTTACCCAGGTTGGTAAAGTAACCTATGTAAAAGCAGGAGAGTATACCCTGGTCATTGAAAGCACTTTTGTAAAAAGTGCCTACCGGGGCCAGGGCATTGCAAAGGAGCTGATTCACCAAATTGTGCATTATGCCATTGAAAACAACTTGAAGCTGGTGCCCCTTTGTTCTTTTGCCCGTAGTGAATTTGATAAGCACCCTGAATACCAGGCGATTGAAGTAAAGCAAGAACTGTAAGAAGAAAAACAAAGCAAATAACCCTGGGCCAAAAAGGTTCGGGGTTATTTCATATTTCTGTTGTTTTTGTTATCTTGCTTTGCCTTTCCATTTTACGGCAGCCGGATGTTTTTGTTTTCTGATTTTAAGCCTAATAGTAGTTTTGAAATGTTTTTTTCCAGTGTTTTTTCAGTTTTGATTGCGCATAAGTACTTTAAAATGCTTTTTCTTCTGGCTCCGCTTAACAAATAAAATTGACCTAATAAATCATTTTCTTCAAGTGCTTTTTTTAATAAAGCCGGCATTTCATATTCTACATTTTTTTTACTGCCCTGCCTTAAAGCAATTT
>CAYFQH010000069.1:0-7754 GCA_964345215.1 uncultured Oscillospiraceae bacterium | reverse complement strand
TAGCATTATTGTGATTCAAATGATCGTAATGGTACCCGCAGCCTACGCTTTTGCCAAGTTCAATTTTAAGGGCAAGGGTCTGCTCTTTTCCATGGTGTTAATCGCCTTTATGATTCCAGGCCAGGTTACCTTTATTACTACTTATTTGACCATGGCCAATTGGGGCCTGATCAACACCCTGTGGCCGCAAATTATCCCCTTTGGTGCCAATGCCTTTGGTATCTTTCTTTTACGCCAAACCTTTATGCAAGTACCGGATGAAATTTTAGAGTCTGCCCAATTGGACAATGCTACCGAAATACAGATTATGACCCAAATTTTGCTGCCCATGTCCATGTCTACCCTGATTACCATTGGCATGTTCTCCTTTGTTGATCACTGGAACGCCTACTTCTGGCCTCTGGTTATGACCCAGACTGAAAACGTCCGCCCCCTGACCATTGCCATTGAAAAAATGAAAGACGTCGAATACGGTCTGAACTGGAATATTATCATGGCCGGCAATGTCATTCTGGTTCTTCCCATTTTAATCGTATTTATTTTTGCAAGCAAAAAAATCATTCAGGCTTTTGCATACCGCGGTATGAAATAGTTTTTTAGGCCATAAGGCCTTAAAATATTAAAGGAGGAAAACCATTTATGAAAAAACTTGTCGCATCCCTTTTGGCAATGATGCTGCTCTTTAGCATCAGCTTGCCCGTTCTCGCCCAAGACCCCATTACCATCACCGTATGGCACACCCGCGGTGCCGGCCCCAACGAAGATATGATCAATTCTTCTGTTGATGCCTTTAACACCACCGTTGGTGCCGAAAAAGGTATCACGGTAGAAGCCATTTATCAAGGCAACTATGCCGATACCTTGGCAAAAACCATGCAATCCATCGCCGCTAAAGAGAACCCTCAGGTTGTTGTTTTAGAAAGAGCCGCTGGTGTTCCCGTTATGGCCGAAGAAGGGGTTTTACTGGACATGAACCCCTATGTGGAAGCTTCCGGTTTAGACATGGATAACTTCCAGCAGGTTCTGCTAGGTTATTCTTACTATGAAGATCAGCTGATCTCCCTGCCTTATATCCGTTCTACCCCCGTTTTTTACTATAACAAAACCATGGCTGACGCTGCCGGCTTAGCCGCCCCTGTTACCATTGAAGAGCTGGAAACTTTTGGCAAAGCCTTAACCAAGGTAAATGACGCAGGCGAAACCGAAGTATATGGTTTTGAAATGTTGATTGACGCTGCATGGTTTGTTCAAAACATGCTTTGCCAGTTAGGCAGCAATATGCTGGCTGAAGATGGCATGAGCGTGCCCGCATTAGAAGACGGTACCATGTTAAAGGTTCTTACCGCCTGGCGCCAATGGGTTGATGATGGCTGGTGTGCCGCTCCTACCGTTACCAGTGCCGAAAGCGCTATGAAAGAAGCTTTTTTCCAAGGCAAACTGGGTTCTTTCTTTGCATCTTCCGGCGGCTTAAGAGGCGTGCTTAAAAACGCTAAAGAAGCCGGCATCGAAGTGGGCGTAGCCTTCCTGCCCACCTGGGATATTCAAACAGCTCCCACCGGCGGCGGCAACATTGCTATTATCGAAGCCAACACCACCAAAGAACAGCAGGATGCAGCCTGGGAATTCATTAGCTTTTTGATGACCGACGATCAAGTTGCCTTAAATAGCGCCAACACCGGCTATCTGCCTACCACCAAAACCTCTGCTGAAACAGATATTATTAAAGAACTATGGGCCCAGACCCCTCAATTCCAGGTTCCCTTTGAACAGCTGGCCACCGCCCAGGAATTGCCCTGGTCTCCCTACAAATCCGACTTTGAAGTAGTGCTGAACGCAAAATGCTCCGAACTGATTCAGGACCGTTCCATCACAGCTGAAAAAGCTGTTGAAGACTTAATTGCTGAAGCCGCCATTATTTTTGGCAACTAATCCCTGCTAAATAAAGCAGCAATATAAAAAACACCCTTGTATAAAAACACAGGGGTGTTTTTCTATAAGTTTAGGCTCTTTTTACACAATGCCTTCCTTTTGCTCCCTGCAGGAAAAACACAGCGTCTTACATGTACATTGCCTTAGAGGCCTTTTTTTTCTTTAGTCTCTCTTTGCTGCTTATTATGTCCTTCTTCAAGGCAAAACCACAGGGCCAATACCTCTTCTTCTATGATTTTAGAATTGCCGGTGCCGGCGTATACAACTCAAAAGCATCAGGGCGAACCTTGCCAATCAGAGTCAAATTATACTTTGCAGCCAGTACCACGGCCTCTTTGGTGGGTACCGTATTGCTGGCTAAAAGCCCTGCCCCTGCCCGTATGGCCTTTCTTACCATGTCCAGGGGCATCCGCCCGCTGGTGTATAAAATACTCTCCTCCAAGGGAACATCACCCATTAAAGCCTTGCCGATTGCCTTATCTAAAGCGTTGTGACGCCCAATGTCTTCACACAGGCAAAAAAATTCGCCCTTTTTCATCAGCATACAACTGTGTATAGCATGGGTTTTTTCGTATAAGGGGGCCCCTTCGGCAAACAGAGTACCCAAGTCAAAAATCCACTGTGGCTGCCATGGAAAGGGTTTTTCCTTCTTCTTGGGCAAGAGCAGGGGCCTTTCTCGGCCGATGATACCCCCTGGCCCGTTGTTGCAGGAGTTCATTTCAAAGGGGCGTATCTTATCCTCCGCCTGCAAAAGGCTTACAAAGGCCTTTTTCTCATCAGCAAAAAGCCGTAGTTCCGTTACGTCACTTGCCTTTTGAATAACACCTTCAGAGTATAAATGCCCTATAACCAGCTCTTTTAAGTTATCAAAAGTGCAAACCATCTTCATGGCCAATTTTTTATTGATATATACCTGCAAAACCTCTTCCGTCAGCAGGTTTCGGGTGGTTTCCTCTATGCTATTTGAACCGCTGTAGCGCCTGATGGATACGGTTTCATATCCCTTGTTTTTCATTTTTATCACCTACCGGTTAAAGGTACCATCTTCCATTTTACCTGTCAACAGTTTTCTTTTTTGCATAAAATCATTTTTCTTTATATAATATTTTTAAGGCAAGGAGGCATAGCCATGATAACCCTAGGCACTTTTAATATGCGGGTAGATACGAAAATTGATGGTGCCCGCCGTTTTGATAACCGAAAACCCCTGATGATAGCCCAATTTTTAGATCAGTTGCCGACCCTTATGGGCCTGCAAGAGATCACCCCGCCCATGGCGGCCTATTTAAAAGAGAACCTGCCCCAATATGCTTTAATCGGCAGCAGCCGCAATAAGGATTTTAGCGGCGAAAAAAGCCCTATTGTCTATTTAAAAAGCACCCTTTCCCTCCACCGCTACGATACCTTCTGGCTCTCTCCCACCCCCACCATTCCCGGCAGCCGCTATTTTTGGCAAAGCCCCTACCCTCGTATTTGCACCTGGGCTGTTTTTTATCATAAGGCTAGCCAAAAACGCTTCCGCTTTTACAATACCCATTTGGATCATATAAGCCCCTATGCCCGTAAAAAGGCCATTAAGCAAATCATCCAAACCATTATTGCCCATCAAGCAGAAGAAACCCTCCCCCTGTTTGTTGTAGGCGATTTTAATTTTACCCCCCGAAAAAAAGAGTATGCCTTGTTTGGCAGCCCTTACCTACCCCTTCAAAACCTGGTAAAGGGGTTTGACTATACTTATCACGGCTTTCAAAAAAGGGGCCTTTCTTCTATTGATTATATTTTTACAAACATCGAAAAAAAAGCGTTTCCTCTTTCCTTATGGGAAAAAAGCCCTCAGGGAGATTTTTTATCTGATCACCGGGGCCTGATTGTGGCCTGGGAGCCTTAGTTTATACTAGGAGGTTTAAAATGATTACCTTAGGCACCTTTAACATGGGAGCAGCCACCCCGGAAGATGGGCCAAACGCCTTTAACACACGCAAAAGCACCATTATTTCCCAATTTTTAAAAGAACGGCCGACCATCATGGGCCTTCAAGAAGTAACCGCCTCTATGCTGGATTGCTTAAAATCAGCCCTGCCCCAGTACACCTTTATTGGCCATGGTCGGGAAAAAGATTATCAAGGGGAAGGCTGCCCCATTGCTTATTTAAAAGATGAGTTGGAACTCCATGCCTTGGATACCTTTTGGCTGTCGCCCTCCCCAAGGGTAGCAGGCAGCCGTTATCCCGGCCAAAGCAACTATCCCCGCATTTGCACCTGGGGCCGTTTTTATCACCAAACAAGTAAAACCCTTTTTGCCTTTTATAACACCCACTTAGACCATATCAACTCCCCGGCCCGAGCAAAGGGCCTTGAGCAGGTGATGGGCTTTATAAAAGAAGAGCTGAACCGCTGGCCTTCCCCTTTTTTTTGGGTGGGAGACTTTAACTTTAGCCCCTCCTGCCCGGAATATACCCTGGTTGCAAACAACTCATTAAAAATAAAGGATATTTCTACATCCCCCTCTTTTACCTACCACGGTTTTGGAGAAATGGAAAGGAAACAAAAAATTGATTATATTTTTACCAATGTGAACGATCAACCCTTTCCCCTAAAAACTTGGTATAAAAGCCCTGATGAAGTTTTTTATTCCGACCATGTGGCCCTGGTGGTGGATTGGAGGGTATAAAAAGATATATAGAGGTTTATTCCCTTCTAAGTTTGTCAAAAAACCCAAAGCCTAAAGTGTGGGGGAGGGGATAAAAAAAAGCAGGAGGCAATAACACCCTTTCTATAAAGTAAAAAATCAGCAATTAAAAAGAAGCCGTTTTTTACAGCACTTTAGTTACTCCTTCAAAAAAGTCTTCTTTCATTGACAAAAGGAGGCTTTTTTCTATAATCAAGGTAGCCTATCCTATTTAAAAATAATGTAAGAGGTGTTATGATGAGCGCCAAAACTCCTGGTAAAAAATTTTGGCTATCCCTGGTTGTTTTCGGCCTGATAGGGCAAGTGGCCTGGGTGGTGGAAAACATGTATTTAAACGTGTTTATCTACAAAATGTTCAAGGCTTCCCCGGGGCAAATTTCCTTAATGGTAGGGGCATCGGCTGCAGTGGCCACCCTCACCACCATTTTTATTGGCCCCTTAAGTGATAAACTGGGCAAGCGTAAAATATTTATTACCCTGGGTTACCTTTTTTGGGGATTGTCCATTTCAGCCTTTGCCTTGCTTAGGGTGGAATGGATTGCCCGCTGGTTCCCTGCCGCCCTTTCTGCCGCCGGGGTGGGTATAGCGTTAACCATTATATTAGACTGTGTGATGACCTTCTTTGGTTCCACCGCCAACGATGCCGCCTTTAATGCCTGGCTTACCGATGCCACCCCCGAACCCATCCGTGGCAAGGTGGAGGGGGTAAATGCCATGATGCCTCTTTTAGCCATTTTAGTGGTTTTTGGGGGCTTTATGTTCTTTGATCTATCCCTGGCTCAAAGCTGGAGTATTATATTTCTTATTATTGGCGCTGTGGTGTTTATTTTAGGGCTTTTAGGTTTTTGGCTTATTGAAGATGTGAAGATTGAAACAAAGGAAAACCAGCATTACTTTAAAAACATCTTCTATGGCTTTAGGCCAAAGGTTATAAAAGAACTGCCCCAGCTTTACTACGCCTTAGGGGCCTTCGCCCTTTTCGGCATTTCTATCAGTGTTTTTATGCCCTACTTAATTTTGTATTACAGCGAAACCCTGGCCCTTAATAACTATGTGCTGATTATGGCCCCTGCCATTATGATAGCAGCCTTGGTTACTGCCCTGTACGGCAAACGCTACGACCAAAAAGGCTTTAAGGCCGCTGCTGTTCCGGCCCTTTTACTGCTGGGCCTGGGCTATATTATATTGCTTTTATTTACCCAAATTCCCCCGGTGTTTATAGGTTCTCTGGCGATGATGTGCGGCTACTTAATGGGCATGGCGGTTTTTGGGGCGGTTATCCGCGATCATATTCCCAAAAACCGTGCCGGCATGTTTCAGGGGCTGCGTATTGTGGCTCAGGTGTTTATTCCCGGTATCATCGGCCCGGCTATCGGGGCAGGAGTGCTACGCAACGCCCAGCAGATTTTAAACGACGACGGCACATTTTCCTTTTTACCCAATCAAAATATTTTTGCAGCGGCCTTGGTGGTGCTGTTACTTGTTATCCCCTTTGTGATGATGGTTAGTAAAAAAATTAAGCCGGTCTTTGAAAACCTCACCACCCCCTACGAAAAAGATTTGAACCCCAAGGCCCCCTGGCAGGAATACCCCCGGCCTCAGCTAAAACGGGGCAGTTACTTAAGCTTAAACGGCCCTTGGGCATTTGCCTACAGTAAACGGGGCACCCAGCCTGATGCTTTTGAAACCATTACCGTCCCCTTTCCTCCGCAAAGTAAGCTATCAGGCATCAAAAGGGGGCATGAGGGTAAAACAGATTTATACTACCGTAAAACCTTTGCCCTGCCCCAAGGCTTTCAGAAAGACCAGGTGCTTTTACATTTTGGGGCGGTAGACCAAATTACCACGGTGGTGCTAAACGGCAGGCACATTACCCGCCATGAAGGGGGTTATTTGCCTTTTACAGTAAACATTACCCCTTACTTGCAGCCTCAAAATATCTTAGAGGTAATTGTGGAGGATGATCTAAACCATGATTACCCTTGGGGCAAGCAAAAAAACAACCGGGGTGGTATGTGGTACACCCCGGTCAGCGGCATTTGGCAAAGTGTGTGGCTTGAAAGTGTGCCCCAAAACCATATTGAAAGCCTTCGCTTTGAACCGGCCCTTAACAAGATAACCCTTTTTGTTTTAGGGGGTAGCGATGAAAAGCGCATCACCATTCAAACACCTTTTGGCCCCATTGAGGAATCTTTTACCGGCCATAGCCATACCATTCATATTCAAAATCCCCGCCACTGGTCACCGGAAGACCCTTATTTATACCACTGCACCCTCTCCTCAGGGGAGGATTTGGTGGAGAGCTACTTTGCCCTTCGAACCCTTACCACTCAATTAATAGGGGGCCTTCCCCGGCTGTGTTTAAACGGCAAGCCTTATTTCTTTCACGGGCTTTTGGACCAGGGCTATTTTAGCGATGGCATTTACCTGCCTGCCACCTTACAAGGCTATAAGGATGATATTTTAAAAACCAAGGCCCTGGGCTTTAACACCCTGCGCAAGCACATTAAAGTAGAACCCGCCCTTTTTTATTACCTGTGCGATAGCCTGGGCATGGTGGTTTTTCAGGATTTGGTTAACAACGGCCACTACCATTACCTGCGGGATACGATTTTGCCCAACCTTGGGGCCATCAAAATGAGCGACCGGTTTTTTAATCGAAGCCAAAAGCAAAAAGATATTTTTACCGCCCAAATGAAAGAAACCATGGCCTACCTTGATTTCTTCCCCAGTATTTGCTACTGGACCCTTTTTAACGAGGGCTGGGGCCAGTTTGAAGCCGATAGAATTTATGATCTTGCTAAAAAAATCGATGCTTCCCGCTTTATCGATGCCACCTCGGGCTGGTTTTGGCAGCAAAACAGCGATGTGGATAGCTACCATGTATACTTTAAGGCTGTAAAGCTGCCCATGGGTAAACGGCCCTTGGTTTTATCAGAATTTGGGGGCTACTCCTACAACGCCCCGGGTCATGTATTTAACACCAAACGAGTGCATGGCTATAAAAAGTTTGACACCATGGAAAACTTTGAAAAAGAACTGATTCATTTATACGAAAAAGAAATTTTGCCCCTTATCCCCACAGGCCTTTGTGCCAGCATTTATACCCAGTTAAGCGATGTGGAGGATGAAACCAA
>CAYFQH010000068.1:0-7787 GCA_964345215.1 uncultured Oscillospiraceae bacterium | reverse complement strand
TGAGTTTTCCCATTTGTACCTCATGCACCATAAAAGCTATCACCCCTCATGTTCTTGCATCATTTTTTGGAAAGATTTTTTCCCTCTTGCTTTTTTTGAAAACAACATGTAGAATACAGTTAAACAAAATAGGCATAGGTGTACCTTTTACCATACTGATGCAAGTTTTAATTTTAGCATCAAATTACTGGTTTGTCAAGGGTTACGGTGAAGTAATCCTTTTTTGCTTTATTGGTCGCGTAAAAAAGATTTGGTCCATAAAAGGAGCATATCTTTTTTTATTTTGACCTAATCAATCTTTTTTTGATCTTCATCAGCTAAATGTAATCCCTTATCGGCGGCCAATGCCCACTTTCGTTTTGGCGGGCTCCCTTTTTCCCAAATGGATTGCACAAAAAGCCTGTCGCTGTTTTTTACAATTTCCAAATATGAAGAAGTGCCTGTTTGTTCTTTGGGGTAAAGAACATGAGGCCAATACAATATTTCATTTAAAGCAAGCACCGCCTGCTCAAAGGTTATTTCTTGAGTGATTTTGCTAAGCGCCTTTTTCAAGTCGTCAATACGCTCCTTGTTAAAAGAAACACCCGTCAAGTTTTGGTAGGCTCTTTCAATTCTTCTAACCAAAAACCGCAGTAAGCCGGCAGTTCTTTTTTGCAGGATGCCTGTAAGCATTTTAGAACTGGCAAAAGGCAGTGGAAGCAGGCGGATGCGCCCGGCTACCTCTTCATCTCCCCCATCAAAAAACACCTGGAAGTAAGCGGTTAATATTTCAAGAGCCGTTGGCATATCCACCATTTGGCTAAGCCACTGCGCAACGCACTCCCTCCCTTTAGCCGCCTGAGCATCCTTGCGCCAGCCATAGCTTTTGTTAATAAGGGCATCTGTTACGATATAGGGCCGATCAACCCCAAGGCGAACTTGCCCCCCCACCCTTTGCACCAGGTCTTCACTGTTTAAAATATGATACAAAGGGTATTTTCCAGGATGGTCACTTACACTGCCCATCATCACCAGGGGGGAGGCAAAGCCGTAGCCGATGATGTGACTTAAACGAACCTTTTTTTCTTTTACTAATAAATAAGCCCACAGCTGCATCATGGCTGCCCCCTGGCTGTGGCCGCTCATCCAAAGTAAAAACCGGCTTTCGGCCTTTGTACATTCGTTAATAATATCAAAAAGGGTTAAATTTTGCAGCCCCAACTCCTGGGCAATTTCCGGAAAATATATTTCGGTACTGTGAGACATATAATGCCTGGTCAGCTGCATAAACCCCCGGTGGGCTCCTTCGTCTAGCTCAAAGCGGAAGTTGGAAAGCCAATCATAGGCTCTGGCCCCGGTGCCCATAAAGCCAATGGCAATCACGTATTTCTCATGATCAATCTTTTTTCCCATCAAGGAAACTTTTCCTGTGTCGCTGGATTCCCTTTGCCTTACAGCCCCTCTCAATTCTTTGGTAAGGCCGCTTTGCCTGGTTTGAGCAATGGCTTTTCCCAGGGTCTTCATATCTTCTTTTTCGTTTTCTCCCACCTCGTCTAAAAAAACACTGTTATCAACAGAGTATACTTTATTTTCAACTTGAAATGTAAAGTCAACCCATCCCGCCTGGGCCCATTGTTCCATTTCAAAATCGTAGGCCGATAAAGAAAGTTCCGCCGAGAGAAGGGCCAGATCTTTTGAAAAACCAGGCCTGATAAAACCCCAGGGATCTTGTTTATAATCAAAGCGAAATGCGTTTACGCAAAGTTCACTAATTTGCTGATGGCTTAAAAATATTTTATCGCTTGGTTTTTGTTCCATTTTTCTTTTCCTCATTATATGTCTTGTCTGAAGGCCTTTTTATTATATCATTCTCCTTATAGAGATACAATGAAAATGCTTGGAAGCGGTTTTATTGTAACAATTTTGTAATTTATAGTTTACAAAATTGTTATGAAATGCTATACTCGTACCGAATGTGAAGGAGGACTTAGTATGTTGACATTTTCCAAAGCAAGAAAATATTTTTTTTCACTTTGCTCTTTGATGCTTGCACTGATGCTTTTCCCTATGGCTTCTGTATATGCAGCTTATGAAACCTTGCGTCCCGGCGACAAGAATGACGCAGTGAAACAAATGCAGCAAGCCCTTACAGACATTGGCTTTGATACCAACGGTATCGACGGAAAATATGGCAGCGGCACCATTTTGGCGGTAACCGCTTTTCAGCGGAGCGAACGGCTGAAGGATGACGGCATTGCAGGGAATACCACCTTGACGGCCCTATATAAAAAAGCCTCTTCTTCCTCTTCATCGTCGGCCCTGCGAGAAGGAGCCATAGGTCAAGAAGTAAGCAAATTGCAGCAAAAGCTAAAAGACTTGGGCTACGATATTTCATCTGTCGACGGGAAATATGGCCCTTCTACCTTGAGAGCGGTAAAGGCTTTTCAGCGTAAAAACAACTTGAAAGCCGACGGTGTTGCTGGAAGCAATACCCTGAATCTACTCTATAGCGGCAGCGCTATAGGCCCCGGCAGCCCGTCAAGCTCTGGTCCGTCGGGCGGCTCCTCCTCTTCCGGCACCCTTCGCTTTGGCGATATGGGCGCCGAAGTAACAAAAATGCAGCAAGCCTTAACGGCCCTCGGTTATGATACCAACGGAACCGAAGGTAAATATGGCAAGGGTACCCAAAGAGCCGTACGCCTTTTTCAGCAAAAAAACAACCTTAAAATCGACGGCATTGCCGGCAGTTCCACCTTAGCCCGGCTATATAGCGGCAACAGCACCGCAAACGGCAGTTCCTCCGGAGGCAGCGGCTCTACTACTACAGGCACTCTGCGCTTTGGCGACAGCGGCTCGGCTGTAAAAGAAATGCAGCAAGCTTTAAACAAATTAGGCTATAATACAAACGGCGCCGACGGCAAGTATGGCAACGGAACCAGGAATGCGGTTAAAAGCTTTCAGCGGGCTAATAGGCTAACCGCCGATGGCATTGCAGGCAACAACACCCTTACCAAACTCTTTTCCCTTTCCAGCGGTTCCAGCGGCTCCGGCTCCGGTTCTTCCGGTGGCGACGGCACTACCTTCACCCGAACCCTGCGCAAGGGCTATACGGGCAATGATGTAACAGCCGTTCAAAAAAGGCTGGTCATTTTAAACTATTTAAGTTCCGCCTCGGGTACATATGATGATAATACCATTGCGGCAGCAAAGGCCTTCCAAAAGCGAAACGGTTTATCTGCCGACGGCTTAATCGGCAAAAACAGTTTTTCTAAGCTTTTTAGCTCCAGTGCCAAAGAAAATTCCTCCGGCTCCGGTTCCTCGGGTTCCGGCCCCAGTTCAGGCGCGGTTCAGCTGCTCCACTGGTATAACGATGTAAAACCTAGCATCCGCAGCGGTCAAACTTACTATGTGTATCACGATAAAAGCGGTATGGGCTGGAACATGAAATTTTACTCCCTAGGCCGCCATGCCGACAGTGAGCCCTTAACAGCCAGCGATACGGCCGCCATGAACAAAGCTTTTGGAAAAACCAGCTGGGATCCGATTGCCGTAAAGGTAAAACTGCCTAACGGCAAATGGACCTTGGCCACCATGCACAATACCCCCCACTTAAACGGCAGCATTAAAGACAATGACTTTAAAGGTCACTTGTGTGTCCACTTCCTAAGGGATATGAGCGAAACAGAAAAGAACGACCCCAACTACGGTGTAACCAACCAAAAAGCCCTTCGCAAGGCATGGAAGGCGCTGACCGGTCAAGATTATGTAGAGAAGTACTAAGCCTTCACCCCAACTGGGCCATGACAAAATCATGGCCCAGTTTTTTCTTTCTTGATTGTGTAGCTTCGCCAGGCTGTCGTGAAAGGCCCTGCCGATTTATAGGCTGTTCATTTCCCTCTAACCCATGGGTTAGCCGCGTCCCGGAAACGTCACGATCATCATTGTTTTATAAAGCCTCAGGGTTCCTCTCTTTACTTACTCAACAGAACCTTCTTTTCATCCCTTTTATTTTAACAGAAGAAGTATGGTACATTGACCATACTAAAACACAAAACCAAAAAGCCTTTTTACAAGAGGCTTTTTGGTTTTGTGTTTAATACGCCGTAATAAGACCAGCTTCTACTTACTCTTTTTGCTGAAGGACAGTTTGTTTTCCGTGCCTTCCCTAAGCCTTTTAATGTTTCCTTTGTGCCGGTAGATGCATAAAACCGCTAAAAACACTGCCCATAACACAACACCCCACTGGCCCCAGTTTTGTATTGAAACAATAACTGCAAAAACCGTAAGCAGGGTCATGCTGCCCAAAGAAACATACTTGGTAACCAAAATTACCAAAAGAGCTGCCCCCATGGCAATAAGGGCCGGAATGGGAAAGAGAACCAGCATGGCTCCTAAAGAGCCAGCTACACCCTTTCCCCCGCGAAATTTATAGTATATGGGCCAATTGTGCCCCAACACTGCAAATAATCCGGCGACCATCCCTCCGGGCCTGCCTAATATGGCAAGGCCAATCCAACAGGCAATGGCCACCTTTAGCAAATCCCCCAAAAAGGTAAGAAGCCCAAAACGAAAACCCATATTGCGAAGCACATTTGTGGCCCCGGCACTCTTACTGCCATAATCCCGTACGTCTTTTTTCCAAAACTGCTTTGACAAAATAAGCCCAACGCAAACAGAGCCCAAAGCATAGCCGATGATGGCCACAAGAAGGGATAGCAAAGCTTCTATCATCTGTTAATCCTCTTTTTTCTTTTCTCTTAAGTAAAACCGCAAGGGGGTTCCTTCAAAGCCAAAGGCCTTGCGGAACTGGTTTTCTAAATAGCGTTCATAGGCAAAGTGCATGAGGGATTCATCGTTAATAAAAAAGATAAAGGTAGGCGGGCATACACTCTGCTGGGTAACGTAATATATTTTAAGCCGCCGTCCTCCTGTGGACGGGGGCTGCAAACTGCCTTGGGCATCGGCCAAAACATCGTTTAAAACCCCTGTAGGGATGCGCTTTGAGCATTGAGCCCATACTTGATCCACTGTTTCAAGCACCGTACCCACCCGCTGCCCTGTAAGGGCCGAAAGGAAGATAACCGGTGCATAGCTCATAAACTTTAAATTTTCCAATACCTCTTTACGGTATTTTTCCATGGTGTGGGTATCCTTTTCAAGGGCATCCCATTTGTTGATTACCACAACAGCGCCCTTTCCTTCATCTAAAATCATTCCGGCAATTTTCGTATCCTGCTCGGTAACCCCTTCCAGGGCATCTATGACCAGCAGAGCCACATCACAGCGCTGAATGGCAGCAATACTGCGTAAAACACTGTAACGCTCAAGAGAAGCGTCTTCGATGGCTTTTTTCTTTCGCATGCCGGCAGTATCAATAATATTGTAAGTGCTGCCGCTAAGCCCTTCAAAAAGGGTGTCAATGGCATCCCTGGTGGTGCCGGGGATGTCTGAAACCATGGCTCTTTCCGTACCCAAGAGCCGGTTTACCAAAGAAGATTTTCCTACATTGGGCCGTCCCACTACCGCAAGTTGAATGGTGTGGGTGCCATTATCCTCCTCCTGCTCTTCCTGGGGAGGCAACTTGGCTACAATCTGATCCAGCAGTTCACCAAAGCCCAGCATATTTGTACTGGAAATACCAATGGGGTCCCCAAGGCCCAAATTATAAAACTCGTATAAGTTGTCCTCCACCCCGGCATAGTCAACCTTGTTTACCACAAGGAGCAAGGGTTTCTTCGTTTTGCGCAGCATGTTAGCCACTTCAACATCGTCTGCCGTCATCCCTTCCCTCCCGTCAACAAAAAAACAGATGACGTGAGCCGTATCCATTGCAATTTCAGCTTGCTTTCGCATTTGCTGCAAAAATACATCGTCGCTTTTTAAGTCAATACCGCCGGTGTCAATTAAAGTAAAATAGCGGCCTGTCCATTCTACATCTGCATAAATTCTATCCCGAGTCACGCCGGGGATGTCTTCCACAATAGAAATACGCCTGCCCGACATTTTATTAAAAAAGGTAGATTTGCCTACATTGGGCCTGCCTACAATTGCTACCAAGGGTCTTCCCATTTTATTCCTCCTACAATTCACTTTTTACATAGCCTTGTAAAAGCTTGTAAAAAGCCTCGCCGTCGTTTTCTACCACGTATACCTTCTTAGGCGAGAGTTTCTTTCGTATTTCGTCCAGGCCCATGCCATCTAAAAACAAATCCCCCTCAGCCCGGAGCATATTCCTGCAAATGCACACCGCCTCCTCTTGGCTGCACTTCAGCTGGTTAAGCAAATCGCCTCCGGTAATCAGCCCGGTAACCGTAATGGTCGGCCCAAAAAAATGGTTGATAACGGGCAAAATTTGCACATTTACCCCTGGCGCTCCGTATATTTGAACCAGTTGCTTAAAATAAGGGGCAATGGAGGTGCCGCAGGGAATCACAACATCCTTCACCCGGGTATAATCCTTCACATCTTCCAAAGGCCCTTCCTGGGCTAAAAACTCCAGCTGATCCATAAACATCCGAACTAGGCCTACGCCATTTTCAATTTGCCCAAAGTCTTCGTAGTAGCCTACACCTGGCATGTCTTTTGCCGCCAAAGAGAAAAACTCGTCTGCCACAAATACAAAGCGGGTGCCAATTTCATCAAGAAGCTTTTGCTGTATGGGCTCTACCTGATTAATTAAAGCTGCCGCCATTTGTCTGTTGTAAGGTTTAATGGCGTATAATCCTTCCCGAAAGGCAGTTAGGCCAACGGGCACCAGGGCGGCAGACTGGGCCGCCGGATAGAAGGACAATAGGTCCTTTAAGGTATTTTCAAGAACCTTGCCGTCATTTACCCCAGGGCACAGCACAATTTGGGCATGGAAACGAATACCTGCCTCGGTCAATTTTTGAAGCCTTGGCATAATTTGATCAGCCTGCTGATTTCTCATCATCTCTTTTCGGATGTCACCATCGGTTGCGTGTATCGAAATATACAAAGGGCTGGCCTTGCGGGCAATGATCCTGTCCAGTTCTTTTTGCGAAACATTGGTTAAGGTAACGTAATTCCCCATCATCAGTGAAAGGCGCCAGTCATCATCCTTGACGTACAGGCTTCCTCTTAAATTGGGGGGCATTTGGTCAATAAAACAAAATATACAGTTGTTTGCACATTGCCTTGGTTTGCTCATCAAGGTATCTTCAATTTGAAGGCCCAAGGGCTCGTACTCATCTTTAATGATTTGGATGCGCTCTTGCCTGCCGTCTGCCTTTTCAATTAAAAGTTCCAGCCGGGCCTGGGTAGACAGGGCCTGGTAATCAATTTGATCAATGACCTCTTCACCGTTAATTTGAAGCAGCCGATCTCCTTTTGCTATTCCCCCTTGGGCGGCAAGGCTATTGGGTGCTACTACCATAATTGTATGGGCCAAATCTTTTCTCCTACCTTCTAAAGACCTCAAATTCCTTTTGAAGATCTCGATTAATTATCCTGTATTCCGGGTTGATTGTCAAGAAGTCCTTCCTGCCCCGTTGTACGGGCGTCAAACATAGGTGACGTAAAAGGGAGAAAAAAAGGAATGATTGTTTGTCAAGGGAAAGGTGGAGATTTCCGCAGGAAATACAACCGTCCTTGACAAAGGCGATGAAGGTATACTGGAACGGTCCCTTGTGGCAGACCTGTCCACAAGGGCATACTTACATAATAGCCAAATAATCAGCTAGAACGTCATTAGGGGATCGCAGGTTTAAACAAGTCTTAATGTGGTGGTTACTCTTTTTTTGATAGATTGCCAGCTGTTTGCGGCCATCTTCCAAACTGAACATTTTTAG
>CAYFQH010000067.1:0-8020 GCA_964345215.1 uncultured Oscillospiraceae bacterium | reverse complement strand
GGGCCTTGACCCAAACCATAAAAAACAGCGAAAGCTTTTAAAGGGGGATGTGCTCAGCATTTCTCAGCGCCCCAAGGGCTGCCCCTTTGCCACCCGCTGCCCAAGGGTAATGGACCGCTGCCATCAGCAAGTGCCCAGCCAATATGCCCTTCCCGGCCCCGGCGGCCATCAGGTGGCCTGTTTTTTGTATGAGTAGGCAATTAAAATAAGCGAAAATAAAAAAGGATACTGGGACATACAGTATCCTTTTGATTTGTAACAGGCATAAAATAAAAGCTTTATTGTGTTTATTTCATCAGCATTTTACTAAATATGACAGATATAAACGCAACGTAAAATAAGGAGTTGCTAGTTATTAATAATGATATACATCATCCAAGAGGTAACAGATTTTTAGCTTAAATCAATTTCCTTGTGGGCCTTTGATGAATCGTAAATAGCCTGCATCATTTGGGCGGTAATAATTACCGTGTCAATGTGGGAGGGCAGTTTTTCGCCCGTTTGAATACAGCGAACAAAAGCATCTATTTCGTTTTGAAAATGATCCCTCATGTCAAACTGGGGGGTGTACTCAATCAGGGCACCGTTTTCTTGGGTATAAAGAGTAAAATCTTTACCATAATGAAGGCGGATACCTCCCTTGGTGCCCATAAAGTCAATATACTGCTCATTTACCCCAATGTTTTGGGCCCAGGCCCCGTGTACACTAATCACCGGGCCGCTGGTGCGAATAAGGGCGGTAACCGAATCGTCTACATCGTATATGCCGTTATAATCTGGCGGGCCTGCCCACATGCTCTTATACACATAGTCTTCCATGTTTCGGCCAAGCTTTGAAAAAACTTCGCCAGATACGGTGTTTACCTTGGGGTCGCCGCAGCAGTACATTACAATATCCAAATAGTGAACACCCCAGTCAATCAAGGCACCGCCCCCGGCCACGGCACTGTTGGTAAAATCCTTGCCCAGGCCGGGAATGGAGCGGTGGGCGCGAAAGCTGGTGTACACATGGTATATATCCCCCAGTTTGCCCCCTTCAATGTATTCTTTAATCCGGTTTACGCTGTCGTTAAAGCGGTTTACCACCCCAATGTTAAGCACCTTTCCGCTTTGATGCTGGGCTTTTTGCATCTTCAGGGCTTCGGCGTAGGTTCTGGCAGCGGGTTTTTCGCATAATACGTTTTTGCCGGCTTCAAGGGCGGCAATGGAAATTTCGCTGTGCACATTATTGGGGGTACAAATAGAAACAGCAATAATGTCAGGATCTTCAAGAACCTTTTTGTAATCATCAATGGCTTGACCTACACCGTATTCTTTTGCAGCCTGTTGGGCTCTTTCCAGGCGAATATCGCAAAAATACTTAATCTCTACATCGGGGTTGTTCATATAAGAGGGAATATGGGCCGCATTGGCAATGGTGCCGCAGCCAATCACTGCTACCTTGATCATGGTTTTTCCTCCTTAAATTTAAAAGCATCATCCTGTGCAATACCTGTATTATAGCCTTTCTTTTACCCCTTGTCTTGCATTTGTTTAAAGATTTAATATTTTTAATAGGTATTTATGGGTTTTTCCTTTATACTTAAGGTGAGTGTTTTTTACGGAGGTTTTTTAAGATGGCAGATGTTTTAAAGCGTTATCACCGCTGGCTGGATCAGTCTGGGCTAAGCGAAGCCTTACGCCAGGAGCTGAGGGAAATAAAAGAAGATCAAAAAGCAATTGAAGACCGGTTCTGGAAGGATTTATCCTTTGGCACCGGTGGCTTAAGGGGCATGATTGGGGCAGGAGATAACCGGATGAACATTTACACCGTGGGCAAGGCCACCCAGGGGTTGGCAAACTATTTATTAGGGGGCCATGAACACCCGGGTATTGCCATTGCCTATGATACCCGTAATTTTTCTAAAACCTTTGCTCAACATGCCGCCAAGGTACTGTGCGCAAATGGTATTCGTGTGTATTTGTACGAAGATGTGCGGCCCACCCCCATGCTCTCCTTTGCCTTAAGGGAAGTGAAGGCCCAGGGGGGCATTGTAATCACGGCCTCTCACAACCCTAAGGAATATAACGGCTATAAGGTATACGGCCCTGACGGCTGCCAAATTACCGATGAGGCGGCCAAGGAGATCTTAAATTACATTGAGCAGGTGGAACTTTTTACCGGGGTAAAGAAAATGCCCTTGGACAAGGCCCGGGAAAATGGGCTCCTTTATGATTTAGGGGCTCAAATGGATGAAAATTATTACCAAAAGGTGATCGATTTGGCCTTGCGCCCCCAACTGATAAAGGAAAAAGCCGGCCGCCTTCATATTTTATATACGCCGCTTCACGGTACAGGGGCCAAGCCGATAAGCCATGTCCTACAAAAACAAGGATATCAGCTCTCCGTTGTAAAAGAACAGATGACCCCCGATGGCAACTTCTCTACCCTCAAATCCCCCAACCCCGAAGAGCCCTCGGCCTTTACCTTGGCCCTTAAAGAGGCCCAAGGCCTTCAGCCCCATGTGATTTTTGCCACCGACCCGGACTGTGACCGGATTGGCGTACAGGCCAGGGATGGTAAAGGGAGTTATAGCCCCTTAACGGGCAACCAAATTGGGGCCCTTTTATGTAACTATATTTTAGTTGCCTTAAAAGAAAAAAAAGCCTTGCCTCCTAATGGAGGGGTGGTTAAAACCATTGTTACCTCCGATTTATCCAAGGCGATTTGCAAAGCCTTTGGGGTTCGCCTGTTTGAAACTTTAACCGGCTTTAAATACATAGGTGAAATCATTGGCCAGTGGGAAGAAAACCACAAGCACAGCTTTTTACTGGGTTTTGAAGAAAGTTATGGTTACCTGGCAGGCACCTTTGTACGGGATAAAGATGGGGTGATTGCCGCCAGCCTCATTGCCGAAATGGCTCTTTTTTATCAGGAGCAAAACCTAACCCTTATACAAGCTTTAGAAGTTCTTTTTAAACAATACGGCTACAGCAAGGAAAAACTGATCTCCATTACCCTGCCCGGGGCCCAGGGGCAAAAGCAGATTGGTGAAATTATGGCAAAGCTTCGAAGAGAGGGACAAAACCTTTTGGAAGGGCTTGGCCTTAAAACCATTGAAGATTATGGGTTTTCTACTGCTACCGATTGTGTAACGGGGCAAACAACTGCCCTTATCCTCCCTGAATCCGATGTACTGAAATTTATTTTTGATGAGGGAAACTGGCTTACCTTCCGCCCATCAGGCACGGAGCCTAAAATGAAAATTTATGCAGCAGTATTGGAGCAAAGCCAAAAAGAGGCGGATGAAAAGATAAACCTTTACGAGGCGCTGGCCCAAAGGCTGGTTCAAATTTAGGTCAACAAAAAAACCTGTAAGTAATATACAGGTTTTTTTAAATGGTTTAACAGTTAAGGAAATTATTATTTTCCAGCTTGCTCAACAGCCACAGCTACAGCAACCGTTGCCCCAACCATGGGGTTGTTGCCCATGCCTAAAAAGCCCATCATTTCTACGTGGGCGGGCACTGAGGAAGAACCGGCGAACTGAGCGTCGGAGTGCATACGGCCCATGGTATCGGTTAGGCCGTAGGAAGCAGGGCCGGCAGCCACGTTATCCGGATGCAGGGTACGGCCTGTACCGCCGCCGGAGGCAACGGAGAAGTATTTTTTACCTTGTAAAATACATTCTTTTTTATAGGTGCCTGCTACCGGGTGCTGAAAACGGGTGGGATTGGTGGAGTTGCCGGTAATGGATACATCCACTTTTTCGTGGTGCATGACGGCAACCCCTTCCCGTACGTCATCTACACCGTAGCATTTTACTTTGGCCCGGTCCCCGTTGGAAAAGGCAATCTCTTCTACTACAGCCAATTCTCCGGTGTTATAGTTAAACTCTGTATCTACAAAGGTAAAGCCGTTAATGCGGGAAATAATGAGGGCGGCATCTTTACCCAAGCCGTTTAAAATAACCCGCAGGGGCCGTTTGCGGCTTTTGTTGGCGTTGTTGGCAATGCCAATGGCTCCCTCAGCAGCGGCAAAAGATTCGTGGCCGGCTAAAAAGGCAAAGCAATCGGTGTCTTCTGTAAGCAACATAGATGCCAGGTTACCATGGCCAATGCCTACCTGCCGTTCATCGGCAACAGAGCCGGGAATGCAAAAAGCTTGCAGTCCTATGCCAATGGCGCTGGCCGCATCGGAAGCGTTTGTTTTGCCGCTTTTAATGGCAATGGCAGCACCTATTACATAGGCCCAAACGGCGTTTTCAAAGGCGATGGGCTGCACCCCTTTTACAATGGCACGCACATCAATGCCCTTGCCTTCACAAATTTGTTGGGCTTCTTCTAACGAAGCAATGCCGTACTGCGCTAAAACACCGTTAATTTTATCAATACGTCTTTCATAACTTTCAAAAGTAATAGCCATTTTGATACCCTCCTTACATCTTATTCATGGCGTGGGTCAATAAATTGAACCCCTTCGCTGAAGCGGCCGTAGCTGCCCTTGGCGCCTTCATAGGCATCGTTGGCGCTTTTCCCCTTGGCAATGGCCTTCATCATGCCGCCTAAGTTTACAAATTCATAGCCTATAATTTGATTGCTTTTGTCCAAAGCAATTTTTGTTACATAGCCTTCCGCTACTTCTAAATAACGAGGGCCGGCTTTGCTGGTGGAGTAGGTGGTACCGATTTGGCTGCGCAAGGTCCCCCCCAAATCTTCCAAACCTGCGCCGATGGGCAGGCCGTTTTCAGAAAAAGCAGTTTGGGTTCGGCCGTAAATGGCTTGTAAAAACAGTTCCCGCATGGCCACGTTAATGGCGTCGCACACAAGATCCGTATTCATGGCTTCAAGAAGAGTTTTTCCGGGCAATACTTCTGCTGCCATGGCTGCTGAGTGGGTCATGCCGCTGCAGCCAATGGTTTCGATCAGGGCCTCTTCAATAATCCCCTCTTTAATGTTTAGTGTAAGTTTGCAAGCGCCCTGTTGGGGTGCACACCCGCCAACACCGTGGGTTAAACCGCTTATATGAGAAATTTGGGTTGCTTTTACCCAGTTTCCTTCTACAGGAATAGGGGCGCAGGAACGCTTGGCTCCCTTAGCAACAGTGCACATTTTTTCCACTTCTGCCGAATACTTCATAAGTAAACTGCTCCTCTCTTTCATGTGATTTACAGAATAAAAAACCATAACCTCCCGGTCAAAAACCTATCATATCATAGCATTTTGTTACAAAAAAAACAAGGTGCGCAAGAAGAGATTTCCCCTGATTTTAGGCCATTGGAGATTTTATGAATGTTTCCTTAGTTTTAAAGTTGACAGTTTCTTCACAAGGCCGTATAATTTTGATAATTGAATATGTCCCTCCGAGCTTTTATTTCTACGGCAATATGCTATGAAAAAAAGCCAAAACCTTTGGGTTTTAAGGGCCCTGCTGGAAACGGCCTGGCCTTCCGTATTTGAAAAGGAGCTAAACACCAATGCCTGCACGGGGGTTTTTGCTTTTTGTCAAAAATCCCTATTTTAATGTAAAAGGACGGTATTTACGTGATACAAGAATATGGACACAAGAAAAAACAAGGTGTTTTTATAGTTTTATGTTTGATTCTGCTTGTTTTGTTCGCCCTTTCTTTTGCCCTTGGCCGTTTTCCCATTTCAATTAAAGAAATCTTTGGCATTCTTTGGTCAAAAATAGCTCCTGTGGAACCCTTTTGGGAAAGCCGCACTGAAAGGATCTTCTTTCAGGTGCGGCTGCCTCGCATCCTCATTGCCTGTATGGTAGGCTGCTGTTTATCTGCTGCCGGGGCCGCCTACCAGGGTATTTTCCAAAACCCCATGGCTTCTCCCGATGTGTTGGGGGCCTCCCAGGGGGCGGCCTTCGGAGCAGCCTTGGCCATTTTGTTGGGCCTTGGCAAAAGCCGCATTACCCTAAGCGCCTTTGCCTTTAGCCTTGTTACGGTTTTAATTGTATGGCTGTTTGGCAAAAAGGTTCGGGGCAAGCAAATTGTAGGTCTGGTGCTCTCGGGCATTATGATCAGTTCCCTCTTCTCTTCGGCTACCTCCTTTCTTAAACTGGTGGCCGACCCTACCGAACAGCTTCCCGCCATTACCTATTGGTTAATGGGCAGCTTATCCGGCGCCAAATTAGAAGAAGTGTTTGTTGCCCTTATTCCCATGGTAATAGGCCTTGTGCCCTTGCTGCTTTTACGCTGGCGGATGAACCTGCTCACCTTGGGGGAAGAAGAAGCCAAAACCTTGGGAGTGAACACCTCCCTTTTAAGGCTAGTGGTGGTGCTTTGTGCTACCCTGGTGACGGCCACATCCGTAGCGGTTAGCGGCACCATTGGTTGGATAGGGTTGGTCATTCCCCATTTTTCCCGCAAGCTGGTGGGCAACAATTACCGGTATTTGCTGCCAGTTTCCATGGTATTTGGGGCGCTTTTTTTGCTGCTGGTGGATAATGTATCCCGTAACCTGCTTACCACCGAAATACCCATTGGTATTTTAACGTCCTTTATCGGCGCTCCTTTCTTTTTATACCTGATGCTCAAAGGAGGAGACAGCGTATGATGATTGAAATTGAGAACCTTTCCTTTGCCTACACAAAGCAGCCGGTGCTAAAGGATGTTTCCCTTGGCGTTAAAAAAGGCAGCGTGGTTTCCCTTCTTGGCCCTAACGGGGTAGGAAAGAGCACTTTGTTTAAGTGTGTGCTGGGCCTTTTACAAGGCTATGAAGGCAGTATTTTTATAGGCGGGCAAAACATCAAAGGCTTTTCGCCAAAGGAGCTGGCCAAGCAAATTGCCTATGTGCCCCAATCCCATTACCCGGCTTTTCAATACAGCGTGTTTGACATGGTGCTAATGGGCACCTCCAGCCAGGTTTCGGCCTTTTCATCCCCAGGTAAAAAACAGCAGCAAACAGCCCTTGAAGCCTTGGAGAAACTTGCCATTACCCATTTGGCTCACCGGGATTTTATGCGCATTAGCGGCGGAGAAAAGCAACTGGTCTTAATTGCCAGGGCCTTGGCCCAGCAGGCTCCTGTTTTAATGATGGATGAACCTACCGCCAATTTGGACTATGGCAATCAAATGCATGTGCTTTGCTGTATACAGGCTCTGGCCAAGGAAGGATATACCATTATTCAATCCACCCATCATCCAGAGCAATCTTTTATGTTTTCAGATCAAATTATTGCTATGCTGGAAGGAAAATTGATTGCCCAAGGCCCGCCTAAGGATGTTATTAAAACGAAGGTGATTAAAAAGCTTTACAATATCGACACAAAAATCGAAAGCCTATATGAAGACCACTTTAGAATTTGCCTGCCAATGAGTATGTTGCCCTAGGGTATGAACATATATTTACCACAAAAAAGGAGTGTATATCCCATGAAAAAACTGCTTTCTTTCTTCTTGGTTCTGTCTTTGTGCCTATCCCTGGCCCTGGCTTTAGCAGAAGAAACCCAAACCTTTACCGACTCCGCCGGGCGGGAAGTGACCCTGCCTAAAAACATTGAGCGCCTTGTGCCTTCCGGTCCCTTATCTCAAATGGTGCTGATTACCCTGGCCCCTGAACTGTTTGTGGCCGCTGCAAGTGCCTTTGATGAGGACGAAATAGCCTTTATTAAGGTAAAAGAAGATTTGCCCGTCATTGGCACCGTTTATGGCAAGGGAGATATTAACCTGGAAGCCCTGGCCGCCACCGATCCCCAGGTGATTTTAGACATTGGGGAGCCTAAAAAGAGCATTGTAGAGGACATGGACAGCATTACCCAGCAAACGGGTATTCCCACCGTGCATATTACCGCTTATTTAGAAACCATGGGAGATGCCTACCGAACCTTGGGTACCCTTTTGGGCCTTGAGGAAAGGGCCAATAAGCTAGCCGACTACTGCGACAGAGCCAATGCCAAAGGCCTTGAGCTCATGAAAAAAGTAGGGGAAGAGAACAAGGTTTCTATTTTATATGTATCCGGAGATGACGGGCTTCGGGTTATCCCCAAGGATAACTTTAACAGCCAAACCCTGGATATGATGGCCGATAA